>PSRJ01000104.1 GCA_003175985.1 Terriglobia bacterium
GTAACCCGCCCGTTTTTGGCTGCCACTCTGAACTATACTCAGTGATACTGCCTGCCGGGCCTGAAACGCCACCGGCGGGCCGGGGCACTCATAAGACGTATGTCATCGGGCCACTTCATTGCGAGCCTGCTTGTTCCTGTGACGCTCGGGGTCATCGAAGTACCCCTTGCGGCACAGACCGGCGGCTCGTCGAGTGATCGCCTGTACGCCGGCGCCATGTCGCTGGGGAGCTTTCAGGCGCTTTCGCAGGTTCCCCTGCCCGATTCGCCGAATGAGAAATTCTGTACCGTAGTGCGCCTGGCGCCGGATTTTATGGCGTGGGCTTACGTCCCGACAGCAGCAGAGCGAACCGGCGATTTCAGCGCCACACCGGCTGCCGCGCAGTTGCTCGATCCCCTTACCGGCCTTCCGTTTCCCGGAGGGATCATTCCGCTGACGCGAATACCGGACCCCTACGCCTGGAGAATCGCCAGCTCCGGTCCGGCGATCGGCGAGCGTTGTATGCAGGCTCCTGCCCTTCCGCAGTTTAATAAGTCGTACTACGTCACGGGGCGCGAGGCGCAATCCGATGCCCTTATGGTGGATCACAACTCGCTGATAGGCACCGTGTATCAGATCGGAGATCCTTTCCCCGCTGACCAGGTTGTCAACATATTTAACCCGGGACCACCGGTGGATTTCCTGGTCGCCGTCTCGAACCCGAATAACAACATCACCAACCGCTGGCTCAAGATCGTTCTACCTCCGGCATGTTGCCAAACGCCCAACTCTATCCGCTTCTCTATTCAACCGGTGGGACTGCGGGCCGGCTTCTACGGCGTCACAGTGAGCGTGATTCCCGTGGGAGCGATTGGGCCCGCGGTGCCGATCGACGTCGGCGTCTTTGTGCAGACACCGGCGAATTGGATCGTGGTAGACCCACCATCCCTCCAGTTCACTTACCAGCCCGGCGGGTCGCTACCGGCTGCGCAGAGCTTTAGGCTCACTCTGCCGTCTTCACGTTCCTATTTTGTTAATACCAGAGTGGTTTCCCCAAGAAGCGGAAATTGGCTCAGCGTCAGCTCGACCGGGGGGACGGGGCCTGCAACCATTACGGTGTTTATTACTAACCAGGCGACTGCGCTACCGCCGGGCAGTTATATGGCTGTCGTCGATATCACTGCCGGCGCCCCAGTCATCTTGCCCGCTCTTGCGAAAAGTGTGCCTCAGGCGGGTAGTTCGGGCCTCGTGTGTGGCGGAGCCCTCAGCCAGGAGCGGCTGGCCATCTTTCTGGATGTCGGCCGCGGACCGATCACTGTCCCGAACCTGGGGTTGGATTCCGATGGGCGTCTCGTCCTGCCGTGGTCCTATGTGTCGGGCGCTGCCATCCAGCAGCCACCGAACGTGACCTTTCAGCCCATCGGCGGTAGCTCTGATACGTACGACGTTAATTTCATCTTGCGGAACCCGGGCCCGGCATACATTCCGCCTTCGGGCTGGCTCAACATTACTGCTTCCTCTTCGACGCTCCCGATCATTGTGACTCCCACGCTCGATCCGATTGCGCTGGGCACGCTGCCGCCCTGCGATTACGAGGGGTATATCTCGGTGAGCAACAACCGGACGGGCGCCATCGTAAAGATCAAGCTCACGCTAACTCCCACCGACGGGGGCACCCCTCCCGCAAATGTGACTCGTATCATGTCGCAAATCGCCGACGGAGGGGCGGCACGGCCTTGGAAGACAACCATAATCCTGGTGAACACGGACGTCACACAGACGGTTCCCTACCAACTGACGTTTCATCCCGGCCACGGATTGGACGGCCAGCCGATCAGTCCCGACGCTCCCTTCAATGTGGTTGGTCCTGGGCAGGCGGCGAACCGGGTGTACGCCGGTAACATTCAACCGGGAGGATCGGTGATCCTGCCCACGCGCGGCCCGGGTGCGCCCTTCTGGCAGGGATGGGCGGAACTGACCGCTCCGGATTCTGTTGGCGGAACCGCAATCTTCGCACAGGCTTTGGACAACACTTCCGATGCCGAAGGCTCGGTCCTGCTGCAGCCGCCCGCCGGACCCACATTCTTTCTGCCTTTCGATAACATCAGCGGCAAAGCAGTCACGACCATGGCGCTGGTGAATACTAGCGCCTCCGCGACTGCCAACGTCACTGTCAAGTTCCACAACGAATCGGGTCAGGTTTTCTCGCAATCTTCGGTCCCACTCGCCCGCAGCGGTCACGAGGCCTTTGCACTCACCCAGCGCTTCCCGCAGCTCGCAGATACGCGGGGTGTCGCCGAATTCATCTCCGACGGGCCGCCGCTGGCCGGGCTGGGCCTCCGATTCAACCAGCAGCAATCGACGTTCTCGTCGTTCGAGATTACGACACCACAGGCCGGCGGTACGCGGCAGGCCATCGCACACATTCCCGATGGCGGAGTGCTGGAGGGCGCGTGGAAGACCAGCATCACCTTGGTCAATCTCGATCCCAACCAAACGAACAGCGTGGTTCTGAAATTTCACAACGGCCAGGACACGCCCCCAGGCCAGGCCTTGGCTCTGGAGAACGGGCAACTCGCGGGAAATGGAACGTATACCTTGACTTTGGGACCGGGAGGGTCGACTACGGTTGCCACCAGGGGACAGGGCGGCTCTCCACTTTGGCAGGGATGGGCGGAGGTCGTGTCGAGCACCGCCCTTGGCGGTTTCGCGGTCTTCCGTCAGGCGCTGCGGGTCGGGCTTTTGGAAGGTACGGTTTCCTTTACGCCATTGGGCAGCGCCCGATTTGTTGTTCCATTCGATAATACCCGCGCGACGGGAGTGGCTATCGTTAACACCTCCGATCAGGGCGCCACGCTAAACGGCGGCTTTCGCGACCCTGGCGGCAACGGGATCACGGGGGTCGGCGCCGGCCAGAGAAGTCTGACTCTGGAACCGGGGACCCATCGCGCCTTTTCGCTTTCCGATCCGCAAGCTCCGTTGGGCGGCCGCGCACTGGGTGGGATTAATGGCATCGCTGACGTGACTTCAACATGGCCCGGCCTCATCGGGATCGGCCTGCGGTTCTCGCCGCGCAATGCGTTTACTTCGTTGCCGATAATCTTGAAATAGGCCGTTCCTCAGAACTCGAAGCGCAGCAGAAACTGGATCTGGCGCGCGGTTTCGTTGAATGGAGTCAGCACGGGAAAATTCGGCTGCCGTTCCTTTCGGCCGTACATCGCAACACCGAACCCGCGGCCGCCCAGTGCCGATCCGGGGTTGCCGAGATTGGCGTGATTGAGGGCGTTAAACGCATCTGCGCGCAAACTGATGCGGGCCGACTCGCCCAGAGCTCGCACAGCCCAGGACCGGCTGAGCGAGACATCCGCGCTGTATAAGCCCGGGCCGCTGAACTCATTCCGTCCCGTGTTTCCTTGCGCTCCGCCGCTGAGGTAGGCGAACGCGTTAGGGTCGAACCACTGGACGCCTCCGGGAGCACTCCCTCGATGATTGGAAAGCAACGCAGGGTTTACCAGGGAAAGACGTTGCTCGAGCGAACCTGACGTTACGGTATAGGGAAATCCGGAACGAATAGCCGCCAGGAACGACATACGCCAATCGCGCAGCCAAGGCCCTCTACGCGAGCCCGCGGGTGGCTGCGGCAATTGCCAGATTCCCAAGACGACGAGATTGTGCCGTTGATCGATATCGGAATTGCCGCGGTCGCTGGCGCTGTGGAACTGCTCGGCGAAAGCCACGGGCAGCGGAGTGCCGGTTTGCGCTCCGGGCCTCGTCGTGATCAGGTCATAAAAGTCGCCGGATAGCGGTTCGCTTTGGTTATCAATGCTGTGCCCCCACGTATAGGCCACATGCAATTGCGCGCGGCTGCTGCGGTAGCGCGCGGACACACCGAGCGCGTGATAGCTGGAAGAACCTTCATTGGCGCGGTAGAGAACTTGCGAAAGGCTGTAATTGGGGAGATTGCCGCGATTGATGAGGTCGGTTGTGACCAGGCGGTTTCCATTCGAGTTCACCGCCGTGGCCTCGATGACAACCCGCCGGTTCAACTCATGGCTCAGCCCTGCGAAGTAGCTCTGAACGCGCGGTGCGCGCAGGTGCGGCGCAAATGCGTAGAGTTTCGTAAAGAACAGTTCCGGGGTCAAGTTTTTCAGGAAGGGCAGAATGCCGTTGATGGGCAGAATGGCGGGGGCATTCCAGGTGGTGCCTGCGAGCACGAACCCGTTGTTGCGGAGATTCTCCCAAAGATTGTCGAAAGGCCGGTCGTAGAACGTGCCATATCCGGCGCGCAGCAGAGTGCGGGCATTCTGGCGCAGACTCCACGATGCGCCGGCGCGAATGCTCCAGTTGCCCCCGGTTTGATAGAGCCGTTGTGCGCCCGCAGGTCCCGGCACTACTCGCGCATTCAGCAATGCCTGCTGCGAAGGAGGGTCGGCATCCAGCGTCAGCACGGGATCCTTTACCGCACCGGTGTTTACCGGCGCGCCAAAGTTCTCATAACGCACTCCGAAGTTGAGAGTGAGCCGGCTGCTTGGGCGGAAGCCATCCTGGGCGAAGAAGAACGCCTCCCGCTGCCGGTAGCTGCGGTCGTAGTCGGGTGGACGGTAGATTCCCTTGTCGAAATCGAGACGGGAAAGAGCTACGCGCACGCTATTCGGCTTGTTGTTGGCGAAGTCCCCCAGATTGGCAAAATCGTAGTAGCCATCCTTTTCGGCACTCAGGTATCCCTCGATCGAGCGCAGAAGTCCCCCGCCGCCGAACTTCAGCGTATGGCGGTCCCTCACCCAGGTAAAGTTGTCCAGGAATTCCCAACTCCGGTCCCGATTGTGAAAGCCATAGAACGCCGGGCTGCCCGGGAGCAGAGTGCCGTCCACCGATAATAGCTGGGGCACCGAGGGTTGGGCGCGATCGAAGCGCAGATCCGCCAAAGTCCAGCCCGCACGCGCCTCGTTGGTAAGGCGGCCGTAGCTCCCGAGCCAACCGCCCATTAGGCTGGTGGTGTTCTGTTGGAGCGGCGAAGAAAATGCCTTGTAGGGCGTCCATATGAAATCGGGCCGTGTCAGCCGCATCACCGCCGCGCGCGCCAGCAGGCGGCTGGACCCCTCGCGCATCACGTAATCGGCGCGCGGAAGAGCCAGCCACCGGTCAATGGATAACGGCGGGGAGAGCTTCAAGGTCTTCGTAAGGCCCGGCCCGGCGGGAGCATCGAATCCCCGCAGCAAGATCTGCGCCAGACTGCCTTCGGGAAGAACAAAATTACGCGTTGGAAGTTTGGTATCCTCCGGGTCTGCCGCGCCGCGAAAGTGTTCGTATTCCAGCGAACCCGACGCGAATAGATTGCGCACTCCGGCCGGACCGCCAGCCGAGATACCGGGCTGCCACTGCTTGTGCGGAGGCCGCGGCAGGCCGGCGCGGTTCCGTTGAAAGTCGTTCGCGCCGAAAACCTCGTTGATGAAATTCAGATAGCCGAGTCCATGCCAATGTCTTCCTCCGGTTCGGGTTACGGCATTGGCCAGGAATCCGGCAGTCCGGCCGTATTCGGCGGAATAGTTATTCGTGCTGATGCGATATTCCTGAACGGCTTCGGGCGCTATCGTCGCCGCAGGTCCGGTGATCAGGTAATTGTTGTTCTCGAGGCCATCGAGCAGAAAATTGGACGCGGATGGCCGCTGTCCATTTACAGAGAGTCCCAGGCCGCGGCCGGTTGACGTGTCCGTGGTGACGCCTGGAAGCGTGACCAGGAGCGCGTAAACGTCCCGGCCCGCAAGTGGCAGATTTGCGACCTGGCCGGGGTCGATCATGTACGACACACTGGTGTCCAGGATTCCACGCATCCCTAGAGTAGGTTCGAAGGTGGCGGTGCGGCTCGTGTCGACATCGGGACCGTAGAGCGGCAGCACGGCGTTGCCCGCCAGGAACACGCTCTGATACTGCTT
>PSRJ01000136.1 GCA_003175985.1 Terriglobia bacterium
CGAGATTCTCAAGGCTGACCCCAACGACACCGATGCGCGCGGTTTGGCCGCCACTCTGCTCCTGGATAAAGGCGAAGTTAGCCGGGCGCTCACCGAATTACAGGCCGTGGTGGCGCGCGCTCCGGAAAACGCCGTGGCGCACTTCAACCTGGGGCGTGCCCACGAGGCGCGGAATGAATGGGAGCAGGCTCGCCAGGAGTTCCAGAAGGCCACTTCCCTTCGCCCGGACTACCTGCTGGCACGGCTCTCTCTGGCGCAGCTTCAACTGCGCCGGCGTGAGTGGGATGGAGCCCTGCGCACCGCCGAGCAGGTACTTGCGATCGACAAATCCAACCTGAACGCGCACCTCATTCGAACGGCCGCCCTCATGGGTGAGCGCAGATACGACGAAGCGCGCGCCTTGCTCGACCCGATGGAAAGGGCTTACCCTAATTCCCCGGATATTACTTATCAAGTGGGTCTGGTCAATCTGGGCGATCGGCACTTTAAGGAAGCCGAGACCGCCTTCCGCCGGTCCTATGAATTGAATCCCGCCAATTCCCGCGGCTTGATGGGCGTGGTGGAAACCTACATGGCGCAGAACAAGGGTGAAGAAGCCCTCGCCGTCTTGCAGGCGGAATCGCGGAAAGCGCCGGACCGCAGCGATTATCATGTCGCTATGGCAACCGCGGCCGTGCTCTCCGGTAAGTTCGACCTAGCCATTCACGAGTACCAGACCGTGCTCGGCTCGCTCACCAACGATCCCAAAGCGCGTGCCGACGTGTTTTTGCGATTGGGGGAGACGTATCGCCGCAAGGGAGATCTGCCGAATGCCATCACTTCGCTCCAGCAGGCTCGCCAGACTTTGCCGGACAGCCCCGTAGTTTTGAGCACACTGGCCCTCTCGCTCGATGGCGCAGGGCGCCGCATGGAAGCCCGCCAGACCTACGAAGCTGCGCTCAAAGCCGATCCCAATAACGGCGTAGCCCTCAACAACCTCGCATTCCTGATCGCCGAATCCGGCGGGGATTTGGAACAGGCTCTCACCCTGGCCCAGAAAGCCAAGCAGTTGCTACCCAACCTCGCCGAGGTCTCCGACACCTTGGGCCTGATCTATCTCCGCAAGAACCTCAGTGACAACGCCATCGATATCTTCAAACAGCTGGTGAATAAAGACCCGAAGCAGGCCACCTACCGTTATCACCTCGGCATGGCATTTTCACAAAAAGGCGATAGGCCGCGCGCCCTGCAAGAGCTCCAGCAGGCGCTCAAGCAGAATCCATCCAAGGAAGAACGGGAGAAGATCCAGCAGTTGATGAGCAGGCTGGGGTAGGTTGAGAGAGCCAACCGCGCGTTAGAGTTGTAGCACCGTGCGCAACCCTTCATCTACGGAGCGCTGCAATCGCCGGGGTAGTGTACCTGCATGCTCGTCCAGGGATTTCAGTTGGGCGCGATGCAAGCCAGAATCCACTTTGGCCCCGCTCCTGGAATACACTTCGTTTAGGCGCTGCGTGATGGAATCCGCCTGTTGGCGCTGCAAAAACTCCGAAACCGCTCGTGCATACAGATGGCTTCTGGAAACTCGAAGGCGCCGGGCAGTTGCTTCTGCCGCGCGGAAGAGATCTTCAGGTAATGAGATCGCTGTCTTCACTCAATTCAGTATAACCGGGGTTATACCCAGCGCCCCTGAGTCAATGGCGCCGCGCCTTAGTTTGTGAACTTTAGAATGCGTCCTGTGGCCAACTCGGTCACGTAAAGATCACCCGTCGCCGGATCCAGCGCCAGGCAGGTCGGAGTAATCAGCGCTCCCGATACTACTGTCGCAACGGGCGAATCGTACCTTTGGAGCCGGCCGGGAGCGGGCTGAGCCGCGGTCAGGTTCAGGCTGAATTCCAGCGTGAAGAATTGGCCGCGCAAGCCGGGCCGATCCCGGAATGCGATATCCATGGCCGTGGTCAGGTTATAGATGAAAGGGGCCGTCGTGTTCGTCGCCGGATCGTAGTCGAGCACCCGGCCGACAGCGGTAGCGAATGGGAAGCCACTCAGAAAGGTAATCAGCACGTGGCTGCCGTAGGCGTGCACACTGGTCGGCACCGCGTCGGAAACGGGCGGCGCTGTTCCCCCGTTTGGAAATGGCGGGAAATGCGCCAGCGTCCGCGTGCGCCCCGAATCCAGGTCGACACGCAGCAGCGAGTTCTGCGCTGCATCCGCGACATAGACGGCGCGTGGATTCTTCGGGTCGAAGTCCATGCCGAACGGATCGGAGGATCTCATGATCGCAAATGGATCCGGCACGGCATCCCGGAAATCCGCTACCACACTGATCGTGGCGGTGGCCCCGGCACCGTTATCCAGCGTCAGGTCCAAGCCATCAGCGAGTTTATAGTGATCGCCCGGCGTCATCGTGAAACCCTGGGTCAGAGTCTCGGGATCGGCTGAGAATGTTACGGAAAGGAGCGAACTGAAGATGGGAGAAGCCGGGCCTGCCGGGTTAGAGACCTCCGTGCCTGGCGCCGAGCCATTCACCAGTACGTCCCCTTCGCCGATGAGGACGTATAGCACTCGGTCGCGGTAGAGTGTGCCCGTCGGCCCAACAGCCGAACCTTCCTTGATCGCGGACGGCAATCCGTTCAAGAGCACACGCCGGCTCCCAGCCCTATCCACTAGGGAGATATGACCTGTGTTCGGCTTCTGTCCGGCCTCAGAGACGAAGAAGTTACCCGCGGCGGTGCGAGTCAGCCGGATGGGGCTGTCCAGGCCGGTGGCGATGGTTGTCTGGGCGGCTCCAACTCCCGCCAACAGGCCAACGAGTGCTGCCAGGCGCCGGAAACGTGAATGAATTCGATGCATCTTTGAAAATCCTCCGGGTTTGACAATAGTCGAAGTAAGGGGCAGCGGCGGAGTATCGCGGGGTAACGTCCGGCGTAACGTTTACGGTAAACGGCCGCCAGGAACACGCCGCTATAATGATCGATACCATTCCGATGGGGAGAAGCATGGATCCGCCCCCGCACCTGGTCCGGGAGCAGATGGCGCGTATATTGGCCAGCCCGAGGTTTACCTCATCCGAACGGTTGCGGGCGCTGCTTCGCTACACGGTTGAAGAGACACTAGCTGGTCGCGGCGAGTCAATCAAAGAGTCCGTGCTCGGCGTCGAAGTGTTCGAGCGGGATGCGTCGTACGATCCGCGGATCGATCCGGTCGTGCGTGTCATGGCAGGGCGATTACGGAACCGTTTAGCCGAATACTACGGGGCCGAGGGCCGCGCGGATCCGCTGCGCATCGACTTCCCCCGCGGGACTTACGTGCCACAATTTGGGCTTCCCAGCTCCGAACCCGCTGTGCCGGTAGATCAATCGCAACGCGTGCCCGGCATCGCGGTTCTGCCGCTGGCGAGTCTTTCCCCTGACCCCGAGCAGGAGTTCTTCTCCGACGGCATGGCCGATGCCATCATTACCGACTTGGCCAAAATCGCTGGCCTCCGCGTCATCTCGCGGACCTCCGTAATGCAGTTCAAGAAGAGCAGTATCCCCGTGCCCGAGATAGTCCGCATATTGGATGTGGGTTACGTGCTGGAAGGCAGTGTGCTGCACGCAGGCCGGCGCGTGCGCATCACGGTGCAGTTGATCGCCTGCCCGCCAGAACGGCACGTATGGGCGGAGAGCTACGAGCGGGACCTCTCGGACGTGCTGCGGTTGCAGTCCGAAATCGCCCGCCAGGTCGCCAGCGAGATTCACGTGCGGCTGACGCCGGGGGAACGCTCCCGGCTATCTCATCCTCCTGCCGTCAACCCGGAGGCCTACCTGAAGTATCTGCAAGGGAAGCATCACTGGCATCGCCTGGGCTCGCAGACTTCCATCCGCGAAGGGATCGCCTGCCTGGAGGAGGCCGTCCGCATGGATCCTTCGTTCGCGGCCGCTTGGGCCGAAATGGGGGAAGCCTGCCAGATGGTGGCGCGCTACGCTTACTCCGCGGCAGCCGCGGCCAAAGCCCGCCAAGCCATCGAAACGGCCTTAGCGTTGGACGACACGTCGGCCGCGGCACGCACCCTACTGGCCATGATCCTGCTGGACAATTTCGAGTGGAAACGCGCGCGCGAAGAACTGGAGAAGGTGCTGGCCATGCATCCTAACCATGCGCTGGCGCACCTCTGCTATGGCGAACTGCTCATCCGTCACAAAGACTTCGAGCCCGCCCTCCAAGAGCTCGAACTGGCGCGCTCGCTCGACCCGCTGTCACCGCTTATGGCCAACCAGGTAGGAGTGGGCTTGCTCCGCGCCCGGAAATGCAACGAGGCCATGGCCCTGTTCCGCCGTTCCGCGGAGATGGACCCCCAATTCGTCGTCACCCAGCTTCACCTGGTCCTGGGATGCTTATGCGTGGGGAAGTACGACGAGGCCATTCAGCACGCCAGGCAAGTGATCGACACTGGCAATTCGGTTACCGACATGATTGGCATGAGTGCGCTGGCGCACCTCAGGTCCGGGCGGCGCGAGAGCTGCCAGGAACTGCTTGCGGACCTGGAACGGCGCAAGTGCGACGGCGAAATTGTGGGACCGCACATATTGGCCGCTTTGTATACCGCGCTCGGTGATCACGGCCGCGCCCTGGATTGGTTGGAGCAGGCAGTCGAGCAGCGCACCTTTGTGGCCGGATATCTGGCCGTCGAATTCTATTGGGATGACCTGCGTGCCGAGCCCCGGTTCCATGCGCTGTTGAAGAAGGTCGGGCTGCCCGAAGATTGAGTTGGCCGCTGTTTGTTAAATGACCGCTGGGCCGGGGCCGAACGATCAAGCTAATTCGCCGGATTCTCGAGGCTCCAGATCAGGCGGAAAATTTCGTCCGCGGTAAGGCCGGCTTCAGTACCATCCCGATACCAAGCGGCGATTTTCGCGCGCATGGCGTCGCCTTTGAGCCACGTCTTCACCGTCTGTTCGGTGCGGCGAACGCTGCCGTCGGTCTGCAGCGTCAACATCTCGGTGCGGTCCGTGCGGAAGTCACCTTGCACTTCGCCCTTGCGGCCGTAGATGAAAAACGTTTGGGCCGGCGCGGCGTCGCGGACTGCATGACGAACGGTCATGTAAGAATCGCCGAGATCGATTTCGCGCCAATACTCGCGGACGATCGATTTGCTCCCGTCCGGCCGCGAGATTTCGATCGTGGATTCGAATTCATGGCCGCCGGCGGCCTCGCGCCATTGCAGATCGAGAATGCGCATCGGCGCGGGCGTGTCGTTCTGCATTGATTGCTCAACGAGAATTGTAGTACGTTGGGCTCCCCCTGTATCATGACCGGGAGTGCTTACACCCGAAAGGACGCCTGATCGTGACGCTTCGTCTCGCCTTTGTTGCTGTTATTCTTCGAGCCTCTCCGGCAACGGAAGGTAAGACAACCTTCTGGAATTGTGGGGCGGGCGCCCTCGTCCGCGGCCGGCCTCATGGCCGGCCTTCGCTGCTTTGAACAACCTGGGCTGTCGGCTAACATAGAAGAAAGCACTTCCCCGGAACGTCTGGATTCTGATTTGCACGAAGAAGCAGATTCCATAGCAGACTCTTACCTGGGCCGCCACCTGGGAGAGTATCAGCTTGTCCAACGCATCGGCGAGGGCGGGATGGGCGCCGTATACCGGGCACGCTCGAGTTCCGGCCAGCAGGTCGCCATCAAGGTCATTAAGCGGGGAATGGACACCGACGCCATCCTTCGCCGGTTCCACAATGAGCGGCGCATCCTGGCCGCGCTCGACCATCCGAATGTTGCTCATCTGCTCGACGCCGGCTCCACCGAGGATGGCATTCCTTATTTCGTCATGGAGTACATTGCCGGGCGGCCCCTAAACGAGTATTGCGATACCCAGCGCCTTCCGGTGGATGCCCGCCTGCGCCTGTTCGAGAAGGTTTGCTCGGCCGTGGAGTGCGCCCATCAGATCCACGTCATCCATCGCGATATCAAGCCCGAAAATATTTTGGTCACGCCCGAAGGCGAACCCAAACTGCTGGATTTCGGCATCGCCAAAATCCTCGAGCGCAATATCATCACAGTTTCGCAGGATGCCACTTTGACCCTCGGTCCCGTGATGACGCCGCGTTACGCCAGCCCCGAGCAGGCTCGCGGCGGGACGGTGACACCGGCCAGCGACATCTTCTCGCTG
>PSRJ01000152.1 GCA_003175985.1 Terriglobia bacterium
AGGGCGTTATAGTTGGCGTTGACGTCTCCTTCGATGTCTTGCAACCGCCCGGGGAAATTGGGCCACGGTCTCCGCGAATCGAATGTCGTCGCATCGTTGGGGCCGGTACGAACCAGCGCCTGATTCCTTTGCCGGGCTCGCTGCAGTTTGTGTCCCTCATTGCCGGTATAGCCCAATTCCAATACCAGGCTCTTCGTCAATTGCCGCTGAATATCGAACACCCATTCGGTGATATACGGGGTGCGCAGGCGCGGATCCACCGAGAACACCAGGGTCCCCGTACCTTGGCAAAGGCCCGTCCAGTTACTGCATTTTGAGTTCGCGCGATCTTGGGCCATGGGATCGGCCAGGGAGATGCTGGGGTAGGCGTCGCTCGAATAGGTGGCCACCCGGCCGGCCAGATTTTTGCCCCCTTCGAAGACGTAGTGTAACTGGTCGTGCGCGTAGAACACTCCCCAGCCGGTGCGAAACGTCCATTTGTCGGTTGGACTGTAGGCCAGCCCGAGGCGGGGAGCAAAGTCGTTTCTGTCGGTAAGCATCAGGGCGTCGGGCAACCCAAGCTTGCCCAATCCATTGCCTGTGATCGTTTCGAGTGAGTCGATATAGTGGGCGGCGGCATCCTGATAGAAATCGCCCTGGCCGGGACGAATCAACGCGGGCTGGTGGCTGTTGGGAAGCTTTCCATTGGGCCCCACGCCGGGGTCAAAGAGGTAGACGCTCATGATGCCCCGGTACTTGTCGTGGTAGGGAGGCGTTAGCTCATAACGAAGCCCCACATTCACCGTGAGTTTGGGAGTTAGCTTCCAGACGTCCTCGACATAAGCCGCCCAGGGAGTAGCGCGCAGAAGGGTGCTGGCCAGAGCGCCCGCGGACTCGAAAGTACTCGCGTAACCCAGCATGAAATCGGCAAACGCAAAACCGGTCGCGGTTCGATTGGCGGGGTTATACGTGGCGGTATTGCTGGCAAAGGTGATGAGGCTGCGATTGTATCCGTTCCCGGAGATGTTGATGCGCTCGCGGCGAAGCTCCCCGCCGAATTTGATGGCATGCTTGCCGTGCGTGATCGAGACACTGTCAATCCACTGGAAAATGTGATTGCGAGCGAGGTACGGGCCATCGGTGCCTTCACCGAAGCCGCTGAGTCCGTTTCCCAGGCCTATGCTGGGTGCGCCCCACGCGGGCGGCGGCGGCGCCAGCCCCTGAATTCCCACTTCTGCCGATATATTGCGGATACCCCCGAAGTGCGGCAATAGGTCGTTTTTGAATTGGGTGTAGCCGAAACGAGCTTCGTTGACCGCGGTTGCGCTCAAGATCCGTGTGTTCGACAGCATGCCTTGATAGGTCTTGGTCAGGACTCGCGGCTCCTGGTCCGGGAAGAGCGTCTCTGTCTGCGTATACTCGTCACCCCAGCCAAAGCGCCCGAACCAGAAGGATTTCGTATTCTCGGTGAAATCGATACGCTGGCTGAACAGCTCCGAACTGATGCGCCGCGGAGAAGTGCCGATGAAATTGCGGTTGATATTGTCGCCCGGGACAGTCGGATCCGGATAAAAGTTCAATAACTTAATCGCTACCGGAGACAAAATCTCGGCCGGAATGACGTTGTTCGGAAACTGTTGCGCCGAAACCGCCAGCCGGTTGCCTTGCGCGTCCGTAGTGTAAACGCGGCTGCGAAAGTCGAAAATCCCGCGCGATTGGCCGGAAAAATCTCCACGCCGCATCTTGGCGGTGGCTACCGAGGCGACCTCCTGGAGTTGTTTGCGATCCTTGGATCCCTCGAAATTTGAGAGAAAGAACAGCCGGTCGCGTATCACCCGGCCACCCAGCGTGAACCCATACTGGTTGCGGCGAAAGGGATTCTTCTGCCCCGCCGCGAGGCGCCACTCCTTGGCGTCGAGCGCCGAGTTCCGCAGAAACTCGAAAACGGTTCCGTGAAAATCATTGGAGCCGGATTTCGTAGTTACGCTTACCTGGCCGGGATTACGGCCGAACTCTGCCGAGTAGATCCCGGTCTCCACTTTGAATTCCTGCAAAGCGTCCACCGAAGGCCGCACAATGAAGGTCTGCCATTGCGGGTCGGTATTCTCGATTCCGTCGAGCGTGTAGTGGTTGAATTCCATGCGTTGCCCTGAGATGGAGAACGTCTCAGTAGCCCGTTCCCCGCCGAGCCGGTTGTTCGCTGTGCCGGATATTCCCATCTCATGCGTAACGCTGGTGCTCAGCGCGATCAGTTGCAGGTAGTTGCGTCCGTTCAGCGGCAGATCCACAATCCGCCGGTTCTCAATGACGGTGCCGACGGCGGTACCTTCGGTGGCCAGTAGGGCCGAGGAAGCGGCTACGGCGACGCTCTCCGTCACGCCACCCACCTCCATCGATAAGTCGATTCGCACTACGGCGCCGACCTCTAAATCCACATCCGTACGGCTGGTCAGCTTGAAGCCGGTTTGCTCGGCCTGGACGTTGTAAGCGCCCGGCACCAGGAACGGCACTGTATAGTTGCCGGCTGCGTTGGTTGTGACGCTGCGGGCCGAGTTGGTCGCTCTATTGGTAACCGTTACCGTCGCGCCCGCAATGACCGCACCGCTGGAATCGCTCACCGTCCCATTGATTTCGCCGAAATTTTGTCCATGTAACGACAGCGCGGCGGTTATCGCCAGGGCGGCGGAGAGAAGGCGCAGAATTCTTTTCATGGAATCCTCCCACCAGGTTCTTGCGAGAATTTCAGCCTTGTCCGGTCGCCTCAGGTCACTTAGACCAGACGGCAAACCCAGCTGCTGGCGGCGTCGCAATACCACATGACGCCCTTGTACATGTCGAGACCGTGCGGTTCCGGATCTTCTTTGGTCAGTTGGATCTTGGCCAGTATCTTTCCATCGTGCGGGTCCAACTTGTAAACCGCGCGGTCGTCGGAATTAATGCACCAGAGAATTCCGTTGTCCCAGGCGAGCCCGTGGGTTCGGACGCCCGGCGCGGGAATGCTGCGTACGACTTCGCCGGTCTCCGGCTCCATGAGGAAGAGCTTGCCCGACGCCGGAACCGCCATCCAGTACTTGCCATCGACCCATTTCAGACCGTGTGCACCGGACGGTGTCTTCACCCGGCCGTAAAGCCCTGCTCCGGGAGTATCGAAAGATTTCAGAGTCTTGCCGGTTTTGGCGTCGACCTTCAGCGTCTTTAACGTTTTCGTGGATCCGATCCACAAGGCGTCATTGCCATACGTGATGCCGCTTCCGTGGATCGATTCCGTTTGGATCTCCTCGATAATCGACCCATTCTCAGGGTGTACCCGGACGACCTTATTCGGGTCCACTTGATCCAAGATCCACAGCGTGCCATCGGAGGCGAACTGCAGGTCGTTCGGCTCTTTGACACCGGCGACTTTAAAGGCCTTTTCCACGCGTTTCGCAATAACCGGAACGTTGTCGGCATAATTACCCGCAGCGTTCATTCGTGTGGCCAACGCCAGCCCTCCCGCAGCCGCCAAAAAACCACGGCGCGAAACTTGGTTTTCTTCTAGCATTCGATCACCTCTTCCACAACGTCGGACGCCCGATTTGGGTGGAATTGTGCAGCGATCATATATCGAATTCCTCTCGAACGCAAGCGGGTATGGCAAAGGGGGCGGCAAGATGCGATGGCAACCTGTCCGCCCGGCCAAAGTGTAGTACACTACCATCCCGAAGGGGCTTCTCCCTATGCCGAGAATCAGTCTGCGCTTGTGCTTTGCTGTTTTGTGTATTGCTTTATCGGGCGCGGCCCAGAATAATCAGAGCCGCTCCTCTGGGGACTGGCTCACCTGGGGCGGCGACGAGCACCGTGCCGGCTGGGCAAAATCGGAGGCGATCCTCTCCAAGGAAAATGTCTCGCGGCTCGGCATCCAGTGGATCGCCCAACTGGATACGGTTCCCAAATTCGAGGTCCTATCGACACTCACAGCTCCAATCGTCATCGAGGGCGTGACGACTCCGCAGGGCCTTAAGGATATTGTCTTCGTCATTGGCAGCAACGACACCGTGAACGCCATCGACGCCGAGAGCGGCGCGATTCTTTGGAAGCGGAACTTCCCCAATAACTTGAAGCCGCCGGCCTCGGCGACCTATCTTTGTCCGAATACGCAAAACGCCACACCGGTGATCGACAAGGAGACCGGAATCATTTATCT
The DNA here is from genome assembly GCA_003175985.1 of Terriglobia bacterium. Lineage (GTDB taxonomy): Bacteria > Acidobacteriota > Terriglobia > Bryobacterales > Bryobacteraceae > PSRJ01. The sequence goes on from PSRJ01000152.1 coordinate 4,163, forward strand.
GAACACGAGCGACGGAAAGCTGCGCGGACTGAGCGTCTCCAATGGCGAAGACCGCATGCCCGCGACGGACTTCCTCACTCCCTTCGCGCGCAATTGGAGTCTCAATCTGGTTGACGGCGTGATTTACACGCCAGTAGCCCGTGGCTGCGGCAATGCGGTCTCCAACTTCGCCGCCATGGATATTCGAAATCCCGCGCATCCTCAGGTGCATTATTTTACAGGCACTGGCCGGCCCGCCGGCGCCTGGGGACGCGGTGGAATGATCCGAGGGCCGAAAGGAATGTACGCCCAGACCGCCGATGGACCCTACGATCCCGCCGCCGGCAAGTTTGGCAATACAGTCCTGGCCTTGAATCCAAGGGACCTGCGCCTGATCGACTCCTTTACGCCGGCGAATTTCGGCGCTCTCAATGAGAAGGACCTCGATCTGGGCTCCGCCAGCCCCATCATCTTTCCCTTCCAGAAATGGAACCTGCTGGCCACTTCCAGCAAAGAAGCCGTGATCCACATCCTCGACGCTAATGCGCTCGGGGGAGCGGACCACCACACCCCGCTTCATCAATCGCGCTGGGGCAACGACATCGCCTCGAAGACCAGTAAAGGCCTCTGGGGCTCCATGGCCACATGGGAGGACGGCCAAGGCCAGCGGTGGCTGCTCCTCCCGATGTGGGGCCCGCCTTCGAAAAATGCGCCCGCCTTCCAATATTCTTACGGACCGGCCGAGGAAGGGAGCGTGATGGCATTTCGGCTCACGGTGGAAAATGAGAAGCCTTCGCTCGTGCCGGTGTGGATGTCGCGGGACATGCATGTGCCTGATGTTCCCGCCGTGGCTAACGGCGTGGTGTTCGTGCTGTCCACGGGTGAGAATACGCTGCAGGGCGGCTATTTCCCTCCGGAGGTCCGCGCCAAGCCTTATAGCCATGCCATCTTTTACGCGTTGGATGCGGCCAATGGAAACGAACTCTATTCCAGCGGAGATCAGATCCCCAGCTTTGCCCATTTCGCCGGCCTGGCAATATCCAAAGGCCGTATCTATTTTTGTACCTGGGATGCGAAGGTGTATTCGTTCGGCCTCAAAGCCGCGTCTTAGGGGTCGATACGCTGCAATTCCAGTTCGGACTGAAAGTGAGCTTCTGATATGAGACGCACTGAGATAAGACGAAGAGATTTTGTCGGGCTGGCGATGGCGGTGCCGCTGGCGGCGATTCCTTCACGAAAGACCGGCGGTGTGACGATTGCTTTCCACTCGCCGGGACCGACGCCGAATGGACTACAGGCCACTCCGGAAGGACTGTGGATCCTGGATGCCGGCGACAATCGCGCTTACCTCGTGCAGTACCAGGACGGCAAAGCACTCAGGTCCATCCAGACGGAAGCGCAAACAGGCAGTGGGATCACCTACGGCGGCGGCAGCGTCTGGGTGGCGAATACGCCCAGCCGCACCATCCTGCGAATCGATCCCATGACCGGCAAGACGCTCCAACGGTACGCGACGCCCGGCGCGGGAGTCAGTTATCGGATGGTTGGCGATCCACCCGCGCGGCGCAGCCCGCTGGAGACATCCGCGCCAAGCCGCAGCGGAGGGCGCGGCCGCCCGGCGGCGGGCCCCGGCGAGGCTCCCGGCACGGGCGCCAATGGCCTGGAGTGGCAGGACGGGAAAATCTGGATGGCGGTTCCCCCGGCCCGGCAGGTCTTTTGCGTCGACCCCGCCAGCGGGATTGTCCAATCCCGGTTTAACACCGTAGGAAATCGGGCCCACGGACTGGGTTGGGAAGGCAAATGGTTGTGGGTGACGGACTCGAACCTGAACGGATTCGTAAAGCACGATATTACGACCGGCGAGCCGCTGGAGAAGATTCAGCTCGGTGACAAGGACCCGCTGCCGCATGGAATGACCATCTGGCAGGGCGTGCTTTGGTATTGCGATGAAGTGGGGGTAGTCTGCCGGCTGAACCTGGCGTGAAACGCTTATTAGTCCGGCGGGCGATCCACGGTGCGAAGCCCGCTTGTTCCGAAGCGGCCTGTCCTGTTTCGTTAGAATGACAACTTCAATCCAAACTGGATTTGACGTGAATCTAGCCGCGTCGAACCAATCACGCCGTAAGTCGAATTTCCCAGCGTGGAACCGGGCTGTCCGAAAATCGGGTGATTGGGGATATTGAAGAACTCGGACCGGAACTCCACCTTAGTACGCTCCGTCGGCTGGAAGAACTTGGTGATGGACGCATCGACTTCCACGATGCCGGGACCGGTTATGTTGTTGCGGCCGCTGTTTCCATACCGGTAGGGTCCGACGCCGCGGACGAAGTCGATTCGATCCACAAAGGCCGTGGTGTTAAACCAACGATCGGGCCCTCGTTTGTCTGACGACAGATACGGGTCGATGCCCAGCGCATCTGCGCGGCATCCGCCGCTGGCATTCTCGTATGTGGCGTTACTGCTGCAGTTGATGGTGAATGGAAATCCATCTTGCAGCGTGAAAATTCCCCCGACTTGCCATCCGCCGAGCACAGCGTTCACGATCGCCGGGGCGCTGCCCAGCAGGGCCTTGCCTCTTCCGAACGGGAGTTCATAAAGCAATGAAGTGGTCCAGCGCCGGCGGAAGTCGAATGCAGAAAGGCCGCGCTCGTTTCTCAGGTCAAGGCTGTCCTGCGGGGTGTAAGCATCGCCGGTGACGGCCCTGACGCCACTCCCGTTGTCAATCGATTTACCGTAGGTGAGAGAAGTGAGGAGAGTAAATCCGCGCGAGAACCGCCGCTGCAGCTTCGCTTGCAAGGAATGGTAAGACGAGTGGGCGCCGCGCATCACCAGTTGCAGGTTGGCGAATATTGTCGGGAACGGCCGGCGCAGATTCTGGTCTCCGGGCGGTCCTGGCGGCGCCGAGTTGTAGTAAACCGTGCGTTCCAGTTTCACGCCCGCGGAGCCCAGGTAACTGACTTCGGCTGAGGTCGCGGTCGACAATTGCCGCTGAATCGCAAATGACCACTGGGGAATATACGAGGTGGGCTCTCGCCATTGAAATGCGGGGGTCAAAGTCGGCCGGCCCTCGAGCGCAAACGGCTTGCTCCAGTCGAGGTTTGGTCTCAAAGTGTTGGCGGTCTCGGAACGGCGTAGCGTGAATGGCGGGTTGCGCATCACGT
>PSRJ01000148.1 GCA_003175985.1 Terriglobia bacterium
CGATAGAAAATGTTTCCACCGGGAAATTTCGTAAACTGGCAAGGATGGCAAATTTCCGTTTCGCCGCGTGCCGGCTGCTGGCCGTGCTCGCGCTCGTGATGACTCCGCTACGTGCTCATCATTCCTTTGGCGCCGAATACGATGCGAGCAAGCCGGTGACACTCACCGGAGTGATTACCAAGGTCGAATGGACCAATCCGCACAGCTACTTTTATATGGACGTGAAAGACGACAAAGGGAAAGTCGTCAACTGGAAATTCGAAGGCTACCCTCCCAGTGTGCTGGTACGGACGGGATGGAGGAAAGATGTCACCATGAAGCCGGGCGACACGGTGAAGGTTTTCGGCTGGCAGGCGAGGGATGGCACGGCCTGGGCCCATTCGCGGGAGATAACCTTTGCGGATGGGAAGAAACTGTTCTTCGGGCCGCCGTCGGGAACCGGAGACGGAGGCAATACTCCGGCAGTGGAGGTGAAGTGATGCGGGCGGTAGTGGCGGTCGCCATTCTGGCGGCGCTGTGGGTGCCGAACGCGGCAGGCCAAAACGACGCCAGGAAGGCCGCGAAGAGTACGGCGCCGCGCACGCGCGAGGGAAAGCCGGACCTCACGGGTGTTTGGCAGGGTGGCAGCACGACACCGGGATCGTGGGAGGAGGCCAACGCCGGCACCGGCGTAGGCGGCACCGGAAAGGACCCTTCGGCCCCGGTTGCGCTCTCCTCCAACGACCGCCCGGCCGGGCGCGAGGGCGCGCCGTATCAACCTTGGGCCGCGGAGAAGGTTCTGCAATCTTTCAAGAACCGGGGCATCGACGATCCCGCCGCGCTGTGCCTGCCCTTAGGATTGCCCAGGCTCCCCATGTTGGGGCTGTTCCCGCAACAGATTATCCAGACTCCGGCACAGGTTGTAATTCTGTACGAGTACATGGGCGTTTTCCGGGTGATTCCGCTCAACGTGCCGCATCCCGACAACCTGCTTCCCAGCTATATGGGCAACTCGGTAGGACATTGGGAAGGCGACACACTCGTAGTGGATGTCACCGGGTTTAACGACAAGACCTGGCTTTCGGGCACCGGAACTTTCCATTCGGACTCTTTACACATTGTGGAGCGTTACACGCGGGTCAACAAGGATCGGATCAATTACGACGTGACGATAGAAGATCCTAAAGTTCTCACGAAACAATGGGTCATCCATACCAGCATGATGCTGCGGGAAGGCACGCGCCTGGAGGAATACGTGTGCGCGGAGAACAACCTGGACCCGGGATATTACGAGAAGCTCATCAAAGAAGGAATTCAGTTCCAGAGGCCATGAGGGTTACGATGCGCACATTTCTGTATACCATCGCGTTTGCCGCCACGCTGGCCGCGCAGACCGAAAAGCTCCCGGGCGATATCGATCCGCAATCGTTCAGCCGGTTGCCGCTCGCGCATCGCGAGCAGTTGAGCGGAGAGGCGCTTCGCGTCTACGATGCCGTAGCGGGGAAGGACGCGAACGGAAAAGAACGCGCCACGCCGCCGCTCGGTCCGGTGGCGACTTCGATTTACAGTCCCGGCGTTGCGGAGCCCATGAACAAGCTCAATCAGTACCTGCGGAATACCGTCGTCGGGCCGGCGATGTTCCAAATCTGCACTTTGATCGCAGCCCGGGAATTCGACGAGAAATACGAGTGGACCGCGCACGAGGCTGGCGCCCGGCGCGCCAATGTGGACCCGAAAACAATCGACGCCATTCGTTACAGCCGCGGTTTCGACGGCCTGCCCGAGAAGGATGCACTGGTGATCCGGTTCGGACGCGCGCTGCTGCGGGAGCATCAAGTCAGCCCCGAATTGTATGCAAAAGTGGTCGAGACGTTCGGCCAGCAAGGGATGTTCGAGCTTACCGCCATCATGGGCGATTACGTAATGGCGGCAATCATGCTGCGGGCCGTCGATCAACACGTGCCCAACGGTGCCAGCGAGCTGCCGGCGATCAAACGGTGAGCAGTCCGGGCCGGCGCCCGCAAGACCGGGTGTAAGCTAACCTTCATATGAAGCCGCTCGTGGTCTTGTTCCTGCTGGGCGCCGCGGTGAGTTCCGCTCAGGATCGCCCGCTGGCATCTTTGCCCTATACGCCGAGCCTGGAGCCGGCATTCCTCGACCGCAGTGCCGATCCCTGCGTCGATTTCTACAAGTTTGCATGCGGCAATTGGATCCGGCTGAACCCGATTCCCCCCGATCAGGCCCGCTGGGACGTTTACGGGAAACTGCAAGTGGACAATCAGCGCTTTCTCTGGGGCATTCTCGAAGCGGCTGCAAAGCCTTCGCCCGGCCGCACACCCAATCAGCAGAAGACCGGCGATTACTTCGCCGCGTGCATGGATGAAAGCGCGGTAGAGAAGGCGGGCACAGCGCCGCTTCGTCAACAACTGGGAGAGATCGCGGCTTTGCAGCGGACCGGTGACTTGCCGCCCTTTTTGGCGAAACTGCACCTGGCCTCGGCGCGAACCAGCCCGCTATTCGGGTTCGGTTCCTCGCAAGACTACGCCGATTCCAGCCGCGTGATCGCGTTTGCCACCGCCAGCGGCCTGGGGCTTCCGGATCGCGACTATTATGTGAAAACCGACGCCAAGTCGCAGGAGACACGCACCAAATACCTGGAGCATCTGACGCGGACTTTCCAGTTGCTCGGAGACCCGGCGACCCAATCCAAAGCCGAGGCGCAGACGGTGATGGATATGGAAACGGCGCTGGCCAAGGCCTCCCTCACGCGCGTCGAGAAGCGCGATCCGTACAAGCTCTTTCACAAGATGAGCGCCGCGGATCTGGCCAAGCTCACCCCCTCGTTCCAATGGACGGCCTACTGGACTGCGCTGGGACTTGCGCCGCAAGGCGAAATCAATGTTACCGAACCGCAGTTCTTCGGGGCGGTCGAGCGGCTGCTCGCGAGCCGCCCGATCACCGATTGGAAGGCTTACCTGCGTTGGCACCTGGCGCGTGAGGAATCGCCTTACCTTTCTTCGGCGTTTGTGCGCGCCAACTTTGATTTCTACAACAAGTACCTGCGCGGCGTTACGGAATTACAGCCGCGCTGGAAGCGGTGTGTCCAATATGTCGATCGCCAACTGGGCGAAGCTTTGGGTCAGGTTTTCGTGGAGAAGACTTTTACCCCGGATACCAAGGCGCGCGCACTGACAGCCACCAAAGAAATCGAGAAGGCCATGGAGGCGGATCTCGAGCAACTCACCTGGATGGGCCCCGAAACCAGGAAGCAGGCGCTGGCCAAATTGCACGCAATCGTGAACAAAATCGGGTACCCCGATAAGTGGCGCGATTACAGTTCGCTCAATATTGTACGCGGCGATTTCCTGGGGAATGCCAATCGGAGCACGATCTTTGAATCCCGGCGGGACTTGAACAAAATCGGAAAGCCTGTAGATCGCACCGAGTGGCAGATCACGCCGCCTACCGTAAACGCCTACTACGATCCGCAGATGAACGACATCAATTTCCCCGCTGGCGTCTTGCAGCCGCCTCTGTTTGACCCGAAGATGGACGATGCGCCGAACTACGGCAATACGGGCGCAACAATCGGACACGAATTGACGCACGGTTTTGACGATGAGGGCCGGCAGTTCGATGCCCGCGGTAACCTGAAAGACTGGTGGACGCCAAAGGATGCCCAGCAGTTTGAGCAGCGAGCGGCATGCGTGGTGAAGCAGTACGCGCAGTACACTGTGGTGGACGACATCAAAATCAACAGCAAGCTGACCGAAGGCGAGGACGTGGCGGATCTGGGCGGAACGATGCTGGCCTACGTGGCCTGGAAGAACGCGACGAAGGGAAAAAATCTTCAGACGATAGCGGGCTTTGCGCCGGAGCAGCGCTTCTTCATCGGCATGGCCCAATGGGCTTGCGGCGACGAGCGTCCGGAGAGCAAGCGCGTCGGCGCCATTACCAATCCGCACTCCCCGCTGGAATACCGCATTAACGGCGTGGTCTCCAACATGCCCGAGTTTCAAAAAGCGTTTGCATGCAAAACGGGCCAACCCATGGTCCGGGCTCAAGCCTGCCGCGTCTGGTGATACGGTAAAATATCCAATGGCATCCGCCCCGAGATTTGACGCTTTGAGCCAGATCGCCGCTTTGGTGGTGTGTCCCCAAAAACTTGCAGTTTCCGTTTGATCTATGATCTTGCAACTGAATCACCTCCAGGGGAAGGCGGCAGCCGCCACCCAAGATGTGATTGAGACCCTATATGGCCTGCTGGCCGAAGGCCATATCGACCAGAACGAGTTTGCGCGGCTTCGCATCCAGTTGGACTGGCTCCAGTACAAGAAGAATTTCCGGGAAGTGGTTCTGGTAACCACGGGAGAGGAGCCCGGCGACCGCCCTACCCCGATCCTGCACGTGCAGGTGGATACGCGGCAAGTAGTTCCCGGATGTCTCAAGCCCGCCATGATGCGGGCCGTGCTGCGAGCGGGAACGCCGGAGCCGGGTCGCCTGCCGCTCGAAGATTTCAAGCCTTTCCGAACGAGCATTGCGTGGGAATTTAATCGCCTGTACTGGCATCGCCTGAAAGATTGGGAGGCGGCTACCGGAAAGGCGTACGAGGCTGCCCTGCCTGGCGGCCAATCGGACGCCAACCACCCGGATGCGGTCAATGACGGTGTGGCCGATTTCTGGACCTTGCTGCGTGACCTGGAAAAGAAGGGGCGCCTGCCGGCCGAGATCTTTATCATGGAGATCGGGGTGGGAACCGGGAGGCGCTGCGGGCTGTTTCTGGACCGGTTTCACGCGCTCGATCAGCAGCGCGGGACGAATTACTATCCGAAGCTGCGTGTCCTTCTGGGCGACTATTCGCTGTCGAGTCTCGACCGCTCGCGCGCCGCAGTACAGAAGCATATCGATCTCTGCAGTTTCATGGTGCTGGACGCGCTCAACCCGCTAAAGACGCTCGCTTTTTTGCGGCATAAGATCCTCCACGTCCATCTGACCAATGTGTATGACAACCTGCCCAGCGACGAGTTGCTGCGGCGCGATGGGCGGCTGTACTTTATCGAAGTCCGGGCGTACCTGCCAATCTCGGAAGTGGTGCGCATCACGCAGAAATATGATCTGCCGCTCGAAAGGATGCGGACGCTGGTGGGCCGGCTGTTGGAAGGCGGGCCCGATTACCTGGGCGATTACGACCGTGGAGTCGGCTTCTGGATGGATACCTGGGACGCCATGAAGCTGGAGGAACGCCTGGTGCCCATCGAAGAACTGGTGGATTCCAGCTTTCCGGCGGGTCTCGACGCGGCCAAACTCGAAGACGTCCTGCGGGAAGCCCCGAGCGAGCTTCGATTTCACCTCAGCTCGGGCGCGCTGGAAAGTTTTCACAATACCATTCCGCTGCTTTATCCGCGCGGATATCTCCAGGTGCAGGATATTTTCGTCACCGACTTTAATCAGTATCGGCTTGGATTTCACGGTCCCGGCAAGCTCGATGGTTCGATCGTGAACTGGGTTAATGGAGTGCTGCTGCAGGAAGTCGGGGAACGCTCCGGTTACGACGTGCATTTCGCTCCGTTCCAATACCGGAAAGGCTCCAAGACTTCGATATTGTATACGACGCAGCGAGAATAGACCGAGCCGCGGCCGCAAGGAAGCGCTTGGTGAACAACATAAGGATTAACTGAATGACTCTTCCGATTCTTCCCACGACGGTCGTGGGCAGTTACTCGATGCCGGGCTGGCTGGAGCGGCTCAAAACCGAGTATTTCGCCCGGCGCATCAGCCGCCACGACCTGGATGAAATCCACGACACGGCAGTCAAGGCCGACATCAAGGACCAGGAGGTGGCCGGTCTCGACATTCTCACGGATGGCGAAGCGCGCCGCGACAATATGATCGACTACTTTGTCGAGCGCCTTCCGGGTGTGCAGATCGATCGCTCCTCGAAGAAGTTCTATTACGACTTTTATGACAGCGTGGTTCAGGGCAAGCTGCCCATGGCGTCGCTCGGGCTGGTGCACGATTTTAAGTTTCTGCGCGAGTTCACCGAGCGCGAGCCGAAAATCTGCATCACCGGCGCTCACTGCTTGAGCAAGCGCATTCGCAACCAGCACTATCCCAGCGAAGAGGCCCTGGCCATGGATCTCGCGCGGGTGTTCAACCTGGAACTTAAGGAACTGGTGAAGGCCGGCGCGCGCCACATTCAGATCGACGAACCGTACTTTTCGGGTTTCCCTGAAGATCTGCCCTGGGCCGTCAAGGCATTGAACGTGATGGTGGAGGGCGTAGCCGCCAAGATTGCCGTGCACATCTGCTATGGAAACCGCTACGGCAAACCTTCGTGGGAGGGCAGCTATCGTTACCTGTTTCCCACGATTATGGAAGCCAAAGTCCACCAGATCACCATGGAATTCGCGCGCCGCGGCGGTGAAGACCTGGACTTGTTCCGCGAGTTCAATCCGCCGTTCGAGCTCGGGGTGGGCGTAATCGATGTGAAGTCCCATGACGTGGAGACGCCCGACCTGGTGGCGGAACGGATCCGCAAGGCATTAGAGGTGTTAACGCCGCAGAAGATTTTCATTCTTCCCGATTGCGGTCTGTTTCACTTGCCGCGCGACGTGGCTTTCGCCAAACTGAAAGCCATGGTTGAGGGCACTCGGATTGTGCGCTCGGAAATAGGAAACTGAAAATGCCCGTGGGAAATTCCATCCGGGAAGCCCTGACTGGCGGCCGCTTCTGCTACATCGTCGAACTGGTAGCGAGCCAGCTCACACGCGAGGCGAAACTGCTGGACGTGGCCGTCCGGCTGTCTCAGGTTCCGGGTGTTGTCGGGGCGGGCATCACCAGTTATGCTGGCGGCGCGATGGGGCACGATCCCGTCCGTGTAGGGACAGCCGCGCGCGCCCGCGGCCTGACACCCAATATTCACATCACTTGCGTGAATAAGGACCGGCACACCATACGCCGCGAACTGGAAGACCTCATCGCTCTGGGGATCGAGAACGTCTTTGCGATCACCGGCGACTACCCCAAGGGTTTGGATGCCGCCAATATTGCTTCACCCTATGACCTGGACTCCGTGCAGCTTGTCGAGTTCATCAACGAGCTGCGTGAAGCGGGTCATCCTTTCTACATATCGGCGGCGGTATCGCCGTTCAAATACACCGAGGCGGATTGCGCCTACCAATACCTCAAGCTGGAAAAAAAGATCGCCGCCGGCGCCGACTGGGCCATCACGCAGTTGGGCTACGACTCGCGAAAGTTCCGCGAGCTGAAACGCTACATGGATGAACGCGGGCTGCACGTCCCTCTGTTCGGCAACGTATATGTGTTGCCCGCGAAGGCCGCGCAGAGGATGTCCAAGGGTGAACCCCCAGGCTGCTGGGTGGCGCCCGAACTCGTGGAACGGATTCAGGAAGAAACGCAGCAATCCACCGATAAGGGGCTGGCCGCGCGTCTCGAGCGGGCGGCCAAGATGGTGGCGATTGTCCGAGGCTTGGGATACGCGGGCGCATACCTCGGCGGCGATCACCAGGCGGATCGCATTCGCTGGATCATCAAGCGCTCCGAAGAACTCGCGCCCCGTTGGGAAGAACTGGCGGAAGAGATCAGCTATGCGCCGAAGGATGCATTCTATATGTACGAAGGGCCGCGCCCGCCTAAGAAGAAGCGCGGTTTTTGGTTGCGCCTGGCGGATCTCGGCGAGCCGGCCAATACGCCGCGTTTTCTGCGCGGGCTATTGACAGCCGCTTATCGTTGGATCGACAGGCGCCCCGCGCTCGCCCGCGCCTTCGAGAGAGCCGAGTTGTCTTTCAAAGAGCCGGTCTTCGGCTGTAAAGCCTGCGGCAACTGCGTTCTCGGGCTCACGGAATACGTCTGTCCCATGACGTGTCCAAAGAATCTGCGCAACGGCCCCTGCGGCGGGACGTTAAACGGGCAATGCGAGGTCTTTCCGGACCGGGCCTGTGTCTGGGTCAACGTCTACGAACGCGCCAAGGCTGCCGATCGCGTGGAAGACCTGAAGGTGTTTATTCCCGCCCGGAACCGCGCTCTGGAAGGGACCAGCTCGTACATAAACTATTTTCTGAATCGGGACAGCCGGCCCGAACACCCGGTGAGGCTCGTTCAGATCGGCCCGGCTCCCGCCGCCAAGCCGGAGCCCGATGCAACACTGGTTCCCAAGTAGGACTGCCCGGCCATTTCTCCGTTGAGTGAAAGCGAACATGACGCCCATGTCCAGAAAACTGACAAACATTCAGGCACAAGTGCCCACCGATATCGAGATTGCGCAGTCCGTCGCGCCCCTTCCCATTGATCAGATTGCGGCCCAGGCCGGCATCCTGCCGGAGGAATTGGAGCTCTATGGCAAGACAAAGGCGAAAGTGCATCTCTCGATTCGAGAGCGGCTCAAGGATACGCCGAACGGCCATTACATCGTGGTGACAGCGATTACGCCGACGCCTCTGGGCGAAGGCAAGACCACCACAACGGTCGGCCTCAGCCAGGCGTTGGGAGCACACCTCGGCAAAAAGGTTTTCACCTGCATCCGGCAGCCCAGCCAGGGCCCGACCTTCGGAATCAAGGGCGGTGCGGCGGGTGGCGGCTACAGTCAGATCATTCCGATGGAGGAGTTCAATCTCCACCTGACGGGCGATATCCACGCAATCACGGCAGCCAATAACCTGCTTGCGGCGGCCATTGACACCCGCATCTTCCACGAGCAGACGACGCCCAAAGACGACGCACTGTTTGACCGGCTGTGCCCGCCAAAGAAGGATGGCAGCCGCCGGTTCTCGTCCGTGATGTTACGCCGCCTGCGAAATCTGGGAATTGCCAAAACAGACCCGAACGAACTCACTCCGGAGGAGCGGAGCCGTTTCGCCCGCTTGGATATCGATCCCGACAGCATCACGTGGCGCCGCGTGGTGGACACCAACGACCGCATGTTGCGGCAGATTACGATCGGGCAGGGAGCAGAAGAAAAAGGCATCACCCGCTCCACAGGCTTCGACATGGCCGTGGCGAGCGAGATCATGGCAATCCTGGCTCTGGCCACCGACCTCGGCGACATGCGCGAGCGTCTGGGCCGCATGGTGATCGGGACCAACCGCCAGGGTACCCCGATCAGCGCCGATGATCTGGGCGTGGGCGGCGCGCTGACGGTGCTCATGAAAGACGCGCTGCTGCCGAACCTGATGCAGACCATCGAAGGCACGCCTGCTTTCGTGCATGCCGGTCCTTTCGCGAACATCGCGCATGGTAATTCCTCCATCGTGGCCGATCAGATCGCGCTCAAGCTGGTGGGCCGGGATGGTTACGTCCTTACCGAAGCCGGCTTCGGCGCGGATATGGGGATGGAGAAGTTCTGCAATATCAAGTGCCGCTACAGCGGCCTGACTCCGGATTGCGCTGTCCTCGTAACCACTATCCGCGCGCTGAAAATGCATGGCGGCGGGCCTAAAGTAGTGGCGGGGCAACCGCTGGCGCACGAATATACCCAGGAGAATCTGGAGCTGGCGGCCGATGGGTGCAGCAATCTCGTACGCATGATTCAGAACGCGAAACGCTTCGGAATGCACGTCGTGGTGGCGATTAATCGTTTTAGCACCGATACTCAAGCGGAGGTCGATCTGGTTCGCAACGTGGCAGTCGCGGCGGGCGCGGAAGATGCGGTGATGAGCAACCATTGGGCCCAAGGCGGCGCCGGTGCTATTGAGTTGGCCAAGGCAGTCGTCGCAGCGTGCGAGAAACCCACGCGATTCCAGTTCCTGTATCCACTGGATCTGGGAATCAAGGACAAGATCGAAGCCATCGTGAAGGGAATGTATGGCGGGTCGGGCGTGGAATACTCGCCCGAGGCTGAGAAGAAGGTCGAGTTGTACACACGAAATGGCTTCGACCGCCTGCCGATTTGCATGGCCAAGACGCACTTGAGTCTGAGCCACGATCCCAGCCTGAAGGGGGCTCCGGTCGGCTTTGTCGTCCCGGTGCGCGACATTCGTGCGAGCGTAGGCGCCGGGTTCCTCTATCCGCTGTTGGGCACCATGAGCACCATGCCGGGGCTGCCGACGCGGCCGGGGTATTACGATATCGATATCGATACGGCATCGGGCCGCATCGTGGGATTGTCATAGCCAAAATATGGCGTGATATGCTGGTCCGATCGCAACGCCGGTCCACCTCCGACACGATGTAGCCGTAACGGCGCGGCAGCACGTGAACCGGCGGCTCATGCCGTTTCTGTTCCTGCTCTACGTCGTCTCCTATATCGACCGCATCAACGTCGGCTTCGCCGGACTCGAAATGACCGGCGAACTCCACTTCTCCAATGCGGTATTCGGCTTCGGGTCGGGCATCTTCTTCATCGGTTACGTCGTCTTGGGCATTCCGGGAGCGCTGCTGGTAGAGAAATGGAGTGCGCGCAAGACCATGACGGTCACGATGGTGGTGTGGGGCTGCGTGGCTGCGCTGACCGGCCTGATTCATACCAAGGGCGAGTTCTATGTCATGCGCTTCGTGCTCGGGTTGGCGGAGGCGGGCTTCTTCCCGGGAGTCATTACTTATTTGTCGCACTGGTACCGCCCGCAGGACCGCGCCAAGGCAGTGGCCATGTTCATGGCGGCCATTCCGATGTCGCAAGTGATCGCCTCACCCATTTCCGCTCTGCTGATCAAGACCACCTGGCTCGGCCTCTCGGGGTGGCGCTGGCTTTTGATTCTGGAAGGAGCCCCGGCCGTGGTGTGCGGGCTGATCAGTTGGTTCTACCTGACGGACTGGCCGCGCCAGGCGCGCTGGCTCTCCGCGGAAGAGCGCGAATGGCTGGCCGGCGAACTGGAGCGCGAGAGCAGTCAAAAGGCCGCGGTGGGCCGGATTTCGCTGTGGGAGGCGCTGCGCAGCCGCGACGTTCTGCTTCTGGCGGCAACGTATTTCGGCGGTACCACCGGCACCTACGGGCTGGGCCTTTGGATGCCGAAGATGTTGCAGCGCGTGGGACATTTGGATGCGGTGGCGACCTCCTGGTTCACCGCCATTCCGGCCCTGGTGGCAGTGCCGGCAATGCTGATCTGCGGCTGGCACTCGGACCGCAGCGGTGAGCGGCGCTGGCACACCGCCATCCCGAGGTTCACCGGGGCGGTGGCGCTGGCGGCGGTTGCGGCTGCGACGCTGAACCTGCCGGCCACGCTGGTTCTGTTTGCGATCGGATTCTCCGGGCTGGTAGCAGCTTACCCATCCCTTTGGGCG
>PSRJ01000137.1 GCA_003175985.1 Terriglobia bacterium
TCGGCGTTGAACTCGCAGCCAATCAGCGCAATCGCAGCCATGAGATACATCCAGACGAGGAGCGCGATGCCCGCGCCGATCGAGCCGTACATCACGTTGTAGTTGCCGACATGGCGCACATACCAGCCAAAACCGGCGGTGGCCACCAGCCACATCGTGGTGGCTACCAGAGCTCCCGGCCAGACATAGTGCCACCGTTGCTCCCGGTAAGGTCCGAAATAGTAGAGCAGTGCCGTCACCAGGACGGTAGTGCCGAATGCCACCGAGTAACTGCCGAGACGGCTCAACGCTTGCCAGATCCAGGCATATGGGTTGAGCAGTGGGTCCACTTTCATCCAATTGAGTACGATGCGATCGATCAGCCCGCCGAACAGGATCAGGAATGATGCGCCGAGAAGAGGAATAGCGGAGAGCAGCACCAGGGCGATAGCCACGCCGCTCTGCCGCAGAAAGCCGCGGTTGCGGGGCACGCGGTAAGCCGACTGGAATCCTTCAATCAGGCTTTTGATCACACTCGATGCGGCCCACAAAGAAACCAGGCCGGCCGCGACCAACACGGCCGCAGGCCGCGCGCCGATGATCCGAAACTGCTCCAATACGAGGCTCTGGGATCCGGGCGGCACGATTTCCGAAAGGAAGTCCTCCAGGGTATTGGAAACGAACTCGGCGCGGGTCTGCACCAGGATGGTAGCCGTGGACGTGAGCACGGGGAAGAATGAGAGCAGGGCGGAGTAAGCGGCGCCCTTCGCAATCGCGAAGCAGTTGTCGTCGAAGGCAGCCACTAAGCTTCGCCGCAACAGCCAGGCGAAGGTTCGCAGATCCATGGAGAGTTATTTCAGCAGTACCTTCGCCAGCCCGATATTATTGGCGCTGTCGGCCGCGCGGAGCACCACCAGGTGCTCGCCGGGAGAGAGATTGTTGAGGTCCAGCGAAAAGGACTCACGCAGCGAGTCGATGACGCCATCGGCCGCTTCGAGCGGGACCCAGCCGGCGGCATCCAGCGAGTACTCGCAGTGACGCAGAGCGGAGGCCGCATCGGCAGCGCTGAATTCAATGTGGGCCGTGCCCTGCGCGTATCGGACTGTGCCGACGGTGATTGCCGGCGGCGTGTTATCGATCAGGACGGGTGCGCTAACGAGTTCCGCGTCGCGAGCCGCGGCCGGCGGATTCGACTCGCGGTCCGTTGCGGTGACTCGAAAGTGATACTTGCCATCCGCCAGCACGTTGGCGTCGAACGAAAGCGAGTTTTCGTGGAGATCGCCCTTCAACAGCTTCCACTGGTTCTCATCGTCGCCGCGGAAGTAAAGGGCGTAGACCAGGCGGTCTCCATCGGGATCCTCGGCCTGCCACGTCACGCTAATCTGGTCGGTAGAGGCTCGGGCCACGGCTTGCGTGGGCGTACCGGATGACGTCGCGGCGGAATCCGTATCGGTGACCGTCACGGAAAACGCGCTGGAACCCGAGGAGGTGCTGGTCTTGGCCGTCTGTGCCGTCGCCGCTGTCTGGCTGATTACATTGATGCTTTTGATCACCGGAGGCAGGTTTTGGGGCAAGTAGGCCAGGGTCACGCCGGTAATGAGCGGCGTAGCGCCATTGGCGCCTTTCAACTCGGCTTTCCACTCGATATAACGGGCATTGGGACTGGGAATCCGCGATCCGTTCGCATTGGTGAGCGGTTCGGACCATTCGCTCCAAGTGCGGTCGGGTTTTGCGGAGTTGCCGGAGCGCGTGCGAAATTGCAGCGCCGCACCCGCTGGAAGATCGGCGCGCCAGCTCAGGCTTCCCCATCGTGCAGCAGTGCCAGCGTCATGGACGGGCGCGTCGTAGAATCCGCTGGCGCCTGGCGTTTCTCCCAGGCGAAAGATGCGGCCCATGTTTCCCGTCGCCGCCAGCACCGAATTGCGCGAAGGCAGCAGCCGCGTGGTCTCGGCTTCGTTGGTCTGCAGCAACAGAGTCACGCGCCGGTCGGGAGAAAGTCCATAGATCCGGCCTGATTCATCGGTGGAAAACAAAATCTGTTTGTCGGAGGCCAGCAGGTCGTAAACGTCTTCCTCTTTGGAGGTCCACAGCGTTTCGACAGTGTTATCCGGATTGATGCGATAGACCGCGGACTTCTCCACACCCGACGTATCCGTGACCGGCGAAAATTGTGTGGTGACTTGCGTCGCGGAGGCAGCCGCCTGCTGAGCCTGCTTGGCGGGATCGGGCGGCTTGACGTCGGGGCCGGGCCCGGTTTGCTGCGCCTCCACCGTGATCGTGGTAGTGGTCCCAGAGGTCACTACTCCGCCGGTGCCCAGGTTCTGCAGAGCCTGCTGGGCACTTTGGGCGCGTTTCGCAATGGAGCCGCCGAGCGCCGCGGCGTAAACCGTGCCATCGGGCAATGGGGCGATTGCGCGAATCTCCGGCAGAGTGGAGTCATACAATACGAAAGCCTTGTCCTTCGCGGTGATCCGGTAAAGCAGGCCGTTTGGCTCCGTGCCTGCCAGTAACCGGCCCTGCATATCGACCGCCAGCCCGGTGACGTGGGACTGCGCGGTATCGTAATAAAGCTCGCCCTTTCCCGCGGATTCTACCCGGAAAATCCTGCCCTGATCGCCCGTGCCGACATACAAAACGCCGTCCGAAGCCGCGGCGAGGGTCCAAATGTACTTTGTCTTCGGCGCGAAATATTCGGTGGCCTTCCCGTTCTCGATGCGATAGACCGCGCCATCCGGAGAAGTGCCGGCATAAAGCGCGCCCGCACGATCTACGGCCAGGGCGAAGACCTCCGGCTGATCGGCCGTCCATACGAGCGAAGATTTGCCGGCTGGATCGATGCGATAAACGCGTCCCCGGTGCCCGGTAGCAGCGTAAAGATTGCCGTCCGGAGCCTGCACCACACTCCAGATCACGGGCTGGTCGGAAGAGAAGACTGTATCGAGTTTGGGAGCCAGCGACAGGCGTCCATCGCGGCTGAGCGAAACCCCTTCAAACCGCCCGCGGATGAAATCCAGGTAAGAGTTCATTTCCCACACCGCCGTTCCGCTGCCAAACAGTGCGGGTGTCCCGGTAGCCAGGAGCATTGCCAGGCAAGCGGTGCGAGTACCGTAGAATCTTCGCATCGAAAAGGCTATTCCTTCACTTCCACCAGGATGGTCTTGCTTCCGGACACATACATGTCGCCGGCATCGATTTCCATCTCCCCGATCTTGGAATTCCGGACCTGGGTAATACCGGCGTGGTTCGTCTGCGAACCAGCCAATATCAGCGTGACCGAGGGCGGCGGATCGGGCAGGTCCGCGCCTTCAAGCTGAAATGCCGGGTCTCCGCGCCAGACACGGATATATGCCTTGTTGTTCGGATGCAGGCCGTTCACGTTGGTAATCAATTGCGCGGCACTGTGTGGGCTGGTGTTCAGAATCTGCCGGAAGTCGGCAATATTGGTTGCGTTGGCATCCGACACGGTGAAATACAGCGGACCCGCGGGCGCGCCGATCGGTACCTGGTAATCGACGCTGCGAACCGTCTCGGAGCCATTCTCTCCGGCCAGCGCGACTTGAATCCGCAATTTGTCCCCGGCGTGAACGATCCGCGGGGAAACGGAAACCGCGTCGATGGTGAGTTGCTTCTTTTGATCCAGGGCCTCCACGCGCAGCGCGACATTCTTCAATTGCAGGGTGGCGAAGCCGCTTTGCAGGACATAGGCAACTGGGACCGCGGCCGAGAGGGCCACCTGCTGAGCGGCGCCGTTATCGGACGAGAAGATATTCTCCAGTTTCACGGGCGTCGCAACATTTTGGAATTCGATCTGACCGCTAACCCGGATGCTCGAGGCTCCCACGCTGCGCTCCGTGGCCTCGATCGCGGAAAAGACGGCCATCTGCACCAGCAGTGGAGAGAGCAGCGGATCGTTGATCATCTGCATGCGGTAACTTTCGATCTGCCGCGAGCCGCGCGCGACTTCTATGGCGAAAGGCACCATGGGAGCCCGCTGTCCTAACTCGCCCGCGACAGCCGTATCGCGGTCCTGATAGATCGTCCCCATCCACTCCTTAGCTGAAGAGAGTTTGAACGAGGTATTCAAATTGGGCAGCAGAGTAATCACCTCGGAGCGGGCGAACGGCAGCGCGGTCGAACCCACAGCCAGGAACCGATGGCCGAACGCATACATGCGGTTCCCGTCGATGTGAGTGAGAGTGCCATCCGCGCCCACGCTGAGGTCGCCGGCCATAAGCTGGACGCTAATCATCGAGCCAGGCTTCAGATCCGCGGGATTCCCCATGCGCGGGGCGATATCGGCTCCCGCGGTAATACCCTGCCGCGGTTCCAGCCCGAGCGCGCGCAGTTGCGGAGCGAATGTCTCCAGAGTGCCGCGGCTAAACCCTCCAAAAGCCATAGGGGTCGCGATGTCTACGAGCCGCAAATCGCCGGCCAGCGCAGGCGCCGGCCTGGGTAGCGCGCGCGTAAGGTCCTTCTCGCCGATCGAAATCGCGGCGCGTTCCACCCGCGGCGGCCCGGGCGCCGTCCCGACTTTCACCATCTCCTCGATGGGACGTATGCCGGCGATCGGATCTTTGGCATACGGGAATGCCATTGCGACCGCTCCCGCGAGCTTGCCATCGATGTATACGGGGCTTCCGCTCATCCCTTGCATCACCCCGGTATGTTCCAGGGGCCCGCCGGAAAGACGCGCCAGAATTAGTGACTCCTTGGGGCCGATGTTGTTCAACACGCCCAGTATTTCCGCCTGAAACTCGTCGATCCGCGAACCGGAAAAAACCGTTTTCCCGATTCCGCGCATGCCCGGTTTCACGTCTTTTAGCGGAAAGAAGTTGGTCTGCGCAGAGAGGGCGGCGGCCAGCGCGAAAACCGCCGGAACAACGAAGCGGGGCACGATTTCATTGTACCTGCCCCTTTTGAAACCAGATATAGCAGTGGTTTCCGATTCGCCCGGCGTAGGGTGATCTTAGCAGCAGTAAGTCCAGGTACCGCAGTGGGAATAGCAGCCAGCCGAAGATGCCATGGGCAAGAATCCGCCACCAGCGCCAGGGCAGGAGGAGTTTCAGATATTCCAGCAGGAACACGAGAATCGTTGCGGTCGGGCCGGTTCTCCAGCCTTTGGCGACCACCTGCAGGCCGCCGCCCATCCGTTCAAGCGCATCCGGCGTAAAGCGGCGGTAATCTCGCGGATATTCATGGAACGGATGGCAGAACGGCGTGACCACGTGAGCGAAACCGCCGGGCCGTAAGACGCGGGCGATCTCATGCATCACCGGTTCGGGAAAAGGCACATGCTCAAGGACTGCATCGCACTCGACGCGCTGAAACACCGAGTCAGGGAAGGGAAGACGGGCAGCATCCGCAACTACGTCGACGCCCGGGAGTTGGAAAATGTCGATATTGATGAAGCCGTCGACAAAGCAGCCTCCTCCGCCGATGTAGAGATTCCGGGCGCCAAGCGGAGCCGGAATTCCTTCATGTGGATTCAGAACATACGGCTTGGGCGGTTCCAGCGCCCGGCGAACCCGGGCTGTCCACCGGCGGGAGTTCCGCTGCAAGTAAAGTTGTTCGACACGGGCGCCACCCTGATCGTTCATCTTTGCCGTGCGTCACATCTCAAAGAAGGCCCAGTCGGTCGGCTGGCCGAACAGGAGCTTCCCCGCGGATTCGATGCGATTGACCGAACCAAATGCGTGCTGAGTCATGACGTGGATGTCCCGAAAATAGCGCTCGAACCGCTGCTCCTCGCGAATCCCGGAAGTTCCTGCCGCCTGGTGAACGAGATCGACGGCATCTGCCGCGGAACGGATCGCATGGGAAGTGGCAAGCTGGACTTTGATCTTCTGTTGCTGGCTGAGCATGCGGCCTTCGAGCGCCGTGTCCCAGGCCTCTTGCAGGGCCTCATAAAGATACGCTCGCGCCGCGCCGAGGAGCGCTTCCGCCTGTCCTACCTGGAATTGCGCGACCGGGCGCTCTCCAACGGTGGATCGCAGATAACTGGGAGTTTTCTTCCGCCCCAGGTCCAGCAGGTCATCGATAGCCGCCCGGGCCGTGCCCAGCGCCGGCGCCGCCAGGCCCGCCACCGGAAACCACACCGTCATTCGATAGAGGGGGCCGGAAAAAGCTTCGGGGAGTTTCGCCAGCGGCGCGATCACGGCTGCCCGCCGCTCCGGCACAAACACATCCTCGACCGCAATATCGTTGCTGCCGGTTCCGCGCATGCCCATCGTGTGCCAGGTATCCAGGATCTTTACGTCGCTTGCCGGAAACGCGATCAGCAATTGCGTCGGATTGCCCTTTTCATCCTTGCGCGGCTCGCCCCCCTCCATCACCAACGCGCTGCCGAATAGCCAGGAAGCGTGGTGACAGCCGGAGGCGAACGGCCAGCGCCCTGTCACGCGATATCCGCCATCGGCCGGAACCGCCTTCCCGGGAGGCGCCAAAGCACCTGCCAGAACATCATCCGGGTGACCGCCAAAAAGTTCCTTGCCGCCTTCCGCGGGCAGCCAGGCGCCGAACGATCCGCCGCCCGTGGAGATTTGCAGGTTCCACCCGGCCGCGCTATCCAGCCGCGAGACTTCTTCCATCACCCGCATGGCGGTGATGGCATCCACCTCAAGGCCCCCGAACGCACGCGGCTTGCACATCCGGTACAGCCCGGCGCTCTTCATCGCCTCTACGGCTTCCTTGCTCAGCCTGCGCTCGCGCTCCGCTTCTGCAGCTTTCTCGCGAAGAATGGGCGCGATGCGCGCAACGGCGTCCAACAAGGAGATGCCCACCGCCGTCGTCGCCATTTTCCGTTCCTCCGTGATTCGGTTACGTGCTTACACTATCACGTCGAGTACACCGCTACCGTGGTAACCGGCCGGTAGCCCATCCGTTCATACAACCGGTACCCGGCTGTCGTGGACTGCAGAATGCTGCGCTCGATTCCACAGTTGCGCCGCACAGCATCCAACGCGTGCCGCATCACCACTTCGCCGTATCCCCGGCGCTGGAATCCGGGAAGAGTTGCCACATTATATACGCCGGCTGCGCCTGCGCCGACAACCACTGCGGCTGTAGAAACCGGTTCCTCGTCCCGGTAGCCCACATACCCGATAAACCGGTCCCAGACCGCTTCCCGGTCGAACACCTCGCGAAACCAGGAAAGCGGTACGTTGAAACACACCGATCCGATGGCGCAGAAGGCATCGCAGGTAGGACTGTCGGCTACGCGCCGCACATCAAGCCGGGGTAACGGCTTCACCGGCTTGAGGATCTGCTCCGCCACCATTCCCGGCAAGTCGACCGTATGCCGCAACCCGTTACGATCGAAGAGCTTGCGAGAGCGTTTGCGCGTACGCGCATCGATCCAGTCCTCGCATACCCAGTAAGCCCATTCCTGCGCGCGCTTTTCGAAATGCAGAGATGCGAGCAGGATTCGCTGTGCCAACTCGGCTTCCGAAGCTACGGGTGTGGAGAGAAATGCGGCGTTGAACATTTGGAATGTCACACCCGCGGAAGCGATGCTCACGCCGCGCAGTTCCCGAACCTCGCCGTGCTGGCGGCCTGACGCGATTACACGGAACGATTCCCGTAGGTTGTCAGCCACCGTCGCAAAGTCCACTGAACTTACAGTATCGTACAGGATCTCCACCCAGGCGATCCGCGCCGAAGCTGGTAACAAAGTTGCAGTGAACGGGTTACGTTATCATGATGATGGTGCGCGCGCGGTTCGCCCTTCTTCCGCTATCGTTTGTTTTTTGGGCGGCCGCGCCGGTTCTGACGGCTCAGGCGCGGTACGAAGGCAGGGATATCGTCAACATTCAGTTCGACCCTGTTCAGCAGCCGCTGGCGCCGGACGAGCTGAATGCGATCCTCCCGCTCAAGCGCGGTGAGCCTTTGCGCATGACCGATATCCACGCCAGTATCGAGCGCCTTTTTGCCACGGGACGATACAGCGACATACAGGTGGATGCGCAACCCTATGACAGCGGCGTCGTCATCCGCTTCCTGACGAAGAATAGCTGGTTCATCGGCAATGTACATGTCGGCGGACATCTCGACGATCCGCCCAATACCGGCCAACTCGAGAATGCGGCGCAGTTGGATCTGGGGCAGCCGTACACGGATTCCAGGCTGCAAAATGCCGTCGAGAATCAACGGCGCCTGCTCGAGGAGAACGGCTTGTACCGGCCGCGCATCCATCCGGTGCTCGATTACGACAACCGGTATCAGCAGGTGCACGTTCGATTCGAAATCGACAGCGGAGCCCGTGCCCATTTCACCACACCTGTGCTCCAGGGCGAGCTCAAGATGGACCCCGGCAGGATTCTAACCGCCACGAAATGGCGCCGGTGGTTTTTGAATAGCTGGAAGCCCGTTTCCCAAACTCGCGTGAGGCAAGGACTCGATAGCATCCGTAGCCTTTATCAGAAAGAGAATCGCCTCGAGGCTAAAGTTGCGCTGGAAGCGATGAAATTCGATCCCGAGATGGCTTCCGCGCGCCCTACCCTCAGTATCGATGCCGGCCCCCGTATCGAGGTGCGCAGCGTCGGCGCAAATCTTTCCCAGAAGACCCTGCGCCGTTACGTGCCGATCTTCGAAGAGCACGCCGTCGACCACGACCTCCTGGTGGAGGGCCAGCGCAATCTGCGCGATTATCTCCAGTCCACCGGGTATTTCGAAGCGCAAGTGGAATTCAAAGAGCAGCGCGTGACGAATGACCGCGCGTCCATCGACTATCTGATCAGCACCGGGCCGAGACACAAACTTGTATTCATCGGGATCACCGGGAACAGGTATTTCACTACGGCCGCGATCCGCGAACGTATGTTTCTGCAGACGGCTTCTCTCCTTCAGTTCCCGCGTGGCCGCTATAGCGAAGCTCTTTTGCGCCGCGACTCCGATTCCATTACAAGCCTGTATCAATCCAATGGGTTCCGCGACGTAAAGGTGACCACCCGTTCGCAGGACGATTATCATGACAGGCAAGGTGAGATTGCCGTCTTTATTCAAATCGATGAAGGACACCAGTACTTCGTCGATTCCCTGACCGTGGACGGCATTCAGCAACTGGATTCTGCCGCCGTCCTGGCGACGCTCAGCTCCACCGAAGGCCAGCCTTTCAGTGAATTCAACATAGCCGTCGACCGGGATACCATTCTGGCGCGCTATTTCCAAAACGGCTTTCCCAACGCCACCTTTGAATGGAGTTCGCAGACCGCGGCTCAACCCAACCGCGTCGACCTGCATTTTGTCATCAACGAGGGGAAACGGCAGACGGTGCGTGAAGTATTGGTCAGCGGCCTGGTGGCGACCCGCCCGGAGGTCGTATATCGCAATCTGCGCCTGAATCCCGGCGATCCGCTATCACCCACCGCCATCACCGACACGCAGCGCCGGCTCTATGACCTTGGCGTATTTGAGAAAGTGGATTCGGCCATTCAGGATCCCAATGGCGACACTCCCAGCAAGTACGTGCTGTACGAAATCGATGAGGCGCGCCGGTATTCGATGGCCATCGGCGGAGGCGCCGAGTTGGCCCGCATCGGTGGTTGCCAGACATGCCTGGATGCCCCGGCCGGCCAGACCGGATTTGCACCGCGGGTCTCTTTTGATGTCGCCCGCAATAACATGTGGGGGGTGGGCCACAGCCTCAGCCTGCGTACCAGGATGTCCACCCTGCAGCGGCAGGCGATTCTGAATTATTCCTGGCCGCGTTTCCAAAATAAGGACGCGCTCAATATTTCCTTCACCGGGCTCTACGACGACCTGCGCGATGTCCGTACCTTTTCCTATAAACGGGAGGAAGGCTCGACGCAGTTGTCGCAACGTCTATCGAAGGCTACGACGCTTCTCTACCGGTATACTTATCGGCGCGTGAGCATTGACCGGGCCACTCTGAAGATCGCGCCATTACTAATTCCTCTTCTGGCGCAGCCTGTCCGGCTGGGCCTGGTTTCGGGCAACATGATTCAAGACCGCCGTGACGACCCTGTAGATCCGCACAAGGGCATCTACAATACACTCGACCTGGGTCTCGCGGAACGGGTATTCGGCTCGCAGCGAAACTTCGTCCGCGTTCTCGCGCGCAATGCCACGTACCACCCCGTGGGAAAACGGTTCGTCGTAGCGCGGAGCACGGAGCTTGGCGACATCTATTCTTTCAACTACTCGGGAGACGTGCTCCAGTCTATCCCGCTACCCGAGCGCTTCTTTGCCGGCGGCGGAACCTCCAATCGCGGCTTTCCCGATTTCCAGGCCGGTCCCCGCGATACCAGCACCGGCTTCCCGCTAGGCGGCACCGCCCTCCTGTTCAACCAAACCGAACTAAGGTTTCCGCTGCTGGGTGAAAACATCGCCGGTGTACTGTTCCACGACGCCGGCAATGTGTATTCCAGCATCGGCAATATTTCGTTCCGCGTGAATCAGCGGGATCTCCAGGATTTTGACTACATGGTGCATGCGGCCGGTTTCGGTCTTCGCTACCGCACTCCCATCGGGCCCGTGCGTGTGGACCTGGCATACAGCATTAATCCGCCGCGCTTCTTCGGCTTTAAAGGCAGCCAGCAGGACCTACTCAACGCCGGCGTCAACCCCTGTGCCACGGAACCGGGTGTTCCCAGTAAGTGCGTGGAACAGAGCGTCAGCCATTTCCAGTTCTTCTTCTCGATAGGACAAACGTTTTGAGGTCTCTTGCCATAACGCTCGCGCTCGCCTCACTGGCTCACTCGGAGATCATCGATCGTATTGCGGTTTCGGTGGGCAGCAACGTGATTACGGTTTTCGACCTCGACCGCGAAATCCGCCTCACGGCCTTCCTCAATAACGCGAAGCCCGATCTTAGCCCCGCCAACAAGCGCGCCACAGCCGAACGCCTCGTCGAACAACAATTGATCCGCCGCGAGATAGCCCTGGGCCAATATCCGGTGCCGGAACCGTCCGCTGTAGGTCCTCTGCCGGCGAATCTGCCCCGTATCGCCGAATACGGCCTTACGGAGCAGGAGGTCAAGGACGCTCTGCTATGGCAACTCACGCTGCTGCGTTTCGTCGAGGTGCGCTTCCGGCCCGGCATCCAGGTGAGTGACCAGAAAATCCGCGACTATTTTGAGAAGGTCGTCGAGCCGGCGGCCCGGGCCGCTCGCCCCGGAACGGATATTACGATCGAAGACTATCGCGAGCAGATCGAGGCGACGCTCACCGGCCAGCGCTCCGACCGGGAATTGAACACCTGGATGAATGACGCCCGCAAGCGCACTGACATCATCTATCACGACGAGGTCTTCCAGTGACCATCCGGCGCGGGGCTCTTTGGTTGGCCGGATCGATCGTGTTTCTGCTGGTTCTGGCGATCGTGGGCGGCGTTATTGTCGTGCGCAGCAACTGGTTCCGCGAACAGGTCCGCGAGCGCATCGTTGCTACCATTGAGACCGCCACGGGCGGCCGCGCCGAGCTCAGCGGCTACCGCTTCGATTGGAAGCAGCTTCGTGCCGAGGTGGACCGGCTC
>PSRJ01000015.1 GCA_003175985.1 Terriglobia bacterium
CCGGCCGTTTCACCGGATTCGCAAGATCGGGTCCCGTCTCCAGCGTGGCCTCCCCCTCGATCACGTAATAGACCTCGCTCACCTGCTCGTGCTCGGCCACCGCGCCCTTGCGGTTGGGATCGCGAGCAAGTTTCGGGCGAGTGACCATGCCGATGCCGATCTGCGACTTGCCAATGTCCACCGATCGGACCTGCTGGTCGACGAGGTTGTACTTGACGGCCTTGGCGGTGTAGGCATCCAGCTCGGATTTCGGAATGTAGGTAGCGGGGCACTGGCGGCATGTCGGCTGAGGCGCGCCACCCTGCTGGGCTAACAAAGTGAACACCCCCAAGCTCGCTCCCGCGATGAGCTTGCCCGAGAGTCTGAGATTTCTATGCATAATGCGCTCCTGTGATCCCATATCATATCCCGTCCCCAATGGCGCCGGGTGTATACTGCTACTCGCCAGGAGAACAATCCAAATGCAGTTGAAATGTCGGCGCGTATGGAGACTGTCCGCGGCGTGCATCCTGCTCGCGTCAGCAGGGGCCATGACCGCGTTTTCGCAGTCAAACACCGTTCTGTACGAAGGGGCGCGGTTGGTGATCGGCGACGCCAGCGCTCCGATCGAGAACGGCGCCTTCGTCGCGCAGAACGGCCACATTACGGCAATCGGCCGTAAGGGCTCGGTGAAGGCTCCTGGCGGGGCTTCGCGAGTGGATCTGACCGGTAAGACAGTTATGCCCGCCCTGAATAACATACATCTTCATGCCGGTTACGAGGGCTTTGTGAGTTGGAGTGTAGAGAACCACTCGGCGGAGAATATCCTCGATCACCTGGAGCGGGAGGCGTTCTATGGAGCCGGAACGGCCATGACGATGGGCGATCAGCCGGCCGATTTCGCCATCAAATTCCGCGAGGATCAACTTGCCGGTAAATTTCCGCCCGCGGCCCGGCTCTTCTTCGCGGCAGGCTTTGCGCCGCCGGGTGGCGGACCCGACGCGCTCCTGATCCAGGGGACCACGCCGCTGCATGCGGTAAACGAAGTCTCGACCCCCGAGGAAGCGGTCGCCGCCGTCCGCAGAATCGCGGCCAGGAAGATCGAGCACGTCAAGTTCTGGGTCGATAATCGGGACAACACGCGGGGCGGCATGAAGAAGATGCCTCCGGAAGTTTATACAGCGCTGATCGAGGAGGCTCATAAGCACGGGATCACCGTCCACGCGCATGCGACAAACTTGCAGGATCAGAAGGGCGTGGTCAAAGCCGGAGTGGACGTGCTGGTGCACACGGTCGCAGGTGAGAAACTCGACGATGAGTTCCTCGCGCTCCTCAAGGAGAAAAAGCCATATTGGACTCCGGTGATGGGACTGGGCGATCGCTCCGAGCTTTGCGACGGCGCGAATCCCTTCATTGAACAAACGCTGCCGGATTCGGTGGTGGCCGATGTGAAAGCCGGCAAGACGTGGCTGCCGTCCCCGCCTTGCTCGGCCCCTATCAGCGCTCAGTTCATGCTGCGCGAGGAAAACCTGAAATACAACTTCCCGAAATACATCGCGGCCGGGGCGCGCATTGTGCTCGGCAGCGATGCGGGTGTGTCGGCCAAATACTCTTACGGCTTTGCGGAACATCACGAGATGGGAATGTACGTGAGGTTAGGGATGACTCCTGCGGATACGATCATCGCTTCCACTTCGAGACCCACTGAAGTGCTGCGCCTTCGCGATACCGGAACGCTCGCCAAAGGCAAGCGGGCCGATTTCATCGTGCTCAACGCCAATCCGCTGGATGATATCCGCAACACACGGGAGATCGACAGCGTATACCTCAACGGCGCCCGGATCGATCGCGCGGCCTTGCAAGCCAAATTCAAGCAGGCGCTTGTGGATAGGGACGCAACCCAGGCCAAATTGAAGAAAGATTACGTGCCGCATCCCCCCTCTTCGCGAAAGGCGGAGGGGTTGTGATCGGGCGCTGCCGGCTTTGGCTGGTCTTAACGGGCGCGGCATTGCTCGTCCCGGCGCAGCAGCGGGAGACATTTTCGATTTTGATGGCCGGGAATCCTGCCGGGAAGTCCATCGAGACCCGAGGCGCGGAGGGAACCGTAGCGATTGAGTACTCGTACAACGATCGCGGCCGCGGGCCGGAAGTGCGCGGGCGTTACCGGTTCGACGCGCGCGGTTTTCCAGCCTTGGTAGAACTTAGCGGCCACGACTATTACAAAGCTCCGGTGGATGAACATCTCACCGTGGCCGATAACGAAGCCCGATGGAAGAGCACAAGCGAACAGGGCCAGGCTGCCGGACCTGCGTTCTACGTAACAGTCAACGGGCCGCCGGTCGAAATCGGGTGGCTGGTCAACGCGCTGCAAAAAGCCCCCAATCACTCGATCAAGCTGCTTCCCGGCGGCGAAGCACACCTGGAGGAGGGTCCGAGCACTACGCTTCGGCGCGCGGGCCGGACGATTGCGGTCACCGAGTTTCTGGTCACGGGGCTGGATTTCGTCCCCGTTCCCGTCTGGCTCGATCGCGACAACCGCTTCTTCGCCATCGCGGGGGCCTGGTTTTCCGTACTTCGCGAAGGCTGGGAGTCCGCCAATGACGAGCTTCTGAAACTGCAGGATGACGCCGATGACGCCCGGTATCGAAACCTGGCGCAGCGCTTGGGCAGGCATCCCAAAGCACTCGTGATTCGCCACGTGCGCCTGTTCGATTCCGCGAACGCAGCCACCAAAGAAAGGCAGACGGTCAGGATTGCCGGCGACCGCATTCAAGCTGTGGGTCCGGATGCGGAGTTCACGGCTACGGAACCCGATACGGAGATAATCGATGGCTCCGGCCAGACTCTCCTGCCGGGATTGTGGGATATGCATGCGCACATCCAGCCGCCGTACGGCATTCTCAATCTGGCGAGCGGCGTGACCAGTGTTCGCGACCTGGCCAACGACACGGATATGCTCCTCCGCCTGCGCAAACAGTACGATACGGGCGAGGCGATCGGCCCACGCATCTTCATGGCAGGGTTTATCGATGGCCGCGGCCCCTACCAGGGGCCGAGCAAAGTGTTCGCCGATAACGAGGCGGAGGCACGGGCCGCCATCGAGAAGTACGCTTCGCTCGGATATCAGCAGATCAAAGTTTACAGCTCGCTCAAACCGGAGCTGGTAGCGCCGATTGCCGCCATGGCGCATGCCAAAGGATTGCGGTTGAGCGGTCATGTGCCGAACGGGATGACCGCGGAGCAATTCGTCCGTAATGGGGCGGACGAGATCCAACACATGAATTTCATCTTCCTGAATTTCATGGCGGAGAAAGCCGGTGATACGCGGACGCCGGCGCGGTTCACTGTTGTGGGCGAGAACGCGGCGGCTCTCGATCAGGAGGCCGCACCGGTGAAGGAATTCTTCCGCCTGCTCTTGGAGCGCAAGACGGTTGTGGACCCCACGCTGGGCGTTTTTGAAGGTCTGTATACGGATCGGCCCGGGCAAGTCGCGGCGGGCTGGGAATCCGTCGTCTCGCGGTTACCGGCACAAATCCAGCGACAGACGAAGATCGGCGGCTTACCGGCTGCCGGCGACAAGGACCGGCTTTATCGGGAAGCGTTTGCCGCGGTGACGCGGATGTTCAAGCGCCTCTACGATGCGGGAGTTCCGATGGTTCCGGGAACGGACGGGGTTGAAGGACTGATGCTGCACCGCGAGTTGGAACTATGGGTCAAGGCTGGGATCCCTCCCGAGAAAGTACTGCAGATGGCCACTCTGGGAGCGGCAAAGGTCGCAAGAGCCGATGGTGATTTGGGCTCCATCGAACCTGGGAAGAAGGCCGACCTCGTATTGGTGGCGGGCAACCCGGCCGTGAACATCAGCGACATCCGCCACGGCACGGTCGTGGTCAAGAACGGCATCGAATACCGCAGCGCGCAGTTATATGGAGCGCTCGGGATCAAGCCGTAGCCGAGGCATTCCGCCGGGGCGCCACTTCCCTGCCCGGGCGCAATATAATAGCCACAATCAGCGGAGTCGGCGTTCACCGCGACTCTGTGACTGGAGGAAGTTCTCATGACGAAGACCCAAACAGCGCTGTTTGGTTTAGCGGGATCGCTGGCACTGGCCTTTGGCGTCGCCAATCTAGTAGCACAAACGCCCAAGCCGAAGCACATCAACAGAGCCATCGAGCTATTGGAGCAAGGACAGCCGGTCTACTACACCGGTTCGCATTCCGGCACCGAAGGCAGCTTTGAGCAGGGCAAGAAGGATGCTCAGATTTATGCCGATTACATCAGCTACGACATGGAGCACGCTCCATACGACATCAAAGGCTTAGCCGATTACATGAAGGGCCTGGTAGCGGGCGGCCCCACGAAGAGCGGCCATCGCACTCCCGCCGTCATCGTGAATGTGCCGGTGAACGGCCTTGACGAGGCCGCGGTGCACGCCAATTCCTGGATGTTCCAGCAGGTGCTGGCGACCGGTGTTCACGGCATCATGCTGACCCACGCCGACACACCCGGCGCCGTGCGTGCTTTCGTGGAGGCTGCACGGTTTCCGATTCACAAACAGGGACTTGATAAAGGGATCAATGAAGGCCGGCGCGGCGCGCACGGCACTCCAACCGCAGCCCAAATTTGGGGGGTCTCTAATGACGAGTATCTCGACCGGGCGGATGTTTGGCCGCTCAATCCGAGAGGCGAGTTACTGCTGGGCCTCAAATTGGAAGACAAGTATGCTCTCGCGAATGCGGAAGAGAATCTGAAGATTCCGGGCATTGGTTTTGCCGAGTGGGGTCCCGGTGACATGGCATTGTCGCTCGGAATCCGGGGACCGAACGCCGAGAGAGACCCCAAGATGCAGGCTGCGCGCGCCAAAGTTTTCGCTGCGTGCAAGGCGAACAAGATTTTCTTCCTGAACTCCATGAGCGCCAACAATGTGATCGATATGATCAAGGAAGGAGTCATGGTCGGACCGGCCAGCCAGGAAACGGCCGAGATCGGGCGCAAATATACAAAACGCGCGCTGCCTTGGTAACTTATGATACGCGGAGCGTCTAAGTCGCCCGGCCGGCTAAGACGTCGCCGTTACTGTCTGTTCCGCTGATTTGCCGCGCCTGGCCTTTGCGGGCGCGGCTTTCTTGCGCGCAGTCTTCTTTTGGGCCGCCCCGGTTCTCGCCCGGAATTCTGCCCAGCGTTTCTTAGTGGCCTCGATGATGCGCCGTCTTCCAGCAGCGCTCAGGCGCCGTTTGGGCTTCGGGGTTTCTGACGAGGCCGCCCCGGATTGCTTTCTGGTCGCGGCCCATCGTTTTCGTTGTGCCGCGCCAATTCTCCGCCGCGCGGCTGCGCTCAGCCGGCGCCGGCCAGTAGGAGCGTCTCCTGAAGGTTCGGCTTCCGCGGCGTCACCACTCAATCGGGCTCTGATTTCGGCGATCCGCGCTTCGATGCGCTGCTTTTGCGCCTCGTAACCTTCTATCGCGGCAGTGAGAATTTCGTCTGTAAGTTTTGTAGGCATGTGGGTTTCCGTTTTTCCGCTTCAATCGTTATATCACACGTTCTCCTGACTCGAACTGAGTGACTGCATAATCATTCGGGCACAGATTGCTCGTCCCGGATACCATGAAACGAGGAGGAGTCATTGGACCACACACCTTCAGATGCACTGGTATTCTTTGGAGCAACCGGCGATCTGGCCTACAAAAAGGTCATTCCCGCGTTACAGAAGATGGTACAGCGGGGCAGTTTAAGAGTCCCGGTAATCGGCGTCGCGAAGGCCGGATGGGACCTGGATCAATTCCGGAAGCGAGCAAAGGAAAGCCTGGAAACTCATGGAGGCCTCGACCCAGCCGCATTCCAGAAGCTCTGCACCCTCCTGCGATATGTAGACGGCGATTATGCGGATGCACACACCTTTCTACAGCTGCGCGCCGAACTGGGAAACTCGCAACACCCGGCGCACTATCTTGCGATCGCTCCCAAATTGTTCGGACTGGTCGTGAACCAACTCCGCGACTCCGGTTGCGCAACAGGCGCGCGGGTCATCCTGGAAAAGCCCTTCGGTCGAAGCCGCGCGACTGCGCGCGAGTTGGATGACATTCTCCACGGTGTGTTCGATGAATCTCACATCTTTCGCATCGACCATTACCTGGGAAAGCTGGCGGTGCAGAATCTCCAGGTGTTCCGGTTCTCCAACACGGTTCTGGAGCCGATCTGGAACCGGAATTTTGTCGACAGTGTCCAGATCACCATGGCCGAGAACTTTGGCATTAACGGGCGGGGAGCATTCTACGAAGAGGCAGGCGCAATCCGCGATGTGATGCAAAATCACTTACTGCAGGTTCTGGCGAACCTGGCAATGGAGCCGCCGCCGGGGACAACTGATACCGAATCCGTGCGTGACGAGAAAGCGAAGGTGCTCAAAGCCATCCGCCCGCTGCATGAGAATGACGTGGTCCGCGGACAATATGCCGGCTATACCGATGAAAGCGGCGTGGCGCCCGATTCCCGAGTGGAGACCTTCGCAGCCGCCCGCCTATTCATCAACTCGTGGCGCTGGCAAGGCGTGCCGTTCTATTTGCGAACCGGCAAGAAGCTTCCCGTGACATGCACCGAGATTTTCGTGCGATTCCGCCAGGTACCCGCCATCTACTCGCACCAGCCTCCACCCGGGAATCATTTCCGCTTCCGGCTCAACCCCGAGGTTACGATCGCAATGGGCGCGATTATTCGCGGTCCCGGAAAACAGTTAGCCCTGGACCAGGTGGAGCTATTGGTATCGCATGAGCCCACGCCGGAAGAACTGGACCCGTATGAATTGCTCCTCGCCGATGCCATGCGGGGCGATGCCTCGCGTTTCGCCCGGCAGGATTATGTGGATCAGGCATGGCGCATCATGGATCCGGTGCTGCAATCAGATGTGCCGCCGTATCCTTACGAGCCGGGCACCTGGGGACCTGAGGAAGTTAACGCCATCATCGATGGCCGGACCTGGCATAACCCCAAGGTGAACCCATCGGGCCAATGAGACGACTTATTTGGCAGGATGCTGAAAAAGGGTGTGGGGCAACCGCTCCCTCACGGTCGCGGCTCGGTAAACCAATCCAACCTACCGGACACCGCGGAGCGCAAACCCTACATAGGCCAGCGTCATCCCAATGATCACGATTACGGTGATCCATGACACCAGATTGAACCAGCGCGAGTTCACCCATTCCTGCATCAGGTCCTTTTTGTTGATCAGCAGGACCATCGGAATCAGGACGAACGGCAGCAGCATCCCATTGAGCACCTGAGAAAGCAGGATCATCTGAACCAGGGGAAACCGCGGGAAGAGAATCACACCGGCGCCGACGACAATCAGCAGCGTATATAGAAAGTAGAAAATGGGAGCCTCACGTAGATTGCGATTTACACCAGATTCGAAACCTAATCCCTCGCATACCGTATAGGCCGTGGAAAGCGGCAGAATGCAGGCGGCAAAGATGGACGCGTTGAAGAGGCCCGCGCTGAATAACAAGAAGGCATATTCGCCGAAGGGCCGCAACGCCAGCGCGCCTTCCGCGGCGGTTTCGATGTCCCGCGGCATCACACTGTATATGGCTCCGGCGCAAGCCACAATGATGAAGAATGCGATTACCGACGTCATGAAGCAGCCTACGATCACCTCAATGCGGGATTCGGCGTATTCCTTCGCGGTAATTCCTTTTTCCACGACTGCCGCCTGGAGGTAAAACTGCATCCAGGGCGCGATGGTGGTTCCCACCATACCGATGAGCATGTAAATGTATGCGGGTTCCAGTAGCAGCACCGGTCTTACGCTGTAAATAGCAGCTTCTTTCCAATCCGGCTTCACCAGAAAGCCCGAAATGACGTAGGTGACGTAAAAGACGCAGGCAAACAGAAAGATCTTTTCCACGCTCTGATAGTTGCCTTTCACCACCAGGAACCAGACAGCCAGCGCGGCGAGAGGAACCGAAATATAACGGCTGACATGGAACAGTTCGAGGGAGCTGGCAATTCCGGCAAACTCCGCCATCACGTTGGTCAGGTTCACGAGCACAAGCAGAGCCATCATCAAAAACGTAATGCGCAGCCCGAATTCCTCGCGAATGAGGTCGGAGAGACCCTTGCCGGTCACGGCGCCCATGCGGGAACACATTTCCTGCGTGATGATCAATACGAGTGTGATCGGCAGCAGAGTCCACAGGGGCAGATAACCGAAACGCGCGCCCGCCGCCGAATAGGTGTAAATGCCGCCGGAATCGTTATCGACTACGGCGGTGATGAAGCCCGGCCCAATGACGGCAAAGAACACCGCAAGGTGATAGCGGAACCGGCTCAGCAATTTCGGCATCCGTCACTTTTGCCTCAGAACCGAGATCACGTCATCGGCTGTGATTACACCGGTGAGCTTTCCCTCGCCATCCACAACCGGGAGGGTGAGGAGATTGTATTTGTCGAAGAGTTCCACCACGCGTTCCTGTTGCTCTTCGACGGGGACTTGGATCAGTGTCTCAGAAGCCAGATCCTGCAGGCGGGTTCCGCCGGGCGCCACCAACACTCTCGCCAATGGAATGGTTGCCGAGAGTCTCCCGTCGGCATCCGTGAGGAACAGCGTATTGAGAGTCTCCAGCAGTTCTTCACTGACTCGCAGAGCCTTCAACGAGTCCTCCACGGTCGCGTTGTCGGGTAAGGCGACATATTCCGTGTTCATCATTCCGCCGGCCGTGTCCTCTTCGAATTCCAGCAGCTCGCGCACTTCGGTTTTGGGCTCGGATGCCATCTCATCGAGAATTTCCTCGGAAGTTTCGGCTTCGAGTTCGGAGAGGGCATCGGCAGCTTCATCCGGCGACATCTCCTCGACGATATCGGCGGCCTTCTCGGGCTCCAGGGACTCCAGAATGCTCGCCTGCATCTTAGGATCGATCTCCGAGAGAGCGTCGGCTGCTACCTCGCTGTCGATCGTTTCGAAAATCGCTTCGCGCTCCGCCGGAGCCAGCTCCTCGACAATGTCCGCCAGATCGGCCGGGTGCATCTGCTCGAGCTTCTGGTATGAAATATTGAGCCGGAGCCGCCGCAACGGGTCGGGTTCCACCACATTGCAGAATTCCCATCGGATGGAATTTGGCGGAATCGGCTGCTGCAGCCAGCGGATCCACCACGGAGGCAACACACCCTGCAAAAGGCGCCGCAGAATGCTGCGGATACCCACATCCACATCGCTCACCAGGAGCGTATCGCGGACACCGTCATTGCGAAGGTCGAAGGTGAGGTCGTTCACGCGCACGACTTTGCGTCCGGTCACATCGATGATCTGCTGGTCCAGCAGGTCCCTGCCCAGGCGCAGCATGTATTCGTCGTCGTGGTAGGGAGTGAGGTGCTCGTCGCTCAGGGAAATGCCGTGATCCAGGCTGATCGAGCGGATCTGGTCGTAGCGGACCGTCAGCCATGCGTCACCGCCGCCCACCAGGAAGCGATCGATACGGGAGGAGTTGACGAGCGGCACCAGGGCGGCATCCTTCACCCGGCCGATGCGGCGTCCACGGACGTCGCACACCGGCATGGATACCAACTCCGTAAAGAAAAGAGAGTTCTCCAGCATCGAAAGCATCCCGGCGCCAAAACGTTCTCTCGCACACCTGCGGGTGTTGCTTCCGACCTGTGTCCTACGAGTACGTTCTACACGGCTTTAATGGTGCCTTTCCCAATATGGCGCATCCCCGCGCGAACCCGCAAGCAAAAAAATGGAAAGGTCCGGACGGGGCCGTTACCGGACTTCGATCCGGTATGGCATCAGGCGGAGGAAGCCGCCCTTGATCCAGGCGTGGAAAGGCAGGCCCGGCAGGGCCTGTGCGAGCCTGGAGGTCAGCACGTCGTCTTGAGAACGGCGGACCACCAGGTCCAGCAGGCTTCGGCGAGGCGGATACATGACCACGGAGACAGATTCGGCTGTGGGAATATTCGCCTTCTTCTTCACGAGTTCGATAGCCTTATCGAGGCCGCCCAACTCATCGACCAAACCATGCATCTTGGCTTGCGAGCCCAGCCAGACGCGCCCCTGGGCAACCGGTTCGATCTCTTCGAATTTGCGATGACGGGCGCTGGCCACCTTGCTGACAAACTCCTGGTAGCTGACATCGATTCCATGCCGGAGCTTCTGTTGCTGATCGGGCGTCAGGGCGGTGTAGTCGGAATCGATATCCGCGTTCTTGCCCCGCTGTACGGCGTCCTTGGTAATACCGAGCTTGTCATACAAGCCATGCAGGTTGGGCTTGCCGAACACGACTCCGATAGAACCGGTCTCCGTGCCCGAGTAGGCAACGATCGGGTCGCCGGTCAGGGCCATGTAGTATCCGCCGGAAGCGGCCACGTCCGACATCGAAATGACCATCGGCTTTTTCCGGCTCAACAGGTTCATGTAGCGCCAGAGGTCATCGGAGGCTGTAACTTCGCCGCCGGGAGAGTCGATACGTACGATAACAGCCTTGATGGAGGAATCATTCGACACCTGCTCCAGCAGCTTGTCGAACGCAGCGGAAGTTAAACCGTTTTCATCGGCCGCGGGATTGTCCGGATCGCCGCGTGTAATGTCTCCTTCACCGATTACCAATGCGATGCGGCTTTTTCCGGCAAGACCCACAGATTCCGGCGGCACGCGCGCATAGGTTTCGGCTTTGACCCGCTTGAGGTCGCCGGCATTGACCCGGGACTTCAACTCGCCCCACATCTGGTCTTCGAACCGAAGCTCGTCGATAAGCCCGGCACTCTTCGCTTCCGTAGCGAGGAAAGGGCCTTGATCGATCAGGGTACGCACCCGGTCCGTGGTCATTTTGCGCCCCGCCGCGATGCGCGCCAGCAGATTGCCGTAGAGGTCATCCACGAGCGCATTGATCACTTCCCGCGTCTCCGGGCTCATGTCGGTGCGCGTGAACATATCGCCGAAATCTTTGTATTTCCCGGCGTGCTCCACGTCGACGTTCACGCCAAGCTTGTCGAGAGTCTTCTTGAAATACATGATCTCGGCGCGCATGCCCTTCAGATAGACCGGGTCTTCCGGACCGAGGTAAATCCGGTCGGCGGCTGTGGCGATGTAATACTCACGCGCCGTGGGGGTCCGCAGATAGGCAAAAACCGGCTTGCCGGATTTGCGGAATTGATCGATATCGCCGCGGATCTCTTCGAGCTTGGCCCAGCCGGCGGCAACACCTTCAGGTTCAAGAACGACCGCTTTGATACGGGGGTCGGCGGCAGCCTTCCGCAGGTCCATCCAGACGCTCGAAACTGTTAATGACGGACCCTCGCTCAGAAACGGTATTTCAACAGGTGTTCTTTCGGGAATGGCGCCGTTCAGCCGAAGCACCAGCACGGAGTTGTTGGCAACTTCCGGGGGTTTTTCACGAAATCGCAGCAGCGCGAAGAAAAGAATTCCGACGGTGAGAAAAACCAGCAGGACACCGGTAACCAGGCCGATGAGAAACTTGACCATAGCTACTTCGACAGTAGCACAGCGGCCCTTCGCTCACGATTGGACGCACACTCGGAATTGCGGCGCAGGCAAGCCTGCTTCGGACCTGCTACCACTTCCTTCTGAGTTGCACTTTGCGGACGATCTTGCCGTGATAGGAGTTCGCCATGCGTCCCTTTTGATTGGTCTTCTCCACCATGTCGTCTTCTTCAAATGCCCCGCCCCCGGCCTGGACTACATGGCGGCCCTTCCCTACATTCGTCATGAGGTAGTTGAACAAGAAGCGCGGGAAGCGCGGGTTGAAAATAGCCAGCATGGAAAGCGTGCGATTGATCTCATAAAAGCTGAAATCGCCTTTGAAAGCATCCCACCGCGTAGCCACGGCGACCGACGTAGGGGTCAGGTTGTCTACGGCGTGCCACCACCATGGCGGGTTCAACAGCACGTCGCCCGGGTTGAGCACCACCCAGAAACGCGGGCAGTATTTATATAGCCGGTAGTAAGAGAGATCGGCCCGATCCGGAAAGGAGACCAAACTGCCATATGCCAACGCGCCGGTGATCATGCTGGGATAGAGCATCCACGTCAACTCGGGGTCCACGAAGGTCCACTTCTTTTGTCCTTCCACCATGAAGAAGAAGTTCCAGATCCCAGCGCAATGGTACCCGCTTCCGGTAGCTTTCTGGCCAATGAAGAATTGGTTCCACGTGTTTCGCTTCTTCAGATAGGGCTGCAACTTCGGGACGCTCAAATCTTCGGCCAGTTCCGGAAAGGCCTTAAACGGAGCATCCGCATTGGCGCAGTAAATCTTCGGGTCGCGTACCTCCTTCAGCTTTCCGGGAAAGTCGTTATCGGCGCTGGTGAGATTAACCTCGACCTCTGCGCATTTATCGACGATGTAATCGAAGCCCCACTTCTTTACGGCTTCCGTCTGTAGGGCGAAACCGCGCAAGACAACCGGTTGCGGAGTCTTGACGTATTTCTCGTAGAACTCTTCCGGATTGCCGTTTTGCCAATCGTACTCCGGCAGGGGAACGTCCTTGGCCTTTTCTTTGCAGTGTGTCTCGACGTATTCTTCGACCTTAGGAATGAAGCGATTGAACTTCTCTTCAATCTTGGGCTCGTGACCTTCCGCGTCGGCCGACCAGATACCTCGGAACCACAGCCACTTCAGCCTGAGCATCATAAAGAACGGGATGGAGGGCACGCGATAAGTCCGTTCCCGCAGGCACGGCTTACCGTTGATTCTTAGCAAGAAAGGACGGATGAAGAACAAGGAAGCGATCAGCGAGCGCGTGTACAGGATCGCCATAACCACGCAGGTGCGGAAGATCTTGCGCCTGCGAGGGAGCACTCGAATCGGGGATTGCGCGACAGCAGTAGCCATAAGTCTCCTTGCTCGGCCAACTTCAAAAGGCGGCTTCGCAGACTCAGAAACTAGGAGTGGAGTATGTAGTCTAATGAACAGAACGGGGAGTCTGGGACTATCTTTTGTCTAGTCGATCACAAAAGGTCCTAGATGTAAGGTGGGTACTGCCGAGGAGGCATGCGAAGCGCATAGACACTACTCTGGCTGAGAAGCAGCTACGCGCTTCGGAACTGACTACCGGGCCGAACTGGTTGCCAACTCCGGCTGTTGGTACACCGGAGGCTTGATCATGCGGTTCAAGTGATACTTGTCTTCGCCGCGGAGTAAGGCACATCCCCAGTTGTTGAGGTCATACTTTTCGCGCAAGTATGTGACCTCATGAATGCTTTCTTCGCGATAGACCTGGACGCTCGTCTTGATTGTTCGGAAAACGAAGCCAAAGCGCCGGTTGGGGGAATTGTTGGGCGGCGAACCGTGGATGCACCGCTCTGTGAAGATCACGCACTGGCCGGATTTGAGCGGCATGGGCACGATCATGTCTGCGGTGATCGGAACTTCAAGTGTAAGACCCGAGGCTTTTGCGAACCGGCCCTGTCCACCGATGATCTTGGCAAGCTCCGGCGGATTCCCGATATAGCCGCTGCCGCCTTTCTGCATGGACCACATCTTGCGATGCGTGCCCTTCAGGAAGTGCATGCAGCCGTTCTCGTAGTACGCGTCGTCGATCGCGATCCAGGTCGTAAGTTGGAACAACTCACTGAGGTTCTTGGGTTCGAGCGTCGCCTTGATGCGCTGTTCGGCCATATAGGTGCTCGCCTGATGCCAGGTGATCTCGGGATCGCCTGACTTCTTGTTGAAGATTTGCGAGCGCCACACGAGGAGATCGGGGCCCAGAAGTTGCGCCAGCCGCTCGTTGAGCTGCGGCATGGAAATCACTTCCCAAAACTCGGGGGCGTCGATATACCGGTCGCGGTACTGATTCTGGGCGGTCGGATAGACTTTCGACGGCCGCTCCATGACGCTGTCGACTTTGCGCCGGATCTCGACCATTTCCTCGGGCGTCCAGAGGGTGATTGGGCCAATGAAGCCGTCCCGGTAGAATGTCCGGATATCGGCTTCGGTGAACTGCCATTCCGGCCGCGTCTTGATCAGCGGCTGGAAAGTGGGCGGGTCTTTCATGACGCAGTTCTGGTCCATGAACACGCGGGTTCCGCGGCTGAAGACAAACGTCCAGAGCATCTTGGAATCCCAGCTACGCGCCAGTTCGCGAATCTTATACGGATAGTGCTTGTGCAGGAACTTGAGGCGCTTTGTCAGCGCGACAAAGAGGATAATGCAAAAGATGACTTTGGGCTTGACCTTCGCTCTGATCTTACCCCGGACGCCTTCAAGTTTCGGTCCGCCGCTATCTACGGTTCCAACGGCATCGTAGTGTTTCTCCATGGTCTCCTCATTTAAGCCGATTTCCCGGCAATCTGCACCAGCGCGGCTTGCTGCAGCCGCGCCTCGCCGCGGAGTTCTTGATCCACGGCGACGAGTACTTCCCGAATGAATTTGAAATGTCCCGTCTGTTCGCGCTTTAGCGTTTGTGCCGTCTCTGCAACCTGACCCTTGCCTTCGGCACGCTTTTGGTTCCAGCGCTCAATGTGGCGGTCGCATAATTCGTTGAGATACGTCATGTGGTAATCTTCAAAACCCTGGAAGCCCTTGCCCCAGCGGATCAGGAAGTCCTTCATGATATCCACATAAGCTTCCGGGATCGCCGGTTTGTACTCCAGCTCCGCCCAGAGGCGGTCGTAAATTACGGGCATTACTTTCGCCACGGTCTTTTCAAAATCGTGGGGAATCATGCCGACTGAGTCATCGAGGTCGGGTTTCAACTCGCCTGCGTTGTAAAGCGCCACCAGCTTTTGAATCACTTCGTGCTGAAACGAGAGCAGCGATCGTTCCACCAACTGCTCGGCGATTACAGTGACGGCGTACTGAGCCATGTGCGGGCGTTTCCGCCAAGTATAGAACAGGATGGATAGGATCGACCACTTGGCTTCCCAGGACAGGTTCTTACGCCACGCCGGCCGGCCCTTCCCGTTTTGGCGCGCCTGCTTCGGCAGTTCAAATTTGGCGTCGCGCCTGTGCTCCGGGACGTACTTGATATCGCGCAGCGCCCGGATCGTCCGCCGGCGGAAACTCTTCCAATCCCGGAGCTGCATGGTGAGCCACTCGTAGCGCTCCATGAGTTCCGGCAGAGTCATCTGCTTGGGAGTGATATTAGTGATCGCTCTGGGGAACTCTCGCGATACCTGGGTCACGTCGAGAATACGGCCCTCACGCTGAAAACGCATCCACTGCGGTGTGCCCGGCATCGCCTTCAAGGTTCGGGCGGTTGGTTCCACCAGGTTGGCGTTTTCCGCCAGGTCCACGTGCTCCTGGAACACGTCCTTATCATCGCTATCGAAACCGACGATCAGGCCGCTCTTAATCAT
The DNA here is from genome assembly GCA_003175985.1 of Terriglobia bacterium. GTDB lineage: Bacteria > Acidobacteriota > Terriglobia > Bryobacterales > Bryobacteraceae > PSRJ01. The sequence continues at coordinate 15,281 of PSRJ01000015.1, forward strand.
CAACCCGTAGGACTGAATCTTGCGCAGGTTCTCGACCATGTCGCCCTGCATATTTTGAAGCTTGTTGACCTCTTTCAGACTCTCCTTCCGCGGCGTTTCCACTCCGACGAACACGGATTGAAAGTTCGCATCCGCCATCAATTTCATGATGGTGTCGCGCTTGGCAAGGTCGATCGTGCACTGAGTGGTGAAGTTTAACGGCTCATCGAACGAACGATTGAGCCCCACCATTTCAGTCAAAAGATCCTGGGCATACTTGTAGTCGCCGATGAAATCGTCATCGCAGAGGAAAATCCGGCGGCCGCCGAGTTTTTGCAGCAGTGTGAATTCCTTGAGGACGGTATCGATCAGTTTGTGCCGCGGCTTGCGTCCGAAGAGGTGGATGACATCGCAGAAATCACAATCGAACGGGCAGCCTCGCGTGGTCTGCACGCCAAGCATCTGATAACGCGGGATATCATCCTGGAGGAGTTCCCAGCGAGGCACGGGTGTCGTTGCCAGATCGGGCCGCTCCACCTGCCGGTATTCGGAACGATGCCGGCCCAGCTTGAATTCCTTCAGGAACAGACCCCAGGTAAATTCGGCTTCTCCCAGAAAGACGACATCAAACTCCGGGCGGCACTGTTCCGGCGCGGAAGAGACGCCGGGGCCGCCTATCGCGACGGGGATTCCGCGGCGGCGGAAGACTCGAGCCAGCTCGATGGCACGCGGGATGTGCGAAATGTATGCAGTCATCGCCGCCAGGCTGTAGTCCGCTCCCAGGTCGGTGGAATCGGTGATTTCGCCGCGCGCGGCTTCATCCCAAATGGTGACTTCCCAATCGTCGGGAGTCAGAGCGGCAATCGTGGTCAGACCTAGGGGGGCCATGATGGAACCGGCAATGACGCGACCTGGAGTAATTCCGGTCTTCTTAAACGCCAAGCTGTATTCCGGGTCAAACTTGGGGGCAATCAGGAGAATTCTACGCATCGTTATTTGAGTCCCATCTACGCTGTTTTCGCAGCAAGCTGCACCAGCGACTTCGCTTCTTGTTGCGCCCGAACTTCGCCGCGAAGTTCCTGCTCCACGGCCGTGAGCATTTCACGAATGAACTTAAAGTGAGCGGATTGTTCGCGGCTGAGGCTCAACACGTTGCTGGCAAACTGCCCTTCCCTCTCGGCGAACTTCTGGTTCCAGCGCTCGACGTGGCGGTCGCAGAGCTCCTGGATATAAACCATGTGGAAGTCTTCGAATCCCTGGAAGCCCTTTCCCCAGCGGATGAGAAAATCCTTCATCACAGCGACGAAAGCTTCCTGCACTCCCGCTTTGTAGTCCATCTCGCCCGCCAGGCGATCGTAGATCGCGGGCATAACCTTGGCCACGGTCTTTTCGAAGTCCATGGGGATCATGCCAACCGATTCATCGACTTCGAGCTTGAACTTGCCCGCTTTGTACATGTCGATCTGTTTGCGGATGACGTTCAGCTGGAAGGGGAGAGACAGCCACTGCACGATGTGCTGCCCCATCGCGCTGGTCACCTGGTGCATCATATGCGGCGCACGGAATCGCGCATAGAGATAGAGAAACAGCACCGTGAGCCGCCCTTCCAGCGGCAGTTGCTTCATGAAATTCGGCTTGGAGACACCACCCACGCGGCGCTGGCGAGGCAGGCGGAACTTGGCTTTCGTCCGGATGGCAGGGATGTATTTGACGTTGCGCACGACTTCCATCACGCGGCGGCGGAAGGTCTTCCAATCCCGCATGCGCTCCAGTTCCCATGCGTAACCTTCCATCAGCTCCGGCAGCGTCATCAGCTTCGGAAGGATGTTGGTCACCACCTTGGGAGACTCACGGGCGATTTCGCTGGCGTCGATCATGCGCCCTTCCCGCTGATAGCGGAGATATCCCGGAGTGCCCGCAAGCCCCTTCAGGGTAGTGACGTTCACCGCGGTGAGGCGGGCCCGCTGCACAAAATCGATGTGGTCCTGGAAGATGGTCTTGTCATCGTGATCGAACCCTACGATCAAGCCGGCCTGCACCAGAATCCCGTAGGACTGGATCTTGTGGAGATCTTCCACCAGATCGCTGCGCACGTTCTGAAACTTCTTGACCTCCTTCAGGCTCTCTTTGCGCGGCGATTCCACGCCGATGAACACGGCGGTGAAATTGCAATCCGCCATGAGCTTCAAAATGTTGTCCTGCTTGGCCAGATCGATCGTGCACTGCGTGGTAACGGTCATCGGCTCGTCGAAGGAGCGATTCACGGGCTCGAGCTCCTTCAGCAAGTCCTGGGCGTATTTCCAGTCTCCGATGAAATCGTCGTCACAGAAGAACAGGCGCCGGCCGCCCATTTTGTGGAGGAGCGAGACTTCCGCGAGCACCGTATCGATCTTCTTGTGCCGCGGCTTGCGTCCGTAAAGGTGGATGACGTCGCAGAACTCGCAATCGAAGGGGCAGCCGCGCGTGGTCTGCACACCGACCAACTGATAGCGGGTTAGGTCGTCTTTCACCAGGTCCCACCGTGGAACGGGAAGCTCCATCAGGTCCGGGCGATCCACCTGGCGGTATTCGGAAAGGTAATGTCCCTGCTCGAAGTCCTTGAGGAAACGGCGCCAGATCAACTCCCCCTCGCCCAGGAAGATGACATCAAACTCCGGGCGGCACTTTTGCGGTAAGGAAGATACTCCAGGCCCGCCGATGGCAACCGGGACGCCACGCTTGCGGAAAATGCGACCGATATCGATGGCGCGCGGCAGATGCGTGACATACGCCGTGGTGGCTACCAGGTCATAGTCCTTCGCGAAATTGGTAGATTCGGTGATCTCGTCGCGCGCGCCCTCGTCCCAAATGTCGACTTCCCAATGGTCCGGGGTTAAGGCCGCGATGGTGGTGAGATGCAAGGGAGCCATGATCGAACCGCTGATGAATCCGGTCTTCCGCAGCCCCGCGTAAAACTCCGAATCGAAGCGCGGAGCGACCAACAGCAATCTCTTCATTACATCTCCTCCCGGGACAAGTGGAAGTAGTGTAAAACAACTCTAAGTCCTCGGCAATGAATCTTTTGAATAGCGCCCGGTTATCAGTACTGGGGGGTTTTAGGGTTTACTATTAACCTGCGCAGCGACGACGATTTTTCTAGAACCTCTAGTACTCAACGCGGCGGTCAGTGGACGGCGTTTCTGCGGCGGCTGGCGACCCACCAGAGCACACCTGCGCCTGCGGTCCGTGGAAAGGCCAAAGCA
>PSRJ01000176.1 GCA_003175985.1 Terriglobia bacterium
CCCGAGCCGCTATCCACCGAGAGCGTCACCACGCTGCCAATCAGCGGATCTCCTAGAAGATCGCCGCTGCAACCTGCGGTGCCGTTGGCAGGGTTCACGGCACACGCTACGAATTCGTTGGTCACCGTGGTGGGTACGGAGAGCCACGCTGCCGGCCCAGTGATACCGGTAGGAGCAGCCGTCAAACGCATCCGCCGTCCTGCCAGCGTGAATTGGACCGTCCCGCCTGCCATGGAACTGCCAAAAGCCGTCAGAGCTGCCTGTGCCTGTGTCACCGGCGCCTGCGCCGGGGGAGTGGAGTCGCGAAATACCAGCACGCCATTCTGTCCGCTCGAACTGCTTGCGGGATCGGCCGGATACTGAGAGACCGGCACGTAAACGAAGTTGGTGATTGGATCGACACCGGCAATATGGCCGCCTCCGGTACAGGCCGCCGCGTATTCGCGCACAGCAGCTCCGGTGGGTCCGGACGCATCGAAGATGCCCACCACCGGCGTCCGCTTCGTTGCCGTTGTACTGAAGCTCTGCGGGCAGCCCGAAGTGGCTGCGGTGTTGAGCCCCGCTCCCGCGTAGAACCGGCGGTTGTTTGGGTTGAAGACAATGGTGTCCGTACCGCCCACGACGAAAGTCTTCAACACCGAGCCATCGGCCAGGCTAATCGCCATATCTCCGGTTGCGGTTCCGCCGAAGCACCCCAGCACCGCAATATTCGAAATCGGATCGATATCGATGCCATGCACCGGGCATGCCGGGCCAATCTTGTAGTTGGCGGTAATCTTGTCCGTGGCCGGATCGTAAGCCGCTACGCCCGCCCCCGCATTGTTATTGTCCGCATCTTCCAAACCGACGTAGATCTTGCCGTCCACCGGGTTGAACTTGATCAGATCCGCGCTCCCCGGCAGCACCGTCTGCGTAGTAATTTTCTTATAGGGAAGACTGATCCCCACGAGGTAATAGGGCGCGTCGTCAGTGATCACGTACACGGTCTGGTTAATAGGGTCGTAATCCATACCATCCGTAGTTGTACTGGGCAGGTCGTATTTATCAGGCTGCGCCTGCGGCGCCTTCAGATCCCAGACATAAACGGATTTCAACCCGTCGGAAACGGCCAGTTGTTGCAGGTTCACCGCAACCAGAGGCACATTCGGAACAGAATTGGACGCCATCTGTAGCAGCCCAACCACTACGTTTGTGCGCGTATCGATTACATCCACACCGTGGTTGGTCCGGTCAGCGAGATACATGAACCGTGTGACCGGGTTGAATCCCATCACATCGACGTTGGCATTGCCCGCCGAGCCGGTGGCTCTCCATCCCGGAATCGCAATGGTCTGCAGATATTGCATCCCCGAGCTGGGAAGACCCTGGCCCCACGCCAGCACTCCGGCAAACAAAGCCGGGAGTGTGCGTAAAAATGGTCGCGAAATCTTCGATAGTTTCATTAAATCCCTCCTCCTCGTATCGAGAGTGGCAGGATTCTATCGAAGTTAGGCGGCTCTTACAAGAAGAATTGAATGAACAGAAGATGAACGGCGCGAATCACCGTGCCGCTACTTTCGCAGGAGCGGCGGGATGTTTCAATTCGTTGTCGATGATCGGCTTCAACGAGGCGAGTGTCAGCGGCCCGTTGAAGCGCTTGCCGTCTACGAACAGCGTGGGCGTGGAATCGACGCCGATTTTTTCGCCCTCCGCGATCTCTTTCTGAACGGCGCTCTTGATTTCGGCGGAATCCAGGTCCGCCTGGAAGCGCTTAATATCCAGGCCAACGTTGGAGGCGAGCGCCAGAATGCCCCTCCGCGACAGATTTCCCTTTTGCGCGAACAGCGCGTCATACATGGGCCAGAACTTGCCTTGCTTGTGCGCGGCGAGAGAGGCCGCCGCGGCCAGCGCGGCCTGCGAATGGCTGTCCAGAGGAAACTGTTTGAAGATCAGCTTCACCTGCATCGGGTAGGCTCGCAGGATGGCTTCGAGCTGCGGCGTAGCGGTGATACAGAACGGGCACTGAAAATCGGAGAATTCGACCAGCGTAACGGGAGCGTTGCCGACTCCGCGAACGGGCGCGCTGCCGACCGGGATCGGGACCGGGTCTTCGAGAGGTTTGGAATGATCCGGCGGCCCCTGGCCCCATTTCGAGGCAATGGCCGCTGCCAAGGCCTCTTTTTCCGTCTTGCCGTGTTTGATGGCATCGACGACGATGGCGGCCATTCCTTTGCTGTAAGAACAGCTCGGATCTTTCATGCGGCATTCGGCTAATTTCATACCGCAGTTGCACGTGCAATTATTGGCGCGGAGAACGTTTAGAACTTTAGCTGCCTGCGCGGGCGTCAAGCCGGTGAGATCGACGCTGGGCAACGAAGTCGCCGTCTGCCAGTCCTGCGCGAAGAGCAACAGGGCGCCCAAAACACACAATCCCGCGATCCTCTGAATGCGCATCCGCCGATTCTCCTGCCGACTATTGTAAAACACCGGCCTATTGGCGTTTTGCGAGACGCCGTTTTGCGAGAATGGTGGCGCCTGATGTTCCTGTTCGACTTCTTTCGTTCGTTCCTCCCTCTGGCGAACCCGCTGGGTTTCGGAGCGAGCGACTTCGTCCTGTTGGCGATGGCCATTCTCCTCGCGGGAGGCGTTGTGCTCTGGCGAATCTGGCTGGAGCCGCGGGCCGCGGCATTTGCTGGAAGGACCGGCTGGTGCATGATCTTCCTGGCCGCCTTGCCTGTCGTGCTCCGGATGGCCCTTCTGCCGCACCATCCCGTGCCTTCGCCGGACATCTACGATGAGTTCAGCCATTTGCTGGCGGCGGATACGCTGCGGCACTTGCGGCTTGCCAATCCGCCTCATCCGCTGCATCAGTTCTTCGAAACCCAGTTCGTTCTGCAGGAGCCGAAATACAGCTCAATCTATCCGCCGGGCCAGGGACTCGTCCTGGCCGTTGGCTGGACTTTGTTCGGTCACCCCTGGGCGGGTGTGGTGCTCGCGGTGGCGGCATTTTGCGCCCTATGCTACTGGATGCTGCGCGCGTGGACTACGCCCGGGTGGGCGCTCGCGGGTGGTGTATTGGCGGTCATCGAGTTCGGACCGCTCAGTCAGTGGATGAACAGTTACTGGGGAGGAGCGGCGGCTGCCGCGGCGGGCTGCCTGGTTTTCGGATCCCTTCCCCGGCTCGTCACGGCCGCCCGCCCGCGCGATGCTGCTTTATTGGGTCTCGGAATCGCCGCCCACCTGCTCATCCGCCCGTACGAATCGGCTTTCCTGCTGCTGAGCGTGGCAGCGTTCCTCGCTCCCGCCAAGCCGCTTCACCTCCGAAAACTCGCGCCGGCTGCCGCCTTGCCCATTCTGGCCGCAGGACTCATGCTCCTGCAAAACAGGCAGGTCACGGGAAGCTGGACTACCTTACCCTACGTACTCAGCCAGTATCAATACGGCGTTCCCGCGGCTCTGACGTTTCAGTCCAATCCCGTGCCGCACCGCGAACTGAATCGCGAGCAGGAGTTGAATTACCGGATGCAGATGTCGTTCGGCGGATCCAGCTTTTGGCAGCGACTGGAATACCGCGTGCGTTTCTACCGGTTCTTCTTCCTCGCGCCGCTCTACCTGGCGCTGCCGGCCTTCTTCTGGGCGCTGCGGCAGTACCGGTTCTGGTGGGCCGCGCTGACCGTGGCGCTCTTTGCGCTCGGCGCCAACTTCTTCCCCAATTTCGAGCCGCACTACCTGGCGGGAGTCACCTGTCTGTTTGTTCTGGTCAGCGTGGTGGGGTTGCAACAGATCGCGCGCCTTAGCCGCGAAGCGGCCGGGCTGCTCGTGCTGCTGTGCGTCGCGCAGTTTGTTTTCTGGTACGGAATGCACGTGTTCGATACGCAAGCATTCTCGCTGGCCATCCGCCAGTACGAAACCTGGAACGCTCTGAATCATCGCAATCCGGCCATGCGCATCGTGGTAAACGAGCAGATCGCCGCAATTCCCGCAAGAGTGCTGGTTTTTGTCCGCTACTATCCGCAGCACATCTTCCAGCAGGAATGGGTCTACAACGCCGCGGATATCGATGGCTCGCGCGTGGTGTGGGCGCGGGACCTCGGGCCCCAGGAGAACGAGAAACTGCAGTCGTATTACCGGGACCGGTCGGCATGGCTCCTGGAGCCGGATTTCCGGCCGCCGCGGCTCAGGCCCTATCCGGCAACGCCTCATCCGCAATAGGCAGGTGGTAGAATGGCGCGTGTTCGCTCGTAGCAAGGGCCAGCCATGAAGCCATACTCCTCCGCCGCCGGTACTCTCGCTGCCTCGCTCTATTTCGCGGCAGCCGCTCATGGCCAATGGTTGAAATACCCGACGCCCGGAATTCCTCGCCTGCCGGATGGTAAGCCGAACCTCACGGCGCAGCCGCCGCGGCTCACCGATGGAAAGCCCGATCTGTCGGGAATCTGGGCCGTCGAGTGCGGAATTTATGGCCGCGACGACTGTTTCATCCGCAGCCTCTTCTTCGATGCCGCCAAAGACTTGAAAGCCGACGATGTGGAGATGACTTCGTGGGCCAAGGCGATCCAGCAGCAGCGGGAGGGCCGCGATCATGTCGACGATCCGTATGGTTACTGCATGCCGCCTGGCGTTCCGCGCATCGATTACGCGGGTGGCGCGTTCAAGATCCTGCAGACACCCGCGGAAACAGCATTTCTGTACGAAAGTCTGGTCGGAATGATCTTCCGCCAGGTTTTGACCGACGGCCGGGCGCTCCCCTCCGCCCCCGATCCCACCTGGCTGGGATACTCGGTGGGCCGATGGGAGGGCGATGCCTTTGTCATTGAGACTATCGGCTTGAAGGACGGCGGCTGGCTCGATACGAAGAAAGGCCGGCCGCACAGCGATGCACTGCACGTCACTGAGCGCTTCCGGCGCACCGATTTCGGCCACATGAACCTCGCCATCACGATCGACGACCCGAAAGCTTACGTAAAGCCGTGGACCGTGAACACGGTGTTGACTCTGCTTCCCGATACCGAGCTGCTCGAAGCCTTCTGCGACACTCACGAGAAAACGATGGAGCACCGGCGGATTACGCCTCCGCCACTTGAGCCTCCGAGTCCGCGCGCCGCGGCGAAAAACTGAGTGTATGGGAACTCTCTGGAGCGATCTTCGTTTCGCTGTGCGGATGCTCCGCAAGAGCCCGGCATTTACCGTGGTCGCGCTGCTGGCCGCCGCGCTGGGCATCGGAGCAAACGTAGCCCTGTTCAGCATAGTGAATGTGGTTTTGATCCGGGCGCTACCTTTCCCGGGGGCTGACCGTCTCTATACCATCGTGGAGACCCACCCACAGCTTCCCAAGGTGGATGTGGCCTACCAGGACTTCCTCGACTGGAAGGCGCGTAGCCATGTTTTCGACCGGATGGCCGTATTCAGCCGGTTCGTATCCACCTACGTGCTCAATGAACAGGGCCAGCCGGAAGAACTTCACGCGATCGCGGTTGCTCCGGATTTCTTTCCATTGCTCGGAGCCACGCCATTGCTCGGGCAAACGTTCACTGAGGCTGAGGACCGCGAGGGCGCCAACCACTATGCGCTCCTGAGCGAATCGTTGTGGCGCCGCCGCTTCCGTTCCGACCCCGCTGTCGTTGGCCGCTCGATTCATTTGAGCGGTGACCTGTACATCGTTACCGGCGTCCTTCCGGAAGCATATTCGTATCCGCCCGCTACGGACCTGTGGGTGCCGCTTACCAACGTCGGCAGCGCCAACCGCGAGAACCGGATGTACCACGCGGCGTCCGTGATCGCGCGCCTCCGTCCTGGCGCGACGCGCGAGCAGGCGCAGCAGGAACTCACCGCGATCGCACGGCGGCTCGAGACCGAGCATCCGCGCTCGAATCGCACGATCGGCGCGTTCGTGGAGCCTTTGCGAGAGCAATATGCCGGCAACGTACGCACACCTTTGCTAATCATCTTCAGTGCAATGGGATTGGTGCTTCTCATTGCGTGCGCCAACATCGCGGGCCTGTTGCTCGCGCGCGCCACCGGGCGTCAGACCGAGATTTCCATTCGCACCGCGCTGGGCGCGTCGCGGGGCAGACTCTTGCGGCAATTTCTGGCCGAAAGCATGTTGCTTGGAGTCCTCGGTGGACTGATGGGCATCCTCTTCGCCCGCTGGCTCATTCCTCTGCTGACCGCTCTGCTCGCCGATACGGGGGCGGCCCCTATGCCCGGACTCGCCGGACTCGCCTTCGATCCCGGAGTGCTTGCGTTCGCAGCCGCGGTCTCGGTCGCCACAGGCCTGCTGTTTGGAATACTTCCGGCCCTGAACGTCTCGCGCCTCAATCTCAACGAGTCTCTGAAACAAAAACACAGCCGCGCATCCGGAGTGCTCGTGGCCGGCGAGATGGCACTGGCCGTTGTGGTGCTGGTCGGCACGGGACTCCTGCTGCGCAGCTTCGAACGGCTGCTCCAGGTGGATCCGGGGATCCGCACCGATCACCTCCTGACCGCGCAGATCAACCTGGCTGGCGCAGGGTATAGCGACCAAACCGCGGTGAACCGGTTTTATGAACGCCTGCTGGGCCGCCTGCGGCAATTGCCCGGAGTCACCGGCGCCGCAACCGTCAACTCGATGCCTCTGCGTCCGCTTGGCAATCTCACGCGCTTCGCAATCGGCGGGCAGCCTCTGCCAGAGCCGGGACGCTTCCCTGTGGCACAGATTCGCCCAGTTAGCCCGGGATATTTCGAAACCATGGGCATGCGCCTGATCGCCGGCCGGCTGTTCCGGGATGCCGACCTCTCGGACCCGAACAAGAGCTACTTCGTGATTAACGAATCGCTCGCCCGCCGCTACTTCGGTTCGCGCGATCCGGTGGGACAAAACATACTGATGGGCGTCACTGGGCCGCAGCTCAACCCCGTGCCGGTCATCGGTGTCGTGGGCGATGCGAAGGACCTGGGCGTTGACACCCCCGCGGAACCCGAGCTGTATCTGCCGGGCTATGCCCCCGGTGAGTTCGTCATGATCCGTACCGAGGCGGATCCATTGTCGCTGGCTTCCGCCGTGCGCCGCGAAGCGCGGGCGATCGACCCGGAACAGACCGTGGCGAGTTTCGAAACCATGGAACATGTGCTCGCCGCTTCACTGGCGCGCCGCCGGCTTTCTGCGCTGCTGCTGGCGTGTTTTTCATTGGTGGCCCTGGCACTCGCCACGATCGGGATCTTCGGAATTGTCTCGTACGCGGCCTCACAGCGGACGCGCGAACTCGGGGTGCGCATCGCCCTGGGTGCGCTTCCCGGCCATCTGCTTCGGTTGCTCGCGCGACAAGGCCTGGGGCCCGCGTGCGCAGGCCTGATTATCGGCCTCGCCGCGTCGTTCCTCCTCACTCGCCTGATGGAAACGCAGCTATATGGCATTTCGCCGCGCGATGCCGTGACCTTCACGATTGCGCCGCTGGTGTTGTTGGCGGCCGCATTGCTGGCCGTTTACCTGCCCGCGCGGCGCGCGCTCCGCCTGGATCCGATGACTGCGCTTCGCTCGGAATAGGGGGTCCGGTGTAACGGGCGCGCGGGCGGATCAGTTTATCGAGCGCGTACTGCTCGAGCACATGACCAATCCAGCCGGCGGTCCGCCCGAGAGCAAACAGGATCAAGGGTGCGTGTTCCGGCAGCCGGTAGACCCGGGCTAAGGCAACCAGCCCGAAGTCGAGATTCGGGAGCTCGTGGAGTAAGCGGCCGCCGGCCTCGGAAAGCGCTCGCACCAGCCGCCACTCGCTTTGATTCCCGGCGGATTTCGCCAAGCGAAGCAGCAGAGCTGCGCGGGGGTCGCCGTGTGGGTACAGCGGGTGGCCGAATCCTGGGATCCGCTCTCCCCGCCGCAGCCACCGCCCCAGCGCAGCCTCCGCCCGGTGGGGCTTTCCGGCTTCCGCGAATAAAGCCGCGACGCGTTCCGTCGCTCCGCCGTGCTTATATCCTTTGAGCGCCGCCATCGCGGCCGATACCGCATCATAAGGCGATGCGCCGGCCGAAGCCGTGCACCGCGCCGCAAAGGCAGAGATATTCAATTCGTGGTCGGCGCAGAGCACCAGGGCCGTTCGCAGCGCCTCGCCGAGTTCCGTCTTCCTGGGCGCCCAAGCCGCTTGCAGCGCACGATGCAGCGGCGCGCGCGCGTGTTGACTAGTCACGGCTGAAGCAAACAGCCGAAGAATGCGGGCTCCGGTTTGCCGCACAGTGACGGGCCTCAGGTCATAAGCCGCCAGATCCGCTGCTCCGGCCAAGGGCAACGCCGCCTGCATCAATGTGATCGGATCGGCCGTTGCGGCGCGCAGCCGCGCCCATTGCGCCGGCGCCAGCCTGCCGGGCTGGTCGAATAGACGCGCCCGTTCCGCGGTTTCCGCCTGCCACAGCAGCGCCGCCACGTCTTCCAGAGTTGCTCTCTCGGCAAGTTCGAGGGCATCCTGGCCGCGAAAATATAGCCTGCCATTTTGGATCAGGGTGAGGCTCGACTCCAGCACCGGACTGCCCCAATCGAGCCCGCGGGCAGCCGCTTTGGCCGGATCGCCGCGAGCTTCCTTGCGATCTTTCAGCCGCTGCACATCTTCGGCGGAGTAGCGGCGCTCCCGCGGCTGGCCTGGAACCGGAACGGACTGCACCAGTCCCCGGCTGGTGTACGCGTACAAAGTAGCCCGGGTCACACCGAGCCTTCGAGCAGCTTCTTGGGCGGAAAGGTAGCCGGACACTATATATTGATTATACGATCAATATTGACAATATATTCGCCGGGCCGCAAACATGGAACTATGACACAGGATCTGGATGGCATTGTGGCGGCGCGTACGCGGCTGAGCCACGTGGATGGAGAGGCCGGAAAGCTGATCCTGGCAGGCTTCGCCGTGGAAGACCTGGCGCCGCACGCCCGCTTTGAAGAGGTGGCCTACCTCCTGTTGCAGGGGCGGCTCCCGGACTCTACGGAGCGCGCCGGGTTTGCACACAACCTTGCCCGGCGCCGTGAACTGCCGCAGGTGGCCATCGAACTCCTGCGCGAAGCCGCCACCGCCAGGACGCCGCCCATTGACGCCCTGCGTATGGCGGCATCCACTCTCAGCCTCGGCCGGGAGGAGAACCCCTTGGAAGACGCCATCACGGCGATCGGTTCCTTTCCTACGATTGTGGGAACTTACTGGCGCCTGCTGCGCGGCGAGGCGCCCGCGCCGGTCCGTACCGGTCTTTCGCATGCGGCGCATTACCTCCATCAGATTTTTGGAACGGAGCCATCGCCGGAATGTGCACGGGCCCTGGAAACATACCTCAACACCGTGTGCGATCACGGCCTCAACGCATCCACGTTCGCTGCGCGCGTGATTGTTTCGACCCGTTCGGACGTAATCTCGGCGCTCACTGGAGCTGTAGGCGCGCTCAAAGGACCGCTGCACGGCGGAGCCCCAGGACCCGCCCTCGATATGGTATTCGAAATCGGAACCCCGGAACGCGCCGAAAGTGTCATTCGTGCCAAACTGGAGCGCGGGGAACGCCTCATGGGATTCGGCCACCGCGTCTATCGCGTGCGTGACCCGCGTGCCGACGTATTAGCCCAAGCCGCCGAGCGCTTCTATACCGGCGGAGGCGATATCGCGCTGTACCGGCTCGCTCGCAGCGTGGAATCGACTGCCCTGCGCCTGCTTCGCGAATACAAACCCGGCCGGCGGCTGGACACCAACGTCGAGTTCTACACCGCCCTGCTGTTGCACGGTTTGGGACTGCCGACGGAACTCTTCACGCCGACATTCGCCGTGGGCCGCGTGCTCGGCTGGTCGGCACATTGTGTGGAACAACTCCGGGAAGGGCGGCTGATCCGGCCCCAATCGGAATACGTCGGTCCCAGGGAACTCCAGTGGAGCCGCTCAGCCTGAATCTCGAAGACGCTTACTCCGACCGCAGCGCCTGCATCACATCGACTCGCGCCGCTCGCAAGGCCGGCAACAACGAAGCGATCATTGCGGCAGCGATCAGCAGGACGGCCGAACCTGCCACCGGAACGAAGCCGGGCGCCTGCACGCCCTGGAAATAGCCGGATGCCAGGCGCTGGAGCACAAATCCGCCTGCCGCGCCTACGGCAACGCCCAAAGAACCCATCACCGCGCCTTCCAGGATGACGCCCAGCAAAAGACGCCGCGGCTCCGATCCGATCGCCAACCGGATGCCGAACTCGCGCGTGCGCCCGCTGACGGAGAACGCCAGAACACCCGCCACACCCACAATCGCGATCGCCAGCGCTACAGCGGCGAAGACGCCGAACACCAACGCATTCAGCCGGTCCGGTGTGAGCACCTCAGCCCGGACATCTTCGAGCGTGGCCGCGCGCTCCACGGGCTGATCGGCAGCCATTTCGCGGATGATTTGCGTGATGCGCGGCACCAGGGCGTAGGGGTCCGAGCGGACATGCACAAACAGCCGGCCGCCCCCGATTTCCTGCTCGAGAGGATGATAGATGGTGACGGCCGGGCCTGGCACCACGTGTTGATCATCGATATCGGCCGCAATGCCCACAATACGCCGGGGCTTCGGACTGACATCGATGAACTTCATTACGGGATCGGTCCACATGACGTAGCGGTTGACGGCATCCTGATTCGGGAAGGTCCGCTGCGCCAGGGTTTGGCTCACGATGACCACCGGCTCGCCGCCGCGGCGATCAGCGTCCGTGAAATCGCGTCCGGCGATAAGCGGGACCCCGAGCGCGGCGAAGAACCCCGGTGAGACGGTGCGGAAACTGGCCCGCGGAGCGTCTTCGCCAGGTCCGCGGAGAAGTCCGTCGGCGGAATACTGAAATCCGAAACCGAAGCTCCCCGCGTCGCGCCAGGGCACGGTCGTACCCACGGCCACGTGCTCGACGCCGGGCAGCTCGGTGATCCGCCGCATCGCCTCCTTGTAGAAGCCCACAATCTGGTCGGGCGTGCGTCCGTACGAAATCACGGGCACGTTCAACGCCAGGATATGGCGCATATCGAAGCCGGTCTGCACGGCTTCGAGCGAGAGCAGCGTTTTGAGCAGCATGCCTGCTCCGGCCAGCAGCACGAACGACGCCGCGACCTGTGTGACGGCGAACACGCGCGTGCGGCTTCTTGTGGCGGTGATCCGCTGTGTTCCGCTCGACCCCGCCAGCCCATGCGACGCGCCCGCGGATGGCAGTCGCGGGACAAACGCCAGAAGCACGGCCGCCAGCACCGCCAGGAGCGCGCCCACCCAGACCATGCTGGAGTCAATGGTGAGATCGAGCGCTCGGACCGAGAACCGCGATGCGTACCGGGCGAGAATATCCACCAGAGGCCGCGCACTCGCTACACCCAGGGTCGCGCCGAAGCCGCACAGCAAAAGGCTTTCCGCCAATAGCGTGCGCCGCAGCGCACCGGTGCTTGCGCCTAGGGAAGCACGTATCGCCAGCTCGCCCTCGCGGCGAACCGTTCGCGCGAGGATCAGGTTAGCGACGTTCGAGCACGCGATGATGAATACGAGGCCTGAAGCCGCGAGCAGCACCAGAAGGACGGTCCGGGCCCGCGCGGTGATCTGATCACGCAACCGCACGGCGTCGATCCGGAAATCCGCCTTTGCGGAGTACGCTTCCGGATGTTCTTTGACGATAGTCCCGTGGACGGCTCGCAGCTCGGCGCGTGCCGCCTCCAGGTCGGCCCCGGGGGCGAGCCTTCCAAACAGTTCCGTCATCCGGTGGACTCGCCCGGTCACCATCGTGGCGGAAAGGTGATGCGGGCTCGTCACGACATTTGCGATGATCTCGGTTTCCGCCGGATAAGGCACCGAAGGTTCCAGCACGCCGACGATTGTGGCCGAACGCGTGCCCAGCCGGATGGTTTTGCCAATTACGGAAGGATCACTCTTAAGGGACGTAGTCCAGAAGCGATAGGTCAGCACCGCCGCCCCAGCAGCCGCCGGACCGTCGTCGCGCATATCAAGCAGCCGTCCGAGCACCGGGCGCAGGCCCATCACCTCGAAATACGATCCGCCCACCACGCCCGCGCGCACTTCGCGCGGCTCGCCCAGCCCGACCATCGTGAACCCAATGGTCGAAAAGTCGCCGAAGGAGCTCAGAGTCTTCACACGCTCGCGCAGATCCTGAATCTCCGGCACCGAGAAAGCAGCGTTCTCGATGCCAATCCCGCGCGCGCTCTGGCGGATGTAGATGAGCCGCCCTTCGTCGCGGTTCACCAGCGGCCGCAGCAGAACGCCGCGCACCAGACTGAAAATGGCGGCATTGGCGCCAATCCCTAAGGCCAGCGTCAGTACCACCGTAATTGCCAGCCCTTTTGTGCGCGCGAGCGAGCGCATGGCAAATTTCAAGTCACGCCAGAAGGTCATAGCTTCTTCTTTATTTCCGTCCCGCGGCCTGCGTGAAGTACGGATGCGGCTCCGGCACAGCCGCTCCATCCTTGCGCGGGTCCGACGCACCGTAATTGATTTTGGCAGCCGAATCGTGCATCACCGCCTGACCTCCGCCCATTGTTTGGGAGAAATCGCCCACCACTCGCGGTTGATGACCTCGGGCGGTAAGCTGCTCCCGTACATCTTCCGGCACGCGGTTCTCGATCGCCACACCACAGCCGCCAAAACCGGTCTTGTTGAACCGGGGCGCCTCCATGGCTAATTGGATGTTCATCCCGTGGTCCGCAATGTTGGAGACGAACTGCGCGTGCGCCTGCGCCTGATTCAGGCCGCCCATAATACCGAAGCCGATGTGCACATTATCCTTCTGCATGAACGCAGGGATGATCGTGTGGAATGGCCGTTTGCGCGGCGTCAGCACGTTGGGATGGTCGGCTTCCAGTGTGAATAGCGCGCCGCGATTGTGCAGTGCAAAGCCGTAATCGTCGACGACAACTCCCGATCCGAAGCTGGAATACAGGCTCTGAATCAGGGAGATGATATTGCCCTCGCGATCCACCACCGAGAGGTAAATCGTATCGCGCCCGATCTCGAGCGGCTTCCCGGGAGGGACCTCGCAGTTTGCCTTGGCTGGGTCGATTCGCTTGGCCCGCTCGCGGGCGTAGTCCATGGAAATCAATCCATCGGTGGGGACCTTGGCAAATTTCGGATCAGCTATGTAACGGTGCAGATCGGCATAGGCCAGCTTTTGCGCTTCGATCTGCAAGTGCAGTTCATCGGCGCCGCGCGGCTCCAGATCGCCCAATGGGAATTGCGCAAACATATTGAGCATTTCGAGCGCCGCAATTCCTTGCGTGTTGGGGGGCAGTTCGTATACCTTCCATCCGCGGTACTCGATCGAAACGGGCTGCACCCAATCCGCTTGAAACTCACTCAAATCGGCGGCGGCCATTTTGCCGCCAAGACGCGCGCTGGTTTTCAGGATCGCCTGGGCGATGGGTCCCGTATAGAAGGCCGCGGGTCCCTGCGTCGCAATCAGCTTGAACGCCGATGCCATCTGTGGGTCGCGAAACACCTCGCCAACCTCCGGGACTGCGCCATTATGTAGGAACGTGCGGCGCGCATTCTCGTCGCGTTGCAATTTGGCAATATTCGACCGCCAATCGGCCTGGATCAGTTCGGTGAGGGGATATCCGTGCTCGGCATAATAAATGGCCGGCTGGAACAGTTCGCTCCACGCCAGCTTGCCGAAACGTTTGTGCAGCTTCGACCAGCCTTCGACGCATCCCGGCACGGTCACGGATTGAATCCCCGTTCCCGGCATGTTCTCGTGGCCCAGGCTCTTGAGCACATCACGATTCAGCGCCCGCGGCCCCCAGCCGCTGGAGTTGATGCCCGTGAGCTGGCCGGTCTTTGCGTCCCAGTAGATTCCGAAGAGATCGCCGCCGATGCCGCACATCATGGGTTCCACGACACCCAGGGCTGCATTGGCCGCGATCGCCGCATCAACGGCCGAACCGCCGCGCGCCAACACTTGTGCGCCGGCCTGCGAAGCGAGCGTCTGGCTGGTGGCCACGATGCCGCGTTCCGAAATGACCATGGAACGCGCCTGGCTGCGATCCTGCGACTCCGCGGGCGCTACGAGCATAAACAGCAACAGTAACAGCATGGTAACGCGATCATACCAAGCTGCCGCGGGGGTTGCGACTGCGTAGTTGTTACAATAGAAAGCTTCACACCCATGCTGGAGCAGTCCATACAGGAACTGGAATCCAGTTCCCTGGCGCGAATTGCATCGGCACGCTCGCTCGAAGAGTTGGAAGTCGTGCGCGTGTCCGTGCTGGGCCGCAAGGAAGGCGCGCTTACCCACATGATGAAAGAGCTGGGCAAGCTGCCGCCGGAAGAACGCAAGTCCACCGGAAAGCTGGTGAATGCCGCCAAGCAGAAGCTGGAAGAGGCGCTCGCCGCGCGAGAAAAACAATTCGCTGACGACACTCTGAGGGCCCGTCTGGATACGGAATGGATCGACCTGACCCTGCCGGCTCCCGGGCCGCGCCGCGGCCATCTGCATCCCATCACGCAAATCCAGCAGGAACTCGAGGATCTGTTCGTTTCTCTCGGCTTTGCTGTGCTTGACGGTCCCGAAGCGGAAACCGAGTATCACAACTTCGACGCGCTGAATATTCCCGCTACGCACCCCGCTCGCGACGCTCAGGATACTTTCTGGCTGGAGGGCAGCAACCTGCTGTTGCGCACGCACACGTCGCCCGTGCAGGTGCGCGGTATGGAGAAGCTCGGTCCGCCGTTGCGGATTGTCGCTCCCGGCAGAGTGTTTCGGAACGAGAGTGTGGACGCCTCGCACGAGCACACGTTCTACCAGATCGAAGGCATGATGGTGGACCGTGATGTCTCCGTGGCCCACCTGCTCTACTTCATGAAAGTGATGCTCGCCGGCGTGTTCCAGCGCGAGGTTTCGGTGCGGCTGCGCCCCGGCTATTTCCCCTTCGTGGAGCCTGGGTTTGAACTCGACATCCAATGCCTGCTGTGCGGCGGGTCAGGGTGTCCCGTGTGCAAGCAGAGCGGCTGGGTGGAACAGTTGGGTTGCGGCCTGGTCCATCCCAACGTCCTGCGCATGAGCGGCATCGATCCGGAAGAGTGGAGCGGCTTTGCCTTCGGCCTGGGGCTCACGCGCCTGGTCATGATGCGCTATGGAATCGATGACATCCGGCACCTGCAGGGCGGGGACTTGCGGTTCTTGGAGCAATTTTGAAATTCTCGTATAACTGGATTCGCGAACTGGTGGATGGCTTGGACTGCGCCCCGGGCGCTCTGGAAAAGCTCATCACCATGAAGACCGCCGAATGCGAAGGCATCGAGGTTTCGGGGGCCCTCCTCGACCGCGCATGCGCCGCGTTGGTCGAATCCGTCGAACCGATACCCGGGGGCCACAATGTCAAAACGGTTGTGGATGCGGGACGGTACGGCCGCAAAACAGTGGTGTGCGGAGCGCCCAATTGTAGGGCAGGCATAATTACCGCGTACGTTCCGATCGGCAAGAAGACGATTCAAGGTGTGGAAAGCGACGGGATGCTGGCCAGCGCCGCCGAGTTGGATATCAGCCGCGATCACACCGGCATTCTCGAACTCGACCTGCAAATCGGGGCTCCGCTGCCTGGCTGTTTTCCCGACAGCGTGATCGAAATCGATAACAAGTCGATCACACATCGCCCCGACCTTTGGGGCCATCTGGGGATGGCGCGGGAGGTTGCCGCCCTCCAGGGGCGCAGCCTCAAAGATCCAGTACACGTCGGCATGCTGCCCGAAGGCCCCGCTCCCATCAAGATTGAGGTCGAGAATCTGAGCCTGTGCCCGCGCTACAGCGCACTGGTGTTTGAGAACGTCACGGTGAAGCCGTCACCGCTTTGGCTGCAAACGCGCCTCACCGCGATCGGCCTGAACCCTATCAACAACGTCGTCGACATGACGAACTACATCATGGCTGAACTGGCTCAGCCGATGCACGCTTTCGACGCGAATCTGCTGCGGGGCGGCACCATCTACGTCCGGCCGGCGCGGCCGGGTGAACGGTTGCGTGCGTTGAACGAGGAAGAGTACACACTGGACCCCTCGAACCTGGTGATCGCCGACGCCGGCGGCGCCATTGCCCTCGGCGGTGTCATCGGCGGGCTAGATAGCGCCATCAGCGGCAAGACCACACGCGTGGTTTTGGAGAGCGCGAATTTCCTGGCGTCCTCCGTACGCAGGACTTCGGCCGTTCTGAAACTCCGCACGGACGCTTCCATGCGGTTCGAAAAGGCGCAGGACCCGCATAACACTGTGCGCGGGCTGGCACGGGCCATCGAGTTGCTTAGCGAGCTTTCGCCGGGCA
Organism: Terriglobia bacterium; assembly: GCA_003175985.1. Classification (GTDB taxonomy): domain Bacteria; phylum Acidobacteriota; class Terriglobia; order Bryobacterales; family Bryobacteraceae; genus PSRJ01. Next base: position 16,238 of record PSRJ01000176.1, read on the forward strand.
TCCGTCTGGTCGGAGGCGTGGCCGATCGGAAACGTGAACTGCCCGCCGCGCCGGTCATTCCACTGCCCCTCGATTTCGTGGCGCGCAAACTAGGCCGCGAGGTCGGCCGGATTGAGGTGCGCAGCATTCTGGAGCGAATGGGCTTCGGCGTGGCTGAGGCGGATGCGGGAATCTTCGCGGTTACCGTGCCTTCCTGGCGCGCCACCAAGGACGTCACGATTAAGGACGACCTGGTGGAAGAAGTGGGCCGCATGGTGGGCTACGACTCCATCACCCCGCAGGCCCCGCTCGTCCCATCGGCCGCGCCTCCGCGCAATCCCGAACGCCGGTTTCAGCACGAAGTCCGCGATCTCTTCGCCGATCTGGGATTCACGGAGGTGTACAACTACTCCTTCCTTAGTGAGGATGCTGTGCGCGCCTTCGGTTCCGATCCGGCAGAACACATTCGTGTCACCAATCCCATCGCTTCCGATCAGGCACTGCTGCGGACCTCCCTTTTGCCGGGCGTGTGGAAGAACATCAACGAGAATCTCAAGCACCGCGAGGCGTTCCGCATCTTTGAAATCGGCCTGGAAATTCACAAGCGTGGAAACAGTCTTCCCGAAGAAATCCCGCACCTGCTGGCGGCAATCTACGAACGCCAGGGAGATGGCGCCGCCGGTCTGTTCGAAATCAAGCGGGCCGCGGAATGCCTGATGCCGGGCGCGCAGCTCTGTCCCGCGGAAGCACGTGCGTTCGAGCACCCGGCGCGCGCGGCCGATGTGCTTTGGAAGGGCGAGAAAGCCGGCCGTCTCTTCGAATTGCATCCTTCGCTTGTGGAGACCGGGCGCGCCGCCATCCTGGATGTGAATCTGCAATTGGCGCAGCGCCTCGCCGTGGGTGAGAAGAAATACACGCCGATCCGGCGCTATCCATCGAGCGCGTTCGATCTGTCCGTGGTTGCCGGCCTCCGCGATCAGGCCGGCTCTTTGGAATCGGCTATCCGATCGTTCGCCGGCCCGCTGCTGGAATCCATTCACTTCCTGCGCCAGTATTCCGGACCGCCGCTACCGGAAGGCAGCAAGAGCGTTTCGTTCCGGCTGACCGTTGGCTCGCCCGAGCGCACTCTTTCCTCTGACGAAGTAGCCCAGGTTCGCAACCAGATTATTGAAGGTATGCGCGGCCGGGGATACGAGTTGCGCGTGTGAGCACACGGCGCGCCATGCCGGGCGGTTGGGTCAGACGGCAACGCGTCCCCTGCCGCTGGTGCGGCGGCGCGGTTCCACAGGGACGCTACACCTTCTGCGGCGAATCGTGTGTCCACGAATGGCGGCTGCGAACCGACGCCGGCTATCTTCGCAGCCAGGTTTTTGCTCGCGACCACGGTATCTGTGCCCGGTGCGGCTTGGATACGGAAGCGCTCCGCAGAGACAAACGAAAGCTCGATTACTTTGCCCGCCGCCGGTTTGAAAAAGACTGGGGCGGCCGCCGCCATCTCTGGGACGCCGATCATATCGTCCCCGTAGCCGAAGGCGGTGGGGAATGCGACTTAGGCAACATGCGCACGTTGTGCCTCAAATGCCACCGATCAGTAACGGCGGAATTGCGGCTGCGCCTGGCCGCGGTCACCGCGCCGCTGATCAAGAAGTAAGGCGCGAGCGGCGGCGGTCGTTCCAAGAGATCAGCGCGTAAAG
>PSRJ01000397.1 GCA_003175985.1 Terriglobia bacterium
GAGCCGCTATTCTCAGGACCTGCAAGCCGTCATCAACCGCGCCGTGCAGATCGCTTCCCTCCCGATCACCCAGTTGAACAACGAAAAGGCACACCTGAGCGACCAATCGAGTGCGCTGGCCGGCCTGGATACCGTGTTCCTCTCCCTGCAAACGGCTATCGGAGCGATCGGAAGCGCGCTGGGCAGTTCGTCATACACCGCCCACGTTTCGGACAGCAGCAAGCTCAGTGTGACGCTGGGGGCCGGCGCGGGCACTGGAACTTACTCGATCGATATTCTGAGCGCCGGGAAGTATGCGAGCAGCCTCACTCTCAATCCGTGGGACAACACTACCGGACACACGTACAAGCTTTCGCTGAAGGGCCAGGACCCTCTGGCGTTGACAGTGGATTCTTCGGACACACCGCAGGCGGTGGCAGCCGCGATCAACAGCCAGTATGGGGACAAGGTGAGCGCCACGGTAGTGAACGTGGGCGGCGACACGCCGGATTACCGGATCTCTCTGCAGGGTCTGACGCTGGCTGACCTCCAGCCCGACATCCTGGTGGATGGAAGCTCCACGGGCATTCAGGACCCGAAAGTGACCGGCGAACCGGCATCTTATACGATGAACGGCTCGGCCACAACCGCGACCAGTGCCTCACGCGCGATCACCGTGGCGAACGGGGTCGTGTTCAACCTGGCTGCCGGGGCCACGGGCACTGTGGACGTCACGGTGAGCCGATCTACTGCTGCGTTAAGCAGTGCGCTGGCGAACCTGGCGACGGCTTACAACGCCGTAGTGGATGCTCTGGCAAAGCAACGCGGATCTTCCGCCGGGCCGCTGAGCGGCGAGCCAGTCCTCAATCAGGTTTCCCAGGCGCTGCGCGACATCAGTACGTACGGCGGACAGCCGGGGGCCATCGACGGGCTGCGCAGTCTGGGGCTTACTCTCGACAACGACGGCCATCTGAGTTTCGACTCCACTACTTTTCAGGCAACAGCGGGCAAGAGCCTGAGCAGCCTGGATACTTTCTTCGGGTCTCCCACGACCAGCGGATTCTTGAAGCTGGCCACCGACCGTCTCAACACCGTCGAACAGCCCACTACCGGGCTCCTGCCGGCTGCCGAAGCGGCCGTGACGGCGCAGTCGAACAGCCTCACGACTCAGATTTCGAATCAGCAAGATCGCGTGGACCGTCTGCAGCAACAGCTCACGACTCAGATGAGCGCGGCCGATGCCCTGATCGCCTCCATGGAACAGAACTACAACTACATCTATGGCATGTTCCAGGCCATGCAAACGGCTGCACAGCAATACAAGTAGTAAGCAGTGGACAACGAAGCGCAAGCACGGATCCGCCAGGCAATCTCGCAGGAACAATACCAGGAGGGCCTAGCGCTTTGGACCGTGTACGTCCAACGTCTGGAACAACAGATTGAACAGGGCAGCATCTCCCCGGACGAAATGAGGGCCGCGGGCGAACTCGTCGAATGGAGCCGGCTGGTGCTGCGCAGCGCGCAAGCACGGCTGGTACAGCGCAGGAATACCTTGCTTTCCGCTGCGGCCTACCTGGGGCGCATTGATTCCTCCAGGCACCGGGTTCATATCGCCGGATAAGCTATTTCTTCTTGTCAGCCGGGTCCGGTTCTACGCGTAATGCCTCCGCCGAGAGAACCACCAGATCCACTCGCCGGTTATGTGCCCGGCCTTCCGGTGTCTCGTTCGTATCCACGGGAACGTTTTCCGCGAATCCCGCAACGGACATGTGTTCGGCGGGATACGCGAAACTCTCGCGCAGCAACTCCAGGACAGCGATGCCGCGGGCCGTGGAGAGCTGCCAATTGCTCTGAAAACGCGCGTTGTGGATGGGAACCGAATCCGTATGCCCCTCGAGCCGGACCGGGTTAGGCAGATCGCGAATCACGGGCGCGATCTTGGCAAGGATCGACAAGCTCGCCGCACTTACGGCATCATCCCCGGAAGCGAAGAACGCCGCCTCGCGGAGACTGACCGTCAAACCGCGGGAATTGACTCCGATAGATATCTTGCCGCTCTTCAATTCCGGTTCCAGAGCCTTGTTCAGCACCGCGGCCGATTTCGCGAGATCGGCCTGGGTGGCCGGAGGCCGCGATGCCGGAGGGGGCGGCGGGGAAGAAGGAGGATGCTGGCGCGAATCGCCTTTTCCATCCGGCGCCACTTTCTTCTGGTTGATAATTCCGGTAATGGCGGTCGCAAGCTGGCCATGATCGAACGCCTCGCGCATCACCTCGGCTATCTGCTTTTGCTTGTTCTTATCCTGCTGAGCCGTAGCGAACATGACCACGAAGAAAGCGAACAGGAGCGTGATGAAGTCCGCATAGGAGACCAGCCATCGCTCGTGATTTTCGTGAGGAGCCGCCTTGTGCTTCTTCACCTCAGCCTCCCGCGGTGGCGGTCTGGGTTGCGCGCGGCTTGGCTTCGGTCCTGGCCTCTTTGGCGCCCGAGGATTTCGCGGCCTGCCCGGGATCCGGATTGAAGGCCGTGAGCTTCATCCGGATGAGCGTCGGGTTGAGCCCTTCCACGATACCCACAACGCCCTCCAGGACCATTTCCTTCAGCATCTTGGCGCGGTGAATGCGGGCGCGCAATTTGTTGGCGGAAGGCAGAAAGAAGATATTGGCCGATCCCACACCGTAAACCGTGGCGACGAAGGCCACCGCGATTCCATGTCCTACCTCTTTAATGTCATCCAGGTGCTTCATCACCTGGATCAGCCCCATGACAGCGCCAATGATGCCAATAGTCGGAGCGTAGCCTCCCGCGGCTTCCCAAACTTTGGCTTCGGCTTCAGCCCCTTGTTCGCTGACCTCCATATCGATCTCCATCATCTTGCGCAACTCATTCAGATCGGTGCCATCGACGGCCAGATTGAGGGCCTTGCGCAGAAACGGATCGGCTACTTTCTCGGACTCCGATTCCAGGCTCACGATGCCGTTCTTACGCGCCTGCGTGGCGAAGCGGATGAGAGTCTCGATGGTAGCGCCGGCACTGCTGGGCTGCTCGAAGAAAACATCCCGCAAACCTTTCAATGCGCGCAGGAAGACGGGCAACGGCGTGGTGACCAGTACGGCTCCGAAGGTTCCGCCCAGAACGATCAGCGCCGCGGTAGTCTGGGCTACGTCCTGAATGTTGCCCTTTTCCAGGATCAGTCCCCCCAGGATACCGGCCACGGCCAGGGCGATGCCCGCAAGAGTGGCGATGTCCGGCTTAAACCCCGCAGGTTTGGGCGTGCCAGGCGTTGTCGAATTGGTTGCCGGTTTTTCCGCCATGGAGTCTCACTCTCTGTGAACGGGAGCCTCCAGCGGCTCTGGTTCTTTGGGACCGGGCGTTTCTCCCTCTGCCCCGTAGATCCGGCGCCGGAACTCCACGATCCGATCGATTACCTCGTCTGCCGTTTCGAGCACGCGCAGGATTTGGCCCGTGGTGAGAGTGATTACGGTATCCGGCGTGATATCAATGTGTTCGATCAGATCGGAATTGAGGACTAGCGGCGCGTGATTCAGCCGGGTGAGCCGGACCATGGGCACTCCTGAGTTCATATCGGCCGGTACGCGGCAATCCATTAAAAGGGGCCGGCCGGTTGCCCGATAAGCTTCAGAGGGAGTCTAAAGATTCGGCATGTGCAACCAGAAAGAGTGGGCCGAGTACCTCTTACGGGATACCTCTCAAACCTGGCACGAGGAACGGCAGGAGCTATACGAGAGCATTTGGGAAGAACTCGGTCGTTCCGGGTTAGAACCGGATGCCCGCCAACTGTGCGTGGAGCTGCTACGGCACATGGCCGTTGCCGGATCGTGCGCTCTTTCAGGTCCGCCACCAGTGCTCCAGAGAACCGCGGAAGCGCGAATATAGGTAGGACATCACCAGCAGCAACAAACCCAGGATGGCGAACGCCGCCATACGATAGAACTGCCCCAGCAACCAGACGTCGTAAAGATAAAGCTTGGCCACAACGAGGCCGATGAAGACCATACCCAGCAGCCGCGTAGGTGCATGCCGCCATAAAACACCGGCAGCGACCAGCAAAACTGCATAAACAGCGATCATGACGGAGAGCGCAGTGCTCGCCACGCTGGCGACATCTTGCGGCGCGGCCGTGCGCGCGGCCCAGCCCAGGATTTCCAGGCAGAGTCCCCACAGCAACACGATCTGGCTGGCGACATAGGCGCTGCCAGCGGCGGTCCCGCGGCGAATCCACCACGCTGTTCCGCAGAGCGCCGCGGCGGAGACGAAGAAGGTAAGGAATCGCGCGTTGATCAGCTCTGTATAAGACGCCGGGGTGGCATACATAACCGTCTCGGAGAATGCAAGGTGCAAGAGCACGAGCGCGAACACCGCGGCAGATCCATATAGAGCACGCCGCTCTTCCGCCCGCACACCGATCCAGGCGATAGCGGCCCCCTCCAAAGCCCAGGCGATCGTCACACGATATCCTGCGAATTGCAGCGGCGCCGCCAGTACGAACAGCACCCAGGCCATCGCCACGGCGAGAGTGTTGCCGCGGCGATCGTGATTCCCCAGAAGTTGCGCTGCCCCTGCCTCCACGAACGCCAGAATCACCGCAAGCAGACCGGCGTAGGATTCGTATCCGCGTTCCAACAAGCTGTAGCAGGCTGCGAAATAGAAGCCAGGATTCACGGCCAGAATGAGCAGGTCTGGAACGCGCAGAATTTGACGCCTGCGTCGGACGCGCCACAGCGGCCAGGCCAGGAATAGCGCCAGGCTGGCCGTAAGGAACAAGAGTGTCAAACCGAACGGCGGCGGCGCGGCGAGCTGCGCCCTCCAGACCCCATAGGCCGCCCAAAGTCCGGCAAACGCAGTGAAGGCCGTACCGGACCAGGCGCGGCGATCGGAGAATGCCAGCCCGGCGACGGCAATTACCAGCAGGTAACCCAAGATCGGGCCGGGCTCGGAAATGCGTCCGAGCAGAAAGGGCGTGGCGTAACCGCTGAGCAGCGCCATGGAGGCGATGGCAGCACCGTCGTAACGCAGTGCCAAAACGCCCGCCAGTCCGGCTGTTAGAAACATAAGCCCAAAGGCGGCTGGTTGTTCCAACATTTGGTACAGGGCGAACGCCGCCCAGAAGGAGAGATACAGGAAGGAGACACCCGCCGCTGTCAGCGCCTGCGCATATGTGAGCTGCCCGGCACGCCACAAGCGTTCTCCGAAGAAGAGGGCGGCAGCCCCGCAGGCCAGACCGAGGCCCACACGCCCCAATTCTGAGATCCAATGATTCTCGAAGGCGTATTCGAAGAAGAAGGCAAGAGCCAGCACGACGGTAATGACGCCGATCCGGCTGATCCAGGTCAATCCAAGAGCCGTTTCCAAAATGTGCGAACTGTGTGCCGCGGCGGGCGCCGCGGCCGAGGGCGGCGCGGAGCGAGGCGCTTCCGGCATGCGCGCCTGCAATACCGATTCAAGATGCGCCACACGTTCTTCGAGGGACTCCAGGCGGCGCTGTTCCTCGGGAGTCACGCGATCAGGGTTCCTGCCGGTCCAGTAGATCGAGGAGATGCGAGAGGCGGGGAGCCACTTCGGTACGGCCGCCAAAGCGGCACTCATTGTACGTCGTGGTGAATTCGGCCACTGTCGCACCCAGGCCGGTCCGGTGCAGAGATGCTGCGAATTCGGCGGGCGTAAACCAGGCGGGCTTCTGGTATCCACGTTTTCTCAAGATCTGCAGCATGCGTTGATAGAGCAGAGTAGCGTCACCGGCACTGCCGTGACCCAGACGCACCAGGCGGACGCGGCGGCGAACCCGCAGCAGCCGGAGAAGGGGCGGACCGAATGCCCACATCAAGGCTGCGAAAGCCAGGAGGGCCAGCAGTGCGACTCCGTACCGGCGCAGCCAAACCAGAGTGTAGGCGCGCCAGCCGGCCTGAAAGCCGTTGAGCGAGTCAAACCAGCGAATCCCCAGGCGGCGCGCTCCCATTTCCAGGCGGTAAGAAAGCGTCCCCTGGTGGCCCAGGTCATAGCTCACCACCCACTCCTGCCAGAAAGTCTGTGCTGCGTCCACATACAAGCTGAGCTTCGTCAGCAGAGAGAAGCCGGTTATGTCGGGCGGAGTGGGGTCAAAGGTAGCCCAGCCGTGACCCGGGATCCAGGCCTCCACCCACGTATGCGCATCCGACGCCCGGATCAGCCACAAGTCGGAAATCGGGTTGTAGATCCCGCTCTGGAAGCCGGTGGCCAGCCGCGCGGGAATTCCCAGAGTTCGCAGCATCACCGTCATTGCCGAAGCGAAATACTCGCAATATCCCTTCTTCCGCACGAAGAGGAAATCGGCCAGGGGATCGGCCACTTCGCGGCTGGGAAGTTCCAGGGTATATCCGTAATCGCGGCGCAGGTGCAGTTCGACGGCGCGCGCGCGTTGCAGATCCGTGCGGGCGGAACCCGCCATCGCGCGCGCGAGTTCCGGAATACGGGGATCGAGACGGGGCAGTTGCACGTACCGTTGGCGCCGCTCCAGGGCCATCACCGTATAGGGGTCGGCTGCTGGTGCATTTTCCGGTGGGTCCTCGAGCAGGCTGTAGGCGTCATAGCCGGCGTTCTGCGGCGGCAGACGCCCCATGCGGTAGCTGCCGGTGTCGTTGCGGATCACGAACTCCTGCCGCAAATGGTCCAGGCGCACGGGAGTTCCCGCTAAGAAGAGCGCGTTGGTGTCGACGGCGTTCAGGTCAACATGGTAATTCAGCCGCCGCCCGGAGGGCAGCGGCCCCGCGGGACGGAGATCGACATAACCGTTCTCGACCGCAATCCTCTGCTCCTGGGGGTCCGGGTTAGACCACCGCTTGCCGTCGAATTCCGTCAAAGCGCTCCCGCGCCACTTCAGCCCGGAGGGGGCTTCATGGCTGAAGATCGCGATATGCATGATGGGCCGCGAGGTGGTCTTGATTTCGCCGATCTCACCAAGCGTTACCTGGTTGGAAAACCCGGGTAGATAGATCCGGTGCGAAATGAAACGGGAGAAGGCCGCATCGGCGGTGCGCGGAAGCAGAAAGAAAAGGCCGCCGGTGAGCCCCAGAATCCCCACTGTTACAGAAGCCGAAAGCAGCGCGAGCCTGGGGTGGAAGCGCCCCGGGCCTGCGCGGGCCGTAGCCACCGCCTTGTGCATGGACCGCCGGATCTCGCCGCTGGTCAGGGCAGCCATCGCAAACAGCAGGTAGAGGGCCAGGAACAAGAAGAAATTGAAATCCACCGAAAGGATGGCCGCCGCCAGAAGCTCAAGGAACGCAATCGCGGCGGTGTAGAGGTAATCGCGGTTGCTCCTGGCTGTAAGGATCTTGACCACTGCGAGAAAGAACACCAGGTGGACGGTCGCCGTTAGAAAATCGCGCGAAAGAAGTACGTAATCGAGACCGAAGAAGGCTACGTACGAAACGGCCAGCAGCGTGGCGATGCGATCGGAAATATCCAGACGCAACAGCCCCGCGATCAGCGCGGCGCGCAGCACGAGTCCCACCGCGGTAAGCGCGATCGTGGGCGTGTCCAGGTATCCCGAACCGGCTACCGCCAGATATCCGCTGGCCACCAGCCCCCAAAGCGAGAATTGGAAGAAACGCTCGACGGAAACAGCCGCGCTCGATTCGGAACGCGCCATAATCCACTATTCTATGGGAAACGGACATGGAGAACGAACCAATCGGTCTGGTAGTGCATGCCATCGGCAAAACGGGCGTGCTGCACCAGCTTACAGGCGTCATCGCGCGGCACGAGGGCGACATCACCTCGGTGGAGATACTGGACAACTGGCCGAATCCGGCGCGCACGTACTTCGAAGTCGTGCTGCCCGGTAATCCTGAGACGTTGTTGCGAGATCTCGAAGCAGTGCCTATCGTCCAGCGCGTGGAAGTCGTCAAGACACTAGAGAGGATCTATGGCAAGCGCATCATTATTGTGGGCGGCGGCGCGCAGGTGGGGCAGGTCGCGATCGGAGCGGTGTCCGAGGCAGACCGGCATAACATTCGCGGCGAGCACATTTCGGTGGACACGATCCCGCTGGTGGGCGAACAGAAACTGGCTGACGCAGTGCGCGCCGTGGCGCGGTTGCCACGCGCCAAAGCCCTGGTGATGGCCGGAGCGCTCATGGGCGGAGAAATTGAAACGGCCGTGCGCGAAGTTCGCCAGACGGGGCTGCTGGTAATCAGCCTCAACATGGCCGGCAGCGTACCGGACGCCGCCGACCTGGTGGTGAGCGACCCCGTGCAAGCCGGAGTGATGGCTGTGATGGCGGTGGCCGATACGGCGAAGTTCACGGTAGAGCGGCTAAAGCGACGGGTATTTTAGGGCCAGTCAGGCTGCCTCGGGAAATCGGCGCATTCTTCTCTTGATTTTCCCCTTTTATTCGCCCACAATAGCTCTAGAGCTATGCCACTTACCAAGCGACAGAAGCAGGTGCTCGACTTCATTGCCCGTTTCCAGGATGACAACGGGTATTGTCCCAGCTACGAGGAGATCGCTCACGGTCTCGATCTGGCGTCGCTGGCCACGGTGCATAAACATATCTCGGCGCTGGAAACCAAGAGCTATCTGAAGCGCGGGTTCAATCAGAGCCGCTCGCTGGAGCTGGCGCCGAAATACTTGCAGGAACAGCGGCGCTCCAAACCTTCGACGGAAATCCCATTACTGGGGCGCATTGCCGCGGGCACTCCGGTCGAGGCGCTACAGCAACGGGAGACTTTGAACTTCGCGGATTTCACGGCCAACGGCAACACCTATGCTCTCGAAGTGCGCGGCGATTCCATGATCGACGATCACATTTGTGACGGCGACCTGATCCTGCTGGAGAAAGTCACGCAGGCGCACGATGGCGATATCGTGGTTGCGCTGGTGGCAGGCAGCGAAACCACTTTGAAACGGTTCTACCGCGAGCCGGGAGACCAAGTCCGGCTGCAACCGGCAAACGCTACGCTCAAGCCAATCATAGTTCCGGCGCGGGAAGTTCAGATTCAAGGACGGCTGTTGGCTGTTCTGCGAAAGTACAAGTAAATTACGCGACGGATAATGCCGTCTGCGAACGGAGTTCCTGCTCGGCACGGAGCCAGTCTTCTTCGGCAGAGCCGTTCTGGCATCCGCGAGCCAGCCAGTAGACGTAGGCCAAGCGCGCGATCTGCTCATGCGAAACCTCGAGCGGGGCGTGAGAAACAGCAAGGGGCGATTCCTCTGCCGTTTCGATGGGGGACGATACGGGAGGTTCAGCGGTGGTCGGGGAGTGCTTGGGCCGGGCGGTGGATGTTCGGCGGGGCCGCGCCGCGGCAGCGCCGGAGGATACAACCAAGTCGTTCTCTGGAATACGCTTTCTTGCCATATTGATTCGTTGGTTCCTTGGAGTGAAGAAACTCTCAATCAATTTTAACGGATCAACCTCCCGTGTCCTTATCAAAACTTTCTATCCTTTTTATGGCGATTGTGTGTTTTCAGACTGACGTGTCCGAGTAGTGTAAAATGAGAATGAATTGTCAAGCAGCAGTGCCGCATTTGCAGCGCTATTGAGCCTTCTGGCGGGCAGCGCTGCCGCCGCGCCGAAGGTGATCGCGGTCGATATCGACGGCATGGTTCATCCCGTGACGACCGAGATAGTCAGTTCTGCGCTGGAACGCGCGCAACGCCAGGGCGCGTCCCTCGTGTTGCTCCGTCTCAATACACCCGGCGGCCTGATGGATGCTATGCGCGAGACCATTGAAAAGATGGTGGCTTCGCCCGTTCCCGTAATCACGTATGTAGCGCCGAGCGGCGGCCGCTCCGCCTCTGCCGGATTCTTCCTCCTGGAGGCGGGCGACGTGGCCGTTATGGCGCCCGGCACCAACACTGGTGCGGCGCACCCCGTCGCCATGGGCGCGGAGATGGATGCCGTAATGAAACAAAAGGTGGAGAACGATGCTGCCGCCTATTTGCGCAGCATTTGCTCCAAACGGGGACGCAACAGTACTTTGGCCGAAAGCGCGGTGCGGGAGAGCAAATCGTTCACCGAGAAGGAAGCGCTCGATCAACACCTGATCGATCTGGTGGCGCCGAATGAAGAAGAACTCCTGCGCGCTCTCGATGGCCGCGAAATCACGCGATTCAACGGCGCACGCCAAACTCTTCACACGGCGGGCGCCACCATCGAAGTTTATGAGAAGAACCTGCGGCAGCGAATCATCTCGGCCATCGCCGATCCCAACATTGCGCTCGTACTGCTGGTGCTGGGAGCGCTCGGGATTTATGCAGAATTCTCTTCTCCCGGATTGATCGCACCGGGAGTTCTCGGCGTGATTGCCGTGCTGCTGGGTCTTTCGGCGCTTTCGGTGTTGCCGATTAACTGGCTGGGCGCCGCGCTGTTGATCACGGCCGTTACCTTGTTCGTGCTTGAAGCAAAGTTCACCTCGCATGGCATTCTCGGGCTGGGCGGAGCCATCGCCATGGTGTTGGGCGCCGTCATGTTGGTGAACGGTCCGATTCCCGAGATGCGCATTCACTGGGGCACGGCGATCGGGCTCGCGCTGCCGTTCTCCGCGATCACGGTTTTGCTGCTGTCGTTGGCCGTGCGCGCGCGCCGCAATAAGGTCGCCACCGGCGGCGAGGGCATGATTGGCCAGATCGGCGCCGCCGTGACGGAACTTTCGCCGGAAGGCAAAGTCTTCGTACACGGCGAATATTGGGATGCCGTCGCGCCCGGACCGGTCGTTTCGGGAGCGCGTGTGCGGGTCGTCGGCATCGATAAACTAAAGCTCACTGTAGAACCGGTACCTGATCAATCCGGAGGTTAGAAATGATCGACCCCACCATCGTGTTCGTGGCGGTAATCGTGATTTACCTGCTGA
>PSRJ01000117.1 GCA_003175985.1 Terriglobia bacterium
CCAAGAGATCAGCGCGTAAAGGATCACCGCCGCGCCCAGCGCTGCCCCCACCAGCGTCCACGCGTTGCGCTGCAGAAAGCCCTGCGCATCGGTTCCCAGCTTGATTCCCAGGTATGCGTCTCCGAAATAGCGGATCACCCGGGCACAAGTAACCACCGCGGCAAACCGCCAGAGCGCGGTGTGTACCCCGCCCGCCAAAACCACGAATATCTTCAAAGGCAATGGTACAAAGGGAGTTGCGGCGGGAAAAAAGACGGTCAGCAGTCCGTACCTGTGGAACCACTTGCGAAACTTCTGCGGCTGACCCGGCTCGGGCACGCTCTTGACGAAGCGGCGGACGCCGTATCGTGCCGCTTGAAACAGCGCAACATTACCGGCGATCGAACCCAGCACGGCCAGCAACGCCGCCAGGTAGGCGCGTTCCGGAGCCTTCACCGCAATGAGGATGAGAATCGTGTCCAGCGCAGCAGGCAGCGGAACGCCGATGGAGTCGATTGCGCCGAGGAGAAAGACACCCCAGGGTCCATAGGCTACAAGCACTGTCGAGATTTTGGCGAGGAGGGGTTTCACACGCTCAAATGACGTCCGCGAACGATTTGCGCAGCTTATAGAACCAGGCGTGTCCCAGAATGAATACGGCGGCCGACAACACCCAGAGCTTCCACAACGCTTCCCAGTCGGGAGCCCGATTTTCCAGAAGGACTGCGCGGTAACCGCGCACGAGCACGTAAATGGGATTCTTCGAGAAGACCGGCAGCAGGTCCGCGGGTAGAGAACTCTCCGGGTAACAAATCGGCGTCACGAAAAACCACAAAGTCAGCAGAAAGCCGATGATCTGCCCGAGGTCGCGGAGGAACACTCCCAGGGCCGCCAGAAACCAGCTTACGCCCGCGGTAAAGAGAATTTGAGGAACAAGTAAGAGCGGCAACCACGCAACGGTCAGCGGCACGTTTCCGCGAGCCGCCACAAGGAACGCACAAAATAAGACGATCGCGAAGAACTCGCTCACCAGGCCCGCCGCCACCAGGTTCAGCGGCAGTGTTTCGACGGCGAATACCAGCTTCTTGATGAAATTGCGGTGTTCCACCAGCACGCTGGCCGAGCGGCCCGCGGCTTCACTGAACGCCAGCCAAGGCAACATGCCCGCCAGGAAATACAGCGCGAACGAAGAGCGGCTCTGGTCGCCCCCGAATCGCGCCTGCAACACGATGCCGAAAACGAAGAAGTAGGTGAGCATCAGCAGCAGCGGATTAATCACCGTCCAGAAGATACCGGCGAAGGATCCGCGGTAGCGTCCAAGCACATCGCGCCGCACCATGGTTCGGATCAGCCCACGATTCCTCCATATGGTCAGGAGCGGATAGCTAAACGCGCGAGCCAGCGCGCGCAGCACGCGCTCGCGGCGCAATAGGCCGCCGGTCGCTACGCGCGTACGGCCGGAGCGCCATATGCCATCCGCGGTCTGCCCTTCCACCAGCAGAAACGGCCAGCCGCGCTCGTAATACCAGCACTCGCCTTCGCGCAGCGGCGAGAACAACACCTGGTAGCGGCCCTCCTCCGCCGGTAATTCCAGATCGACTGACACCGGCGCGGATTCGCCAGGTTTCACGTCACCAGGGGGGACAGCGCGCGCGCCATCGGTGATCAGCGTTCCCGTGTCGGCATCAAACAGGTGGTAGCCGATTCGAAATCCTTCCGCCGGCCGCCAGGTCTCCCGCGAATCGTTGCGGATCGCGAATTCCACGCGGGCCCTTCGCCGCACGGGGTCCACCGTCACCGCGCCAAGCTGGTATGACGCGTTCATGCGTATAGCCATGCCGGATAGCGCTCCCGCACTGCGCCGGTCTTGCGACCGACGGCGTAAATCCCATCACCGCGCAGGCTCGCGTCCAGGCGGTAGGTATCGAGCAGATGGCGCACCCAGCCGAATTCCGGGTGCGGCTGTTCCCGGAACTCGCCGGTTTCCAGGCGTGTCACTTCGAAACCCGCGTTTTCGAACAACCGGCGGATTTCCCCGGGTGTGTATTCACGGTTATGCCGCGCCTCGATTTCCTCGTCTTCCACCGGCCTCAAATACGCGCTGAAGAAACCGGGATGGTAACCCTGGAGAATGGCCGTCAACGCTCGCAGGCTCGCGGCATTCGGTGTGGTCAGCACCAAGGAACCGCCCGGTTTCAACACCCGGTTGATCTCCGTCATCATGTGCATCGGGTCCGTAGACAGGTGTTCGAGCAGTTCGCAGCACAAGACCGTTGCATAATACCCGTCTGGATAGGGAAAGCAGTCGCGCTCGGCATCGAAATGATCAATGTAGCAATCGAATGTCTCGCCTTGTTCGGAAGTCACTACCCGATGGTCTACCCTTCCCGGTTCGCCGTAGTAGCACCCCCGCACCTCGCCATATCCCAACTTGCTCCGGAGCGCCGGAGTCATTTGCAGGTAAGCTCCCATTTCCAGCACACGATCGCACGGCCCGCCGCGCGGCGTCATCTCCAGTGTTTTCGTGAGGCGCGTTTCGTGGGACTCGATATACTGGCGGGATTCTCTGTTGGCGGCCCAGCCTTCGAGGTATTCGGAAACGCCGGGCTCGAGCGGAGCAACCGTCTCGGGCAGGGGCGACGGAACCTCTTCCCGGTACTCCCGGCCTTCCGCCACAGCCTCCAGAAATCGCGCGTATCGCAGCGCGACACCCGGCCAATTGCACTCCCGCATCACGTAGTCGCGGGCATGCGTTCCCAAGTCACGGGCTATTTCAGGGCGCGACACCAGCAGGTTCAAGAATTCGAAGATCAGGTCTTCTTCGCCCGCGCCCACCGGCACCTTGAGGCACACGTCGTCCGGGAACTCCAGGAACGAACCGACTTCGGAAACCAGCACCGCCTTGCCCAGGCCCAGAGAACGCAGCAGCGTGCCCGAGCTTTCTCCGACCGTAGGGTAGCGCAGGTTGAGCACAATATCGCACGCGCTGAGATAGCCCACGAACTCCTCGATGGGAGTGAAGCCCAGCACGCGTACGTGCGCCGAGAGCCCCATCGTGCGGATCAACGGGGCCAGCGGAAACTCCGGGTGCTCCTCACCTACCAGGATCATGCGCACGCCCGGCGTCAACCGCACCAGACGGCGAAAGGCGCGGAACGATTCGGTGATCCGCTTGTAGGGCTTCAGGAATCCGAAGATTCCCACCAGGGGCGTACTTTCATCGAGTCCTAGCTTGAAGCGGTAGCCGTTCCGGTCGCCTTCCGGAATCCACGCACCGTGAGGAATCACTGCAATCGGGCCGCGAAACCCGCCCCGCCGGATCTCCTGCTCCAGGAAATGGCTGTGGACCACGACTCCTCGCGCGGACTCCAGAATCCGGCGTATCAGCGGCAGGCCTTCGTAGTCGGGCCCGACCTCAAGCCGGTGCACTCGTTCCGCGAACACACGAGCGGCCTCACCGCCGTTGTATTCGCATTCGCCCACGTAGCTCTCCCAATCGCCCCGCTTGATGGTGAGATCGGCGATCAGGTGGTGCAGGTTTGCCTCGTGCATCACCACGACGCCGGGATGCCGCAGCGCCGTCTCATAAACGAAGTCGTGGTATTGGTTGTTGCCGAGATGATAAAGGGCGATGTCGAACCGGGAAGGATCAAACACCTGGCCGGCGTTCGAGAAGATCTCCAGATCAGCAAGGGGTTTGAGCGCAGCAACGAGCGCCTCGGAGTAATCGGCAATGCCGCTGCGCGCCGGGGGTAGCGGAGAAAAGAAGGCGACGCGCATGCTCCGGAGCCCCGCCGGGGCCCTTATCGGGCCAACTCCAGGGAAAATGTTCCCACGCTCAAAGGGACTCGTACCAGCAGCGGCGTCCGCGCCGCATCGCGCGCGAAGAAGATCTCAAAATTGGCGCTCGATGCCGGTCCGCGGAGCGTCACCAGCACCCGATCCGTCACGGCCTGCTGCTCGCGAGCGGTAATCGTTTGCGCTCCCGTGTATTCCAGCCGGATCGAGTAGACCGATCCGAAGAAGATCTGCTGGGCGGGAGCGACTCTCCCTTGTCCCATCTCGCGCCGCGCGAAGTAGAGAAACGCCAGAGCATCCCGCGCGCACGGCGGGATCGTAAATTCCGTGCTCCCGCCCCCGTTGGCGGTCGCCCGGCGCGCTGTTCCCGTCTTGTAGTCGTAGGTCGTTTTTTCCGTGCTCTTCCTGGCGCCGTGACTCGTGGAGCGCTCGAACTCGTCGGAACAGAGATCGGCCCCGGCCATGGAATGAAAGCGGTCCGCGATGGGGAAACCCGGGATCCTGGCATCCAGGTTCATCTCCAGATCCCATCGTGCGCCCTGCCGGTGCGCCATCAGCGCTGCGTCACCCAGGCTCAGGCCGCTCGGCCAGTTGACCGTGTAGTGCAGCGTTTCGTCCTGGAAAGGGAAGCCAGTCTGCGCGCCGGCAGAAACCGCGGCGCTCAAGGCCAGGACCAGAACGTAACCGTGCGGGCTTACCTTCATCGGAGAGCTACGGCCGCGCGCCGTCTGGCGACACCTGCCAATTCCGCCACCTGGCAAAAGACTTCCAACGTCTTTGCCGCAGTCTTCTGCCAACTGAAGTGTGCCGCACGCTGTAATCCGAGACGTTCCATGCGCGCCTTCAGTTCCGGGTCGAGCAAAAGATCGGCGATAGCGCGCACAATTTGGTCGGTGGCATACGGATCGAACAAGATGGCCGCCCCGTCCACGACTTCCGGCAGCGCCGACGTATTGGAACAGACTA
The DNA here is from genome assembly GCA_003175985.1 of Terriglobia bacterium. Classification (GTDB taxonomy): domain Bacteria; phylum Acidobacteriota; class Terriglobia; order Bryobacterales; family Bryobacteraceae; genus PSRJ01. The sequence continues at coordinate 4,744 of PSRJ01000117.1, forward strand.
CCGCGCGCCCGCATGCCATGGCCTCCAGCACCGGCAGCCCAAAGCCCTCGTAATAGGACGGAAACACGAACAAATCGCAGGCGTTGTAGAGCTGCAGCAGGTCCTGGTCAGAGACGAACCCAAAGAAACGAATCCGCTCGGCGACGCCCGAATCGCGGGCCGCCTCATGAACCCGCTCCGCAAACCAGGTCTCTTTACCCGCCAGAACCAGGTTGTGTTTCCATTGCGGATAAGCGCGCACCAACCGCGCGAAAGCCTTGATTAGCCCGATCTGGTTCTTCCGAGGCTGCAGGTCGCCCACCGAGAGCAGAAACGGTGTCGGAATCGAGAAGCGTTCCCGCACCGTGGCTGCCGCCGCTTCCCGCGACACGGGCCGGAAATCCGATGCCGCGGCATTCGGAACGGCGACCACCTTGTCTTCATCCAGGTCGCCATATGCGCGGAGTATGGACGCGCGAGAGAATTCCGTTCCGGTTAGAATTCGAGCAGCCCGGCCCACCGTCCGGCGTACTGTCCACTGCAACTGCAAAGCCCGCGCCCGCGGAAAATACTCCGGGTGTTCCAGGAAACTGACATCGTGTACGCTGACAACGACAGGAACCGGGCAGCCCAGCGGCGCCGTGTATTGCACATGCAGCAGATCAGGGCGGTCTTGCCATGCCTTGGCGGATAGTTCCAGGCCCAGCCGCCAGAAAGGATTCGCTGCCACACGCCGTGTGCGGACGGCTGCCGGCAACGCGGACAACGCCTCGTCCGCCGACACGTAAGCCACAATCTCGCAGTCTTTCGCCCGGGTCGCTAACGCGCCCAGCAGACTGCGAACGTAAACCTCATTCCCCGTCAGATTGCGGCCGATGGCGTGGGCATCAACGGCAAAACGCATTCGTCGTACCAGTATAACGAACTGCTGTACTGTTACAGAATTTCACAATTCCAAACTTTCCCAGGCCCTTTCCCAGGTAAACTGCGCTTCCAGCAGATGTCTTCCGGCATCCCCCAGCTCTTTGCGAAGTTCGGCGCACTCTTTCAGCCGCAGGATCGCGTCCGCAAACTCCGGTGCGCGGTCCGCCAGCAGAATTTCGCGGCCATCCCGCACCGGTAAGCCCTCGGCGCCCAGACGAGTGGACACCACGGGCAGCGCGGCGCCCCACGCCTCGAGGATTTTCAGGCGGGTGCCGCTCCCGGCGAGGATCGGGACTACAGCGATTTGCGACCGGGCCAACTCGGTGACGGCATCGTCAACCGGGCCGGCCACTTCGATGCGCGCGTCGCCCGCCGTCCACTGCCGCACTGCCTGTGGATTCTTGCCCACCAGGCGCCAGGATACGGCCGGCCACTCCGAGCGAACCCGGGGCCAGATCTCGTTGCGAAAGAAGCGTACGGCGGAAAGGTTCGGATAATACTCCAGGTTTCCGGAAAAGACGATCGCTTCGTCGCGAGTTCCCACGGGAAGCGGCGGCAGCGGGATGGCGTTGGGATAGACCGTAACGCACGCCCCCGGCGCTTGTGCCAGCACGGCATCCCTATCTTCCGCCGACGGCGTGAGCACCCGGGAGAAAAGGGGAATCCACTTCTTCTCCAGGGCCTGTGCCGCTTCGGCAAACAGGCGATGCGCGAAACGTTCCGCCCCGGTCTCCAGTTCCGCGCTGCGCCGGTGCAATACGGATTCGATATTGTGCAGATCGAGTACCGTTTGCGAGCACGCGCCGGCGATCTGCTCCCAGTACGGCGCACACCAGAAATGTTCGACGACGCCGAGGTCATATCGCCGGTCTTTGACGGCGTTTTCCACCTCACGTTCGAATCCAGCGAAGCGGTCGACCAGGGGCGGCACCCGGCGCGCCACGCGCCACGCATTACGCACACGGCGCGCCAACCAATCGCGCCGGTTGGCCGGCAACTCGATCACTGTGGGCCGATTGACCAATCCTGCGGGAAGCGGCTTCACCGGATCAGGCGCGCCGGGCTGGCGGAACACGATCAGATCCAGTTCATAGCGTTGCGCCAGATAATGCAGCAGGGACGCGCTCCGCAATGCGCCGCCGCCGGCCAGCGGGTACGGGGCTTCGGCCGCCAGGAAAAGCGCGCGGGGTAGCTTAGCGGCCAAAACGCTTGAGCGCCTCCTGGTATACGTGATAAGTCAGACGCGCGGTCCGCTCCCAGGAAAATGCGCGGGCGCGCGCCAGGGAAGCGTGGCGCCGCTCGGCGAGCCAGCATGGCTGCGAAGCCGCCTGCCGCATGGCGGCGGCCAGGTCAGCAGGAGTGTCGGCATACACGGCAGCCTCGCCTCCCGCCTCGCGCACGGCGCTTGAGGCAATCACACATGCGCCACACTGCATGGCTTCCACCACCGGCAGACCAAAGCCCTCGTAGAGTGTCGGATAGACCAACGCCAGCGCCCCCGAATAGAGTTCTGCCAGGCGTTCATCGGAAACTTCTCCCAGCAAGCGCATGCCGGGCTCTTCGCGCAACTCGGGCCCATCCGGGCGCCGCCGTCCGGCAATCAGCAGTTCCACAGCGCAGTCCTTACGAACTTCGCGCCATGCTTCGATCAGAGCCGGCAGGTTCTTCCGCGGTTCCCAGGTTCCCACAAACACAAAATACGGCTGCAGGAGCGGCGTTTCCACCGGCCGCGGCGTTTTCACAGGCCTCAACCAGGGCGCCGCGGCCTCCGGCACTGCCACGATGCGATCCGCGGCAATCCCGAATCGCTCCATGGCCTGGCGGCGCACTGTCTCGCTGGGAGTAATGATCATCGTTGGAATGCCCAGCTTGAGTAACATAGGGACGCGCCTTCTGACGCGGTCCGCGGCGTGATGCCAGCCCCGCTCCATCCAGGGAGAAAGATCATGCAGCGTCAGCACGCTCGGGTGTCTCGCCAGGTAGGGCACGGAAAAATCCGGACCATGGATCAGGTCCGCACGCAACCGGCGCGCTTCGCGCGAAAGACCCCACAGCCACCATCGGCGCTCGGGCACTGTGCGCGGGCCTCCCCCGTGTTTGAGATTGGGGGGAGCCGCCGCGGGCATCCGGAACGGCTGGTCCGAGATCAGAAAGAACTCGTCTTCCGGATAGCCCTGGGCCAAGGCCTTGCTCAATTCAGCGGTGTATCGCGCCAACCCTCCGCTCGACAGGCTCAGCGAAGCGGCTTCGATCGCCACCCGCATGTGAGTTTACCGGTGCGCCATCCGATCGCCGTAATTGCGTTCGTAG
>PSRJ01000149.1 GCA_003175985.1 Terriglobia bacterium
TCCCAGGAGCGGCCGCAGCGAGCCGGAGAAGCGCTGCCACCAGGAGGGTTGATTTTCAATCCGGTGATACAGCCGCCGATTGAAATCGCCGGATATGGCTGGCGGTTGCCACTCGTCCAACGCCGCCCGGACTAACGTCTGGCCGGAAACGAATTCTCGGCAGGCGGCACAGGCTTCGAGGTGCTGCTCGAACGCATCCATGCCAGGGGCAGTGCGTTTGCCCGAACTATATGCCAGCAGCAGATCCAGATTTTCTTCCGTCTCGATCGGACACCTCATACCATCCTCTTCTTCCCTAGGCCATGTGGGCCAAACGGACGCGCAATGTTTCGTACGCCCGAAATAGTAACGACTTTACCGCAGATTCCGAACAGTTCAAGATATTTGCGATCTGCGTGTATTCCATTTCCTGATATTTATGCATCAAGACTGCGGCGCGCTGCTTTTCGGGCAACGCAGCGATCGCCCGGCGTACTTCCCCGAGCCGGGACTCCTTCACCAACTGAGCTTCCACCGTGGGCCGTGTATCCAGGACCTGGCGGGTGGGGAGTGCGGAGGAAACTCCATCCAGCCGTTCCTGGAGCTTTTCGTTCCTGGTATCCCGCAAAGAGTTTAGCGCCAGGTGCGTGGCGATGCGAAAAAGCCAGGTTGTAAATTTCGCTGCCGGTTCGTATGTGCTGCGCGAACGATACACGCGCAGGAACACCTCCTGCGCCAATTCTTCTGCCACACCCTGGTTTTGCACCATCCGATAGAGAAAGTGAATCACCGGCAACCGGTGCTTCTCCAAAAGAACGGCAAAACTGGCATCGTCGCCTTCCCTTACCCGGACCATCAACTCGGCATCGTAGTCCAGGGCCGCTGCGTAACCCCCCATATTGGATTCAACCCTTTCCGAGCCCTCAGGTTGCGGTTCCATGGGATTTATTCACTTCATTCACTCCGGAGCGTACGTTCCATGAGACGGCGGATGGCCTCGCGCGGCGCCAGCCCGGAATGCAACATCTGGTACATCTGTTCGGTAATCGGCATTTCCACACCGCAGCGCCGGGCCAATTCCACGGCGGCGCTGGTCGTGTTAATGCCCTCCGCAACCATGCGCATCGAGCCCACGATCTCCTCGAGCTTGCGGCCCTGAGCCAACTGCACGCCAACCGTGCGATTGCGGCTCAGTTCCCCGGTACAGGTCAAGACCAAATCTCCTAAACCCGCCAGACCGGAAAGAGTTTGCGTTTGCCCCCCCAGAGCGACTGCTAACCGGGTGATTTCCGCCAGACCGCGGGTGATGAGGGCCGCCATAGCATTGTGCCCCAAGCCCATTCCGTGGATCACCCCCGCGCCGATTGCTACTACATTCTTAATAGCACCACCTATTTCGACGCCTATGGGGTCGGTGCTGGTATACAGGCGAAAACTCGTGCCAGAGAAAGCGGCCTGGATGCGCTGAGCGAGGTCCGCATCTCCAGAGGCAACAACTAGAGCTGTAGGATTTAAGCTTCCGACCTCACGCGCAAACGTGGGACCGGAAAGCACCGCCACCCGCGTTTGGATTCGCGGGCCCGTCACTTGGGCAATTACTTCCGACGCCCGCATCAGTGTTTCTTCTTCTAACCCCTTGGTAGCACTCACGAAAATTGTCTCGGCGTGCAGTGCGGAAAGCATCTGCCCATAGACGCTCCTGACGGAGTGAGAGGGCATCACGCTGAGGATGATTTCGGCGCCATCCACTGTGTGACGTAGGTCGCTAGTAATTTCTACTTTTGTAGGAATTAAAAGACCGGGAAGATACAAGTTGTTTTCCCGGCTGGCGATCATGCGGACCGCGAGATCGGTTTCGTACGCCCACAGCCGGACCGTCTCAAACCGGGGTGCAAGAACGATGGCGAGAGCCGTACCCCATCCTCCCGCGCCGACAATGGCGAGCGATTTCAATGGCTCCGTGTTCCCCACTCAAAAACATGCTCCGAGCCTTGGTGGAGGCGGCGAATATTCTCCGAATGGCGGATCACAATGAACGCACCGGCCAAAATCGCAATAAATACTATAATAATAGGAGGTTGCAGGATGAGCCATACAGCCAAAGGAAAAGTACCTGCCGCAATGATGGAGCCCAAAGAGATATGGCGCGTCCATGCCACCACGGCAACAAACAGAAGGAGCACCGCGAGGAGTGGTAATGGGGTCAGGCGGAGGAATGCGCCGATGAAGCTGGCGACGGCCTTGCCGCCGCGCCACCGCAAAAATACCGGGTACGCATGGCCGGCCATGACCGCGAGGGCGGCAGCGCCCATCCCAGCAGGGTTGCCCATGGTGAGACGTTCGGCGATCCATACGGCGAGGTAGCCCTTGGCGATATCGAACAACAGAGTGACCACAGCGATCGCCTTGCCGCTGGTTCGCCAGACGTTCGTGGCGCCGATATTCCCGCTGCCCGCCGAGCGCACGTCGGAACCGGTTCTCCACTTCACCAGCAAATATCCAAATGGAATGGCGCCCAGCAGGTAGGCGATCAGGACGGCCACTAGCGGCATCATGTGTGTGAGAAAGGAAACTCCGCAAGCTTAGTGTACACAGAACCGGTCCGGCTGGGCTGGCTGCGATACAAGAAAAAGCCGGCTGCCGTGAACGAGCCGAATTCGAGCGAAGGGGTAGCCGCGATGGCTTCCCGCAGAGGCTGCAAATTGAGACGTTCCTTGATGCGCGCCAGCGTCAGGTGGGGGGAGAAGGCACGCGTTTCGGCTGGAACGCCGAGAGCGGATGTAGCCTGATCGGTGGCGGCCGCCAGCGCTTCCAGACCGGGCGCTTCGATTCCGCACCAGAACACCCGCGGGGAATGGGGATTGGGGAAGAAGCCGATTTTGCGGATATGTACGGGGATTTCCGCGCGCGGAGGGATCGCCGCCAGGGCCGTTTTCAGTTCTTCGAGCCGGTCCTCAGGCCACTCGCCGATGAATTTAGTGGTGATGTGCAGGTTCTCGGGCGGGCTCCAATTAATGGCGGCGGTAGGGCGGAGGCGGTCTAGGAGCTCTTCCAGGTTCGAGACGACGGCGGCCGGAAGATCGAGCCCCACAAAGAGTCGCATGAAGATTTCCATTGTACCGGCGGATCGGAGAAGATAGTTGGCTCGGGATGGCGTTCGGAAAGATCTTGAAGCGGGAGTTCTATGAGAGGCCGGCGGTGGATGTCGCAAAGGATCTGCTGGGAAAGGTGCTGATACACGGCGCGGCGGCGGGTCTGATCGTCGAGACCGAGGCCTATCTGGGCGGCGACGACCTGGCGGCACACTCGGCACGCGGCATTACGAACCGGACGCGGGTCATCTTCGGGCCGCCGGGCCATGCGTACGTGTATTTCATCTACGGAATGTACGAGTGTCTGAATATAGTGGCGGAGCCTGAGGGGCAGCCCGGATGTGTGCTAGTGCGCGCCGTGGAGCCGGTGGCAGGTATCGAGCTGATGCAACGCCGGAGACCCGCGGCGCGGCGGTTGGAAGATCTGGCCTCCGGGCCGGGAAAGCTGACACTGGCGATGGGAATCACGCGCGCGCAGAACGGAGCCGACCTGACCCGGGGCACGCTGGTGGTGCGCGAACCGGCGGATCCGCGGCGCGTGGAAATCGACGTAACACCCCGCATCGGGATCCGCGAGTGCGCGGATTGGCCGTTGCGGTTCGTCGTGCGCGGTAGCCGGTTTGCCAGCAAGGCCACTTAGTGAATTTTAATCAACAGGTGTGAAACCCGCCGGACACACATTCGTCTAAAATTGCGTTCCGCGTCTTGGCGGCAGCCACTCGGCGAGGGTAGCTGGCGCTACTTCAACCCTGGCTCGCCATCGGGGGAAGCCATGCCACAGACCGGAACCAGACTGCCGCAGACCCGCATCAGCGGCCAAACGATCATCAACGAGCTGATCCGGAACATGGAATTGGGACGGCTGGAGCTGGGGTACAGCATTCTGCTGCCATGCATTTTCAGCGTTTATCTGCACCCGGACGATCACGCTCGGCTGGCGGGCGTCGAAGGCCTGATCAAAGAAGATGCCAAACGCGCGCTCAATGCTCGACTAGCGGAATGGAACGGCAAGAGTGCGCTATTCCGGCGGGGTGGACCGCGGAAGACCTGCAAGATTGCCCGCGAGGACTGGTGGATCGAATTCTTCGCGGACCCCGAGAGCGCCGTTCCCGCCGGAGACGTGGAGATTCACTCGGAGTTGAACGATGTCAGCCAGCCGGGCTATCGCGGGGCCAAGACCACTTTGATCGACCGGGAGCCGTCCGTCACTTCGGCGCGCGTAGCCCGGGATAGGGCGACGACCCGGGCCAACTCGGATAAGGTGTTTGCGGAGATCCGCTACCAGGATGATTCCGGCCCGCAGACCTACTTTGTTACCCAGAACGAGATCGTGATTGGGAGGGGCGGCGAAGACCTTTGGGTGGATCTGCCTCTCTATACCACTGAGGAAGTTTCGCGCGAGCATCTGCAATTGCGGCGCAATCCGGCGAACGGGCGATTCACGATTGTGGATCGCAGCCGCAACGGAACATGGCTGAACGGGCGGCGGCTGGCGCGCGGCATCGAACAAGACATTCCGGACCGCTCGGAAATCGGAATTGCCGAAGTACTTGTCCTGACATTTCAGGCCAGGAGGTGATTCCATGCGGGAACTCTACAATCTGCATACGCCGTTCGTGATCGTCTTCCTGGCGTTTGTGCTGGTGTTTGTCTGGAGCCAAAGGGGAGACCGGGGACGATGAACAGCGGGGCGGCCACCGATACCGGCCGGTTGCGGGAGCGCAACGAGGACCGGTTTTGGAGCGATCCGGAGCGCGGGGTGTTCCTCGTCGTGGACGGGATCGGCGGCCACGCTGCCGGGGAACTGGCGGCGCAAACGGCGGTAGACGAGATCCGGAGGTCTTTACTGACCGCCGCGGGGAGCCCGGAGGAACGCGTCCGCGCGGCCATCGCACAAGCCAACAACCGCATTTTCGAGCGGTCGCAAGCAGACGAGACTTGCAAAGGCATGGCTTGCGTGCTGACGATGGCGCTGATTGAAGACCGCGAAATTACAATCGGGCACGTAGGCGATTCGCGCCTCTATTTGATCTGGGGCGGCGCGATCAGGAAGCTGACGTCCGACCATTCTCCGGTGGGCGAGGAAGAAGAAGCGGGCAGGCTGACCGAAGAAGAGGCCATGCGACATCCGCGCCGCAACGAAGTGTTCCGCGACGTCGGGTCCTGTCCGAGGAGCGCTACGGACGAGGGTTTCATTGAAATCCGGAAGTGCAGGTTGCGCCCGGATGCCGCAATCCTGCTGTGCAGCGACGGCTTGACGGATCAACTCACCGCCGCGCGCGTACGCGAGATCGTAGAGCACTACGACGGCGATGCTGCGCAAGTGGCACGCGATCTCGTAGAAGCCGCGAACCAGGCGGGAGGCAAAGACAACGCTACGGCGCTCTTCGTGGCGGGCCCGGAATTCGGAGAGCGAAGGCATGCCACGCGGCCGCGGTTCGGCGCCACACGGATGCGGGGACGGACGCGCCTGCTGACCGGGCGCATGGCGTTTCTGGCTTACGGGCTGCTCATTGGGATGCTGCTCTGGGTGGTTCTGCGTGGAGTGAGGGGGTGACGGGATGAGCGCGCCGGGTCGAATTGGAAATTATGAAATCGTCCGCCGGCTGAGCAAGGGCATGACCGACGTCTACCTGGCAATCGACACGGTGGAGAACCGCAAGGCCGCGCTGAAGCTGGTCAAGACCGGCGGCGATACCGTAAACCAGTTGGTGCTCGAAGCCGAACAGCGCGGCGCCGCGATTCAGAAGGAATTGAAACATCTGGATCCGCGGGTGATCGAAGTCTACGATTTTGGGCACGCGGATGGCTACTTCTTCGTAGCGATGCAGTTTGTAGAAGGGCGCAACCTGGCGGAGGTGCTGGCGGCGGAGAGCGCCATCGATCCTTACCGCGCGGCGACGATCGGGCTGGAAATCTGCGAGCAGCTCGCCAAGTTTCATTCGTGGCAATCGGCAGTAGTCCATGGCGATATCAAGCCATCGAACATTCATCTGGGCCACAACGACACTGTGCGGCTGCTGGACTTCGGGATTGCCAAGACGCTGCGGGCGGATTGTGCCGCCACGGTCCACAACTTCGGCAGCCCGGGCTATTGTTCACCGGAACGGCTGACGCGCTCGGAGGTAGACCAGCAATCGGACCTGTGGGCGGTCGGCGCTACGATTTACGAGATGCTGGCGGGTGTGCCGCCCTATCAGGCCGAGAGCACGCGCAAGCTGGAGAGCCTGATCCGATCCGGACGGCCGCCGCGCGCGCTGCCGGCGTCCTGCCCGAGGGGGTTGCGGGCAATCGTGAGCAAGGCGCTGGCGCCGGTTCCGCAGAAGCGATACGGCTCGGCGCGCGAGTTTCAAGCGGACTTGCAGGCTTTTCTCGAGCACCGGCCGACACAGGCCGAATTAGAGCGGCGCGCAGCCTGGAGCGCCAACCACACGCTGGAAGCGGCGCGCGAATATTTGCGGCGGGCCACGCGCACCGTGAAGCGCGCGCATATGCACGTCAAGATCGGTAGCGCGGCGGCATGGTTCCTGGCGGGCATGGCGCTGTGGATCGGCGGCAGCTACGCGTTTCAAACACTGGCGGCCAATCGCAGCGTGCCGGCCGCGGCCAGCCCTCCCGATTTGATGCTCCCTATGTTGTATGTGGCGGCGGCGGACCGGGTTCTCGAGGCGTATCAGAACAGCTCGGATCCCTCGCTGCGCAATTTCGATTGGCAAAAGGCCGAGGTGTGTCTGGAGCGGGCAGTGGAACTGGGCCACGCCGATGAAGCCACTCTGGGCAAGCTGGCCTTGAGCCGCGGCTATGCCGTTCTCGAACGGCTGGTAGGTGGAAGGTATTCCGAGAGCGGCGCCACGGAAATGCGGATGCGAGCGCGCGATCAGTTCACCAATGCGGCGCTGCGGTTACCGCGCGACCCCGCGCCGCACCTGGCCCTGGCGCGTCTCTATGTCTACTCGCTGCCGGATCTCAACCAGGCCATGACTGAGTTCGCCACCGCGGAGCGGCTGGGCGCGATGCCGGGGCGGCGTGAAATCGAGGAACAAGGAGACGCCTACCGTTTCCGGGCTCTCCGCGAAGCGGCTGGCCGGCAGTGGGATGAGGCGGAAGAGGACGCGCGCAGCGCACGCAGCGCCTATCAACGCATTCCCGGGTTTGATCAGGCAGATGCGCATCTGCGGGAGCTCGATTCGATCCACAGGCCAGTAGTTCGGAAGGTGCGGAGGGCAGTCCGTTGGCGGTGACCAAAAGTTGGACATCTTCGGGCGCTACTCCCGCCGTACTCGCCGTAAAAGAACGGGCCAAGCCGCGAGGCGGCTCCGTTTGGCTCATCGGTGCTTCTTTGCTGGTAGCGGCGGCTCTGGCCATGGTTTATGTGGGGAAGTCGCGAAATTTTGCCGATGCCGAAACCCGGCTTCGCGAAGGCGGGCTGGTGAACCTCAATACGGTATCCGGCCCGGAACAACTCGAGCCTCTGTTCGATTCCGCGCCGCATCGCCGCGAACTGGCGCAGCAGCTTTTTCAGGCCGTGGCGGCCGCGCGTCCTTTGAGAAACGTCGGCGCCATGGCGCGGCATTTGTCACGGCGGGTGTTCGCGCAATTGAAGCCGCTCACGGTGGCGCGCACGCCGCAGGAATTCCGGAGAGAGTTCTTCCGCTGGGTGGGATTGTATTTCGCCGGTTTCTACCTGGTGATCTTAGTCTGGCGTATTGGCGGTTTTCGCGGCGACCGGTCGTATCTGCCGGCGCTGCATCTGCTGAGCGGGATTGGGCTGACTCTGATGTGCAGCCTGCGCGATCCGCTGCGCGACACGCTTGAATTCCAGAAATTTGCTCTCGGTGTCTTTCTCGGATGCCTGCTGCTGGCGCTGCCCGCAATCGCGGCATTCGACTATCGCCGCCTGACCGATTGGTGCTATACACCGCTGTGGGGCGCGATGGGCCTGTTTGTCTTGTTATTGCGTTTCGGCAAGGGACCGGCCGGGAGCGACGTGAAGGTGAACCTGGGGCCGTTCCAGCCGGTCGAGGCGATCAAGATTCTCATTGTGCTGTTCCTGGCGGGTTACTTCACGCGAAATTGGGAACGGCTGCGCGATTTGCGCGAGAAGCGGCTTCTACCGAAATTCTGGCGGAAGATCGGAGTACCCCGATTCGAGCATTGGATTCCGGTGCTCTGCGCCGTGGGCGTGTCGCTGGTCCTGTTTTTTGCGCTCAAAGACCTGGGGCCGGCGCTGGTGACCTTCTTTGTGTTCCTTGCCATGTTCGGCGTGGCGCGCGGCCGGGCCGGTCTGGCGTTGGCGGGGCTGCTTCTCATGGTGGCCTCCGTAGCTGTGGGATATCAGTTGGGGAAGCCACCCACAGTAGTGGAGCGGATCAACATGTGGCTGGCGCCCTGGGACAACGATGTGCGCGGCGGAGACCAACTGGCGCACGCGTTATGGGCTTTCTCTACTGGAGGGCCAACCGGGTCGGGGCCGGGCTGGGGCGACCCGGAAATGATTCCCACCGGAAATACGGATCTGGTGCTACCGGCGATCGGCGAGGAGTGGGGCTTCACCGGAGTCGCCGCCGTTTTTGCGCTCTTCGGGTTTCTCATCTCGCGCGCGCTTCGTACGGCGGCACACGCGGGGACGCATTACGGCTTTTTCCTGGCTTTGGGCTTGGGGAGTTTGATCGCCTTCGAGATGCTGCTGATCAGCGCAGGAGTGCTGGGCGCGCTGCCGCTTTCGGGCGTGGTTTCGCCGTTTCTGAGCTCCGGAAATACAGCGATGCTGGCGAACTTTCTGGTGTGTGCGCTGCTGGCGTCGATATCCGCGGACCGTGGAGAAGGCGAGCCGCAAGAGATTTTGCGCGGCTCCACGAAATGGATCAAACCAGCGCTGGCGGCAGCGGCAGTGGTGCTGCTGGTGATGGCGGCGCGTTACCAGATTGTTCAGGACGGGGATTACCTGGCGCGCGATGCGCACACATTTGAAGCGGATGGCGTGAAGCGGCCGCAACACAATCCGCGCATGAACTCGATCGCACGCGAGATTCCTCGAGGCGGCATCTACGACCGGAACGGGCTTCCGCTGGCGACGAGCGACTGGGCGGAACTGGAGCGGCGCCGGGCCGAATATCAAGCGCTGGGAATTTCAATCGACCGTGCGGCATCGCGGTTCGACACGAGACATTATCCCTTTGGCGCGGCTGTCGCGCAGGTAGTCGGCGATCTCCGGACGGGCGAGAATTTTCACGCCAGCAACGCATCTCTCGTGGAACACGATTCCAATGCCAAGCTACAGGGCTACGAATACAGGGAACTGGCGGGCCTGGTGCGGTACCGGCACCAGCCGGGGAATCCGGCCATCGCCCGCGTGCTGGCGCGCGATCGCAATGTACACCTGACGCTGGATATCCGCCTGCAGTTGCGGGCGCAGGAGATTCTCGACCGGCAATTGCAGGCCGCGCGGGCGGAGAAAGGCGCGCTGGTGGTGATGGACGCGGCGACGGGTGGCGTGCTGGCCATGGTAAACACCGCGCCCGGCGAATCGTTAGACCGCGCCCGGTACGGGCTCTATCCTCCGGGTTCGACGTTCAAGCTGGTGACTGCGATGGCGGCCCTGCGGAAGGACCCGGCGCTGCGAAACCGCACATTTTTCTGCCGGCGCTTGCCGGACGGGCGCGTAGGCAACACGATTCCGGGATGGAATCGAGCAATCAAAGATGACATCGGCGACAGCGCGCACGGGACGCTGGACATGGAACGCGCGATTGCAGTTTCCTGCAACGCGTATTTCGCACAATTGGGCGTCCACGAGGTGGGATCGAAAGCGTTGGCAGAAACGGCGGCGCTGCTGGGGATCTCTACTGGAGAAGAAAACGAGCTCCGCAAAATGCTGCCGTTCGCGGCGTACGGCCAGGGCCCCGTGGTGATGTCGCCCTTCAAGATGGCCCGCGTCGCCGCGACCATCGCGGCCGGAGGACGGATGCCCGAAGGGCGGTGGATCGCCGATGAAAGCAACGATCGGACCGATGCGCCGCGCGAGGTGATCGCGCCCGCCCAGGCGGCATTCCTCGCCGGCGCGATGCGGCGCGTGGTGACGGAAGGGACGGCGCGTCGGCCTATGGCCGGTTCCGAAATCAGTTTCGCGGGTAAGACCGGAACGGCACAGATGGACGAGGGACTACCGCACGCGTGGTTCACCGGATTCGCCCCATTTGACGGGGACGCCGCGAAACGGCTGGCGTTCGCGGTGGTGGTGGAGCACGGCGGGTATGGCGCGCGTGCCGCGGCGCCGATTGCGCGGGACGTTATGGAGGCGGCGAAGCAATTGGGACTATTGCCATGAATCTGACGGAATTTCTGGAAAAGTGGGGGCGCACGCTGCTGGAAGCGCCTCTGACGAGCAGTCCGAGCCCGGAGGAACCGCCGGAATTGGCGGAGATTCGCCTGGCCGTGCTCGATCAGGTTCGCGATAAGAGTTACCGCTCGGGCGGCCGCAAAGTTTTTCCGTTCGACCTGCTGCGCGTGCGCTTGCGCGGCGTGGAGGAAAGCCGCTGCGCGGTATTCGGCGGCCGATTCTTCCGCAAATACCTGGAGCAGGAAGTGCGCCAGGCTCTGGTCAATGCAGGGTGCCGCTATCCCGAGAATCTGCGCGTCGAGATCGAAGTAACAGGCGGGCTGCCGCAGCGCGGAGAGCAATGGCTGAAGGTGGAGGCCGATTTGCAGGAACGCGCCGGCGGCGCTACGGGGGCGGCGCAGCTAGTGGTGCGGGAAGGAACGGCCAACGTCGGGGCCCTCCGCCTGACCAAGAGCCGCATCAATATCGGTCGAGTGGTAGACGTATTCCGCTCGGAGGGACTGTTCCGGCGCAACGATCTGGCGTTTGCCGAAGACACCGAGGTCAATCGATCGGTTTCCCGCGAACACGCGCACATCACCTTCGATAAGGCAAGCGGCGAGTACCGGCTGTTTAACGATCGATGGTACCCGCTGGGCGGGGCCGACTGTGGCACCTGGATTGTGCGCGACGGAATGAGCCAGGCCGTGCACCGGAATGCACGTGGAACGAAACTCGAGCCCGGCGACGAGATTCACCTCGGGCTGGCTGTGGTTGTGTTCGAGGTTTGACGGCTGCGGAAGAGAGGCCGGCGACCGCTGCTACGCGCGCGGCTCAGAAACATTCGCACGTGGCTGCGAATGTTTCTGAGCCGCGACCGTCAGGGAGCGGTTGGCCCAAGGCGGGCAATTCTTACTGGTACGTCGTGTTCGCGGTGAAGCCGATACTGCCGACGAACGATCCGGGGATCGTACCACCGGCGGTTAACGGCGCGGTAAAGTTTCCGTTGGCGGGTACCGGAGTGGTCATCGCCACGGAGATGAACCCGAGTCCATTGGCAGCCGCCGGCCCCAGGGGCGGGGTAGCGGGCAATTGCGCCAGGATGCTCGCCGGTACGGTGAACGAACCTTTATCGGCAGTAGTCGTACAAACGAACACCTGAGAATTGAAGGAGGGGTTGGCCTGAGTGCTATCCGCGGCGGGACCGCCCGACGCACCGATGATCTGTACCGGGTTGGTGCCTCCGCCAGTCCACGAGATGGTCAGATTCTGAGCTCGCGGTATGGATGCCGGAAGCGGATTAGCGAGAGTCAATGGCGACGGGATAGTCACGCTCGCAGGCCCGAACTTGCCCACATCCTTGCCGCCCGCACCGGAGATTGAGTAAGTCCCCGTCGTAATCTTAGGCGTGCTCGTGAATTGCTGGGCTATGATCGGTGGCAGCGTAACGCCGGCCGGAAGAGTGACCGCCGTTCCCAGGTTCAGATTGTAGAGATGGGTGGCGTCTTCCGTGAATGCCTGATTAGTGACATTCGGTCCGTTCAGCGTCACGGTACCGGCATCCAGGAGCGTCGTATTCGGGATTAGCACGGCGAGCGCACCGCCCACTCGATGGAATACCTGGCAGGTCCCCGAAGGAGCGAAGAAGGCGTTCGCGTCAGCCAAATTGTCGGCCGTAATCTGTGCGAAGGCGCCGGTAGCCGATTCGTTACGTGCGGGCAGCGGGTCCTTCAACGTAGGCACCACGGAGCTTAAATTGATTGTGGTGTTGTTGCTGCTGAGGTAGAACCACGAGCGGCTGAGTGTGCCGCCGCGATCGAGGCTGGTGAGCTGGTCCGGCGTTAACACCGGATCGACGCAGGCCGTTGCCGATGAATTCGGCGCAATGGAAATCGTGGTCGCGTTGCTGATCTGTGTGCCGACCCGTACAATGAACGGCACATAGCAGCCGGTCTGCACGTTTGCGGGGAGGGTTACGTTGATCTGGTCCAATCCGGGGTATTGCGGATCGGAAGGGCCGGCATAGAGCGGCTTTACTTCCTGGCCTCCGATGATGACCACGGTCGAATCGGTCACGGTGCCACCTAGACCAGTACCAAAAGTGATAACAGTTTGCCCAGGATAAGCTGGGCCGTAGGCATAGACCGTCCCTTGATAGGTGAGAGACCCGGACGTGAAGCGGTTCACTGCAACTTTGCCATCCGGCAAGACATTCAGGATGACAGCACGCCCGGCTCCCGACCCCGGAACCGTGATAATGCCGAATTTCCGCACTACTACGGTCACGGTGAAAGCAGCGCTCGCGCCCGCGCCGGTGCGTACTACTACGTTATAGTCGCCGGCCGCCGTGCCGGCTGGCAATAAGGCCGCCAACTGCGTAACACTGCCGTCGCGGAACGTATAAACCATCAAGGCCGTTACCGATGCGCCTCCGCCGACGGGAGTGAATGTAATACTGACCCCGCCCAGCACGGTGGGATAAGGCGCCGTGGCGAAAACACTACTGGTAGCGAGATTGGTCCCTTTTACGACGAAAACACTGCCCTGCGCAATGACCGCCGTATAGCTGCCGGCATCCTGGACATCGGTGATCACCGGAGCCTGAGCTTGGGCCGCGGCGGCCGCGCTCAGCGCGATTACAAATTTCATCAAATGCCGTTTCATCGACTATTTCCTCCGAACAATAATCACAACTTTGTTAACAGCACTCCTTCAGAATAAGATGCGGTGAACCGAAATCGCAAAGTACGATTCGTTACACATTCAGCGCTGGCTGAGGCCGCCATCGACGGCAAGTACCTGTCCGGTGATGAATTCGGAAGCCTTCAGGAAGTAAGCCACGGCGTCGGCGATCTCGCCGGGCGTACCTCCCCGCCCCGCGGGAGTGACTTCGATCAACTGGCGGCCGCGTTCATCGATATCCTCGAAAGGAATTACCCCAGGGGCTACGGAATTCACCGTAATGTGGGGAGCAAAGGCCTTGGCGAGCGCGCGAGTAAGCATGATGACCCCGGCCTTGGACGCGCAATAATGCGCGTGCTCCGCCCAGGGGCGGATGCCGCCCAACGAGCTGATATTCACGATGCGGCCACCGCCCGACTTCTTCATCAGGCGCGCACCCTGCTGGCAGCAGAAAAACACGGCCTTTAAGTTCACCGAGTGGATGAAATCCCAATCCTTCTCGGTCAGCTCCAGCGGATCGAACCTGGTGAAGCGGGCGGCGTTGTTCACGAGGCCATCGAGCCTGCCAAGTTGCTGTTCGACCTGGGCGAACATGGCCTTGATTTCCGCGACACTGGCGAGATCGGCGCGAAACAGCGGAGCGCCGCTGCATTCCGCGGCCGTGCGACGCGCGTCGGCCTCCGAGTTGTGGTAATGGATGGCGACCTGAGCGCCCTCCGCGGCGAGCCGCAGCGCAATTCCGCGCCCGATGCGCTTGGCCGCGCCGGTGACCAGGATGGTTTTCCCGGCCAGGCTAAACGGCGGGGTCGCCATGCACTTCGACCTCCTCCGGAAGCACACCTTCGCGCGGCGGCTCCGGCAGACGGCCGGTCACGTGGGCCCAGCCCCAAAAGATCGCGGTGGTGGAGCTGAGCGCGCCGGCGATCGCGCCGATAGTCCGCGGGTTCCAGGTTTGCGAGGCCACGCCCGCAAGCGTCATCGAGATCATCATAACGGACCACTGCATCGATTCATTGGTAGCGAATACACGGCCGCGAAAGGAATCGGAAACGTGCCGCAACAATTGGGACATATTCAGGATAGAACTCACGCCCACGGCCGCGCGGGAAAGACCGATGAACACCAGCGCTCCGCCGAAACTACGCATCTGGCTGAAGACGATATACGATCCGCCATGGATGATGTAGCAGATCACAATGGTGCGCTTATAGGCCTCAAAACCGAGGCGCCGGCCAAGCTGGTAGGCCACCGCCGCGCCGCACAGCAATCCGACGCCTGCCGCGGACCAGATCATGCCGATGCCCTGGGGACCGCGGTTGAACACGAGCTCGCCGAAAACGCTGAAGAGAATCTGCGCGGCGCCTCCGCCGGTCGCCCAGCCCACGCCGATTAACCCGATGCCCAGAATGAGGGGATGTGCCCGCATATACCGCAAGCCTTCCTTGTATTCATGCCAGGGGCGCACCACTTCCGCCTCGGTCAGGGCGCGGCGCTCGGCGCGGAAGCCGCGGCCCGGCAGGAACAACCGCGAAATGCACAAGGCCGAAATCAGAAACGAGAGCGCGTTGCCGGCGAACGCCCACTCGTAGCCGAACTGCGCCACGCTGACGCCGCCCGCCAGGGTGCCGAGGGTCAGAGTGGTCCATTGCGTGGTCTGAGTGAGGGAATTGGCCGTGTGCAATTCGCCGCGGGTGGCGATTGCCGGAAGGATCGACGAACGCCCGCTGGTGAAGAAAGGTGACGCCGCCATCAGCAAGGCGCTCAGCACATAGACGAGCCACGTATCGGGGCGGTGCACGGTGAAGATGAAGCCGGCGGCGACAACGCCGCGGATGAGATCGCTGGCGATCATCACGCGCTTACGGTCCATGCGATCGAGCAGAACGCCCGCCAGCGGTCCGGCGAGCATGGCGGGGACGGCTCGCGAGAGCAGCACGCCGCTGACCGCAAGGCCCGACCGTGTATTGCCCAACACCAGGCTGAAGACGGCGATGTTGTTGAAATGGTCCCCGATCTCGCTTACCACCTGTCCGATCCAGGTGTAGCGGTAACTGGCGTTGTTCCGCAGCAGTGAACGAAACCCGCTCAACCCAGGCACTCCTCGCGAACCGTGAGATGGCGGATATAGCCGGTATCGAGATCGTACCCGAACCCCGGCGTATCGCGAATGGCGATTGTGCCGTGCGGCGTGACCTCGACGGGCGGGTGAATGATATCGCGCTCCCAGTAGCGGCGGCTTGCCGAAACATCGCCCGGCAGGACGAAATCGGGCAGCGTGGCGAGCGCGATATTGTGCGCGCGTCCCACGCCCGATTCCAACATGCCGCCGCACCACACGGGAATGCCGGCGGCCTGCGCGGCGCCGTGGACCCGGCGCGCTTCGCCGAATCCGCCGACGCGCCCCAGCTTGATATTGATGATGCCGCAGGCGCGCAGCCGAACTGCCTGTTCTACATGGTGCGCGGTGCGGATACATTCATCGAGACAGAGCGGCGTAGCAAGCTTCGACTGCAATTCGGCGTGGTCGATGATATCGTCGTGACTGAGCGGCTGCTCGATCATCATCAGGTAAAACTCATCCAGGCGCCGGAGATGTTCTGCATCGGCCAGGGTATACGCCGAATTGGCGTCGGCCATCAGTTTGATCGCCGGAAACCGCTCGCGTACCTGCCGGACCACGTCGATATCCCAGCCCGGTTTGATTTTGATCTTGATGCGCTGGTAGCCGGCCGCCAGTTCTCGCTCGATGGTCTCCAACAATTCCGCGACGGTGTTTTGGATACCGATCGAGACGCCACAAGGAATCTCGCGGCGGGCTCCGCCGCCAATCTTCTTCCACAGAGGGACCCCTTCCCGGCGCGCTTCCAGATCCCAGGCGGCGGCTTCCAGGCCGCCCCGCGCCATCTGGTGGCCGCGTATATGTTCACTGAGCCGTCCCACTTCGTGCGCGCCGGCGAGCGGCCGGCCGAGAACGCGCGGCGCGACATACTCCCGCAGAATCAGCCACGCCGCCGCGGTCCACTCCTCGTTGTAGAACGGGTTTTCGCCTGCGGTCACCTCTCCCCAGCCGGACATTCCTTCGCCTTGCGCTTCCACCAGGATGATGTCGCGCGTAGTAGTGCGCCCGAAGCTGGTTTCGAAGAAATGCACCAGTGGCATGCGAATCTGGCGCAACGTGATGCGTTCGATTCTCATTTCCACGGCTCCAGGAGATAGGCTTCTCCGGAGGAGACGCGCTCGAAGCCGGTTACCGCAAGACCGCGGGCGAAGCAGTCCTGGAAGCGCCCGGCGTTGGCGCACTGGATCTCTCGCGCTTTTTGGGAATTCTCCCGCCGCAGGCGATCCATCTCCGCGGGAACCGTAATGCGGTCTTCAGTGTGTAGCACGGGCCGTTCGCCGGCCAGAATCATTTCGACACGCGGCGAGGCGATCCACCATTCGGCGACGCAGCGGTCCGTGGGCAAGCCGCCGTGCAAGTGGCTGGAAGTGGATCCGTACTCATTTTCCACGTAGCGGCGTACGATGGCCCCAAGGCGCTCGATATTGAAAAACGCGTTCTTGATTTCCAGAGGGTCGAAAGTCCACTCGATGAGGTCGAGCCCGCGGGCGAGCACATCGTCGCGCTGGCGTAGCTTCAGGCTGCGGCCTACACCCGTATTCCGGTACCCCGGCAGCACACCCAGCATGTGGCTGTGAAGGTATGGGCGGCCATCGGGTTTGAGACCGGGGACTCCCAGGCAGAAGCCCACCATCGCTCCGCCATGATAGGCGCCGAAGACGTGCCCGCCGATCCGGCTGGCCACCACGAACAAGCGCAGCGGCAACAGTTCGCTATCGGCGAATCCCCAGATCTGCTGCTGTAACTTCAGAGCCTCGGAGAATTCGGCAAGAGCGAAAAGTTGGCGTACCTCGATCACCGTTTCGCTTCCTGCCACAATTCCTCCATTTCAGCGATGTTGGAATCCTCGAGCTTCCGGCCGCGTTCGCCTAGTTTGCGCTCAATATAAGCGAACCGCTCACGGAACTTGGCGTTTGTGCGCCGCAGAGCCTGCTCGGGATCGACTTTGACGAAACGGGCCAGATTCACGAGGACAAACAGCAGGTCGCCGATCTCGCCTTCCAGTTCGGCCTGGGAGGCGTTCCGGCGCGCCTCATCGAGTTCGGCGAGTTCCTCGTGGAGTTTGCCGATCACCTGTTCGGCGGTTTCCCAATCGAAGCCGGCCCCGGCGGCGCGCGAAGAGACCTGCTGCGCTTCCACCAGGGCCGGCATGGCGCGGGGAACGGAATCGAGCAGGCCGCTTTCCGCCTTGCCTTTATCTTTCTTTTCGGCGGCCTTGATTTCCCCCCAGATGCGTTTCACATCGCCTGCCGATTCCGCGGAGCCATTGCCGAATACGTGCGGATGCCGGCGAATCAGTTTCTGATTGATGGCATCGAGAGAGTCGCCGATGCTGAAAAGTTTCTCCTCCTCGGCCATCTGAGCATAGAAGACGACCTGTAGGAGGAGATCGCCCAGTTCTTCCGCTACTTCGTTCCAGTCATGGCGGTCGATGGCGTCCAGCACTTCATACGTCTCTTCAAGCGTGTACGGCTTGATCGTGTCGAAGGTCTGCTCGCGATCCCAGGGGCAGCCGCCGGGCGCCCTCAGGCGGGCCATCAGACTCACCAATTGTTGAAACTTCTCTCCGGGAGTGGACATACCGCTAGGGTGTCGCCTTCCCGTGTGCGGCCCCGCTTTGCAAGTGGCGATAGAAGCCCAGATCGCTGCCGGTCATCATCTTGGTCGCGAAGATAATCTGACCGGCGTGCATGGAGAAATGCTCTACGACGTGATAGATCGCCTCGAGGACCGATCCATCGTAGCCTTGAATGACGCGCCGCGCCGCAAGATTCTCCGCCGGCAGGTCGCTGATAATTGCGGCCGCCTCCTTGACCGTCGCTTGCAATCGCTCCTGCAACTCGCGCCTGGAGGCCCCGCCGCGAGCGGCGAATTCCGCGTCGCGCTGGCGCAAGTCGGGCTGATCCGCCAGGCTGGCGATAATCCACTGCCGGACATTCCCACAAAGGTGCAGCACGAGGTTGCCTATGGCATTCTCGTTTTCGGCGCCGCGCGCCCACACCTGCTCGTCAGTTAGTTGTTCCAGGCACGTGCCGATGCGGGCGACGAGTTCATTGAGCTTCCGCACCGAGAAATCCAGAAACAGGCGATCGTTCTCCGTCATGAATGCCCCTTCTTGCCAGTATAGTTATCCTGGAAAGGGCAGGTGACATTGGGCGAACCGATTCATGTGATCGGCGGAGGCTTGGCCGGCAGCGAGGCGGCATGGCAGATCGCGCGCCGGGGCTTGCGCGTAGCGCTCTACGAAATGCGTCCGGCGCGGCGCACACCCGCGCACCAGACCGCGCTCTTTTCGGAACTGGTTTGCAGCAATTCGCTGAAATCCGAACAGGAATGGACCGCATCGTGGCTTCTGAAAGAGGAATTGCGGCGCCTGGATTCGCTGCTGCTGCATGCGGCGGCAGCGGCTCGTGTTCCGGGAGGCCACGCGCTGACTGTGGACCGCGACGTTTTCGCGGGAGGGGTAACCGAAGCCGTTTGCTCCGAACCGTTGATCGAAGTGCGCCGTGAGGAGATCCGGAGCGTTCCCGAGGGCATCGTCATTGTTGCTACCGGACCACTCACCGGCGAGGCACTGGCGCAGGAGATCGCGCGCCTCACCGGGTCGGATCGCCTCTACTTCTACGACAGCATCAGCCCCATTGTGGATGCCGAATCGGTCGATACCGGCATCGCGTTCTGGGCTTCGCGCTACGGCAAATCCAGTTCAGGAACTGACGATTATCTCAACTGCCCTCTGGATCGGGACCAATATGAAGCCTTTGTGGACGCGCTGCTCGAAGCACAGGCAGTCCCGGCGCATATTCCCGAAGACGCCACGCCGTTTTTCGAAGCCTGCCTGCCGATTGAAGAACTGGCGCGCCGCGGGCGCGAAACCTTGCGCTTCGGGCCCATGAAGCCTATGGGACTCATCGACGCGCGCACCGGAAAGCGGCCTTACGCAGCCGTGCAACTGCGGCAGGAAAATCTGCGGGCCGCCAGTTTCAACCTGGTCGGTTTTCAGAATCACCTCAGGTTCGCCGAACAGGCTCGGATCCTGCGTATGATTCCGGGGCTGCAGAACGCGGAATTCCTGAGGTTTGGCCAGATCCATCGGAACACGTATATCAATGCGCCGGCGCTACTGACTCCGACGCTCGCGTTGCGCAGCCGGCCCGAGCTGTTTTTCGCAGGCCAGATCTCCGGAGTCGAAGGTTATGTGGAGGCCATCGCGACCGGGTTGATGGCCGGAATCCACGCAGCAGCCCTGGCCGCCGGGGAGGAGCCGAGGCCGCTTCCGCGCGAAACGGCGCTCGGCTCGCTCTGTCACTATGTTTCGGGCGCCGACCCGGCCGATTATCAGCCGGCTAATATTACCTTCGACCTGCTGCCGCCGCCCTCCACGCCAATCCGCGACCGGAAGGTGCGTCACGAATCTGTCTGCCGCCGCGCGCTCGAAGCTCTAGACGCATATCGCCACGCCTATGTCTGAGCTCGCGCGCCAGATCGACCGGTACCTGGCCGAACTGGCGCGCCGGGGCAACTCCGCTCACAGCATTCGCGCCTATGAAGCAGACCTGCGCCAGTTCCTCGGCTATCTCTCGCCTCCGGAACTCGAACCCCCGGAACCGCAAGCCATCGACGTACTGATTTTGCGCGAATGGCTCGCCGGCTTATATCGCGACAATCTGTCGGCCGTGACGATCCGCCGCAAGCTCGCCGCTGTCCGCGGCCTGTTCGGCTTCCTGTTGCGCGAGGGCGTGGCGCCGGTCAACGTGGCCCGGCTCGTCCGTACTCCCAAGGCGCCCAAGACGGTACCCGACGTCATGACGGCGGAGCAGGCGAATCTGCTCATCGATGCCGTCGGCGCAGGCCGTATCGAGCGGCCGCATCCGGCGCGCGACACTGCCATCTTTGAGATTCTCTATGGCTGCGGGCTGCGTGTCAGCGAGCTCGCGGGCCTGAACCTGGAAGATATCGACCGCTCCCAGGGATGGCTGCTCGTGCGTGGCAAGGGGCGGAAGGAGCGCCAGGTTCCGCTGCCTCGCAAGGCCGCCGAGTCGCTGGAACGTTACCTGGCCGGACGGCCCGTGGTGCGCGATGAGCCCGGCGTCTTTCTCAACCATCGGGGCGGCCGGTTGAGCACACGCGGGATACACGGCATCGTAAAGCTTTACGCCATGCTTCTTTCAGGGGACGATTCTGTTCATCCCCACAGCCTGCGCCATGCCTATGCGACACATCTACTGGCCGACGGGGCCGATCTGCGCGCCATCCAGGAGCTGCTCGGGCACGCCCGTCTGTCAACCACGCAGAAATATACGCAGGTTTCACTTACGGACTTAATGGCGGTCTACGACAAGGCTCATCCTAAGGCCTGAAGGCGGGGGTGGCGGCGCGGGGAGAAACCGCCGTACTCAGGACTCTCGTTCGGCTTCGTATCGCCTTAAGATAAGTTCTACTGCGCGTTCCCTCTCCCGCTTTTCTTCGGAATCGGGCCAGCGGGAGATTACCGACAGCCGGTACCGCTCAAAAGCAATCGCGGAATCGAGGGGATCGTTTTTTGGCCGCAGTGGAGGCGCAAACCCGGTCTCCTGCCAGTGACTAAACGAGTCATGAGTCCGTTGATTCATATTTTAAGGTTTTATTGTACTAAAATTCGACAGGCAACGCAAACGTGCTGAGATGAGGGAATTACCCGGTTCTTGATGGCGACGGAGAATTTTCGGAAGGAACTGCGTCCGATGTGGGCACTGGCCTGGCCCCTGGCCCTGGCGGAGCTGGGCTGGATGGCACAAGGCCTGATCGACCTGATCATGGCCGGGCGCTTGGGCGCGGCGGCGATTGGCGGCGGGACTCTGGGCAACATGTTGTTTTATCCCATTGCCAGTTGCGGTGTCGGAGTGCTGCTGGGAATGGATACGCTGGTCGCGCAGTCCTTCGGCGCGGCCGATCCCCACGACTGCCGGAAGACCCTCGTGAACGGCGTCTGGTTAGCGCTCGGAATCGCTCCCGTGCTTGCGCTTGCCCTGTGGGCTTTGATCCCTCTGATCCGGGTGCTGGGGACCAACCCCAGCGTTCTGGCGCAGTTTGAGCCGTATCTGAACGCGCTGCTGTGGAGCATGCTGCCACTTCTGCTCTACACCGCGTTCCGGCGGTACCTGCAAGCGGTAAACCTGGTCAAGCCTGTCACCTTTACCTTAGTAACTGCCAACCTGGTGAACATTGCCGGAAACTGGATCCTGATGTATGGCCATCTGGGCGCGCCGGCTTTGGGCTTACGGGGCTCGGGCTGGTCTACAACCATTGCACGCGCCTACATGGCCATGGTGCTGTTCGGCACGGCGATCTGGCACGAGCGGGCTTCGGGATGGCTTTTGTGGAGCATCTCCTGGCGGCCGGATATGGTGCGTTTGCGCCGCTTGATCTCATTGGGAGCGCCGGCCGCGGCACAGATGGCCATTGAAGGTGCGGTGTTCGGCCTGGTTACGGTTCTGGCTGCACGGCTGGACGAAGTCTCGCTGGCGGCGCACAGCATAGCGGTCAACGTTGTCAGCACGACGTTCATGGTGCCTCTGGGGATCAGCGCGGCGGCCGCTGTGCGGGTCGGCCATGCCGTCGGCCGCAAAGACCTCCGTGGTGCCGCGCTGGCGGGTTGGGCGGCGGTGCTGTTGGGCGCCCTATTCATGGGAAGCTGCGGGCTGGCCTTGTGGCTGATCCCGCGCTGGATCGTGCGAATCTACAGTTCCGAGACCGCTGTCATTCTTCGAGGCGCTACGCTGCTGCGCATTGCGGCTCTGTTCCAGCTCTTCGACGGTTTTCAGGTAGTGACCACGGGCGCGCTTCGCGGGCTGGGCGACACGCGTTCCCCGATGGTCGCGCACCTGGTGGGCTATTGGGTGATCGGCCTTCCGATCAGCTATGTCTTGTGTTTCCCGTATGGTTGGGGCGCATCCGGCATCTGGGCCGGATTAAGCACCGCGTTGATCCTGATTGGCGCCGTGCTGCTTATGGTATGGCGCACGCGGGTAGCGCGGGACATATATTAGAGAAATGCGGACGTTCCTTCCGGTGGGCTCTCAGTGAGCCTGCTCGCGCATCTCGCCTATAAGCCGCGCGAGCTGCAATTCGGCACCAGCGGCCGCCGCGGCGAGGTGGTTCATCTCACGCAGCTCGAAATTTACATCAACGTCCTCGCTGAGCTGCGTTATTTGCAGGCTCTGCCGCGCGGCCTAGGTGGAATCGCGCCGGGCGAGGAGGTGTATTATGCGCATGATCTTCGGCCCAGCTCGACGGCTTATGTCCCGGAGCAACAAGGCCGTGGAGAGTTGGCGCAGGCCGCGGCGGCGGCCATCGCGGATGCCGGAATGTTGCCTGTCCATCTGGGCGCGATTCCAACTCCGGCTCTGGCGCACTTTGGGTTAACGCGCAATCGCGCCAGCCTCATGATCACCGGAAGCCACATTCCATTCGATCGCAATGGCTATAAAGCGAATACCTCGATCGGCGAACTGCTCAAGGAACACGAAGAGCCGGTCGGCCGCATGGTCGCGCAGGTCCGCGATGAGATCTACCGGCAGCCTTTCGCGGAATCGGCGTTTGACGCATGGGGGCTATTCAAGTCCGGCCATCGCGAATTGCCCGCGCCTTGCCAGGCGGCCGCCGAGAGTTATCTTCAGCGCTATCGCGAGTTCTTCGCCGGTCTCTCTTTGCATGGGAAGCGCTTGCTGGTGTATCAGCATTCGGCAGTCGGACGCGATCTGCTGGCGGAGTTGCTGCAGGGCTTTGGCGCGGAAGTGGTTCCCGCCGGGCGCAGCGCCGAGTTCGTCCCCATTGACACCGAAAATATCGACGCGGCGCAGATAGGGGCCGTTCAGGAGCTGGTGGATGAGGCGACGCGCGAGCGTGGCCCGATTTTCGCGGTCGTATCCACCGATGGCGATAGCGACCGGCCCCTTATCTTGGGACTCGATGCGCCTTCCGGAAAGGTGCAGTTCTTCGGCGGCGATCTGGTAGGAATGGTCGTGGCGGAGTATTTGCAGGCCGATGCCGTGGTGGTGCCCATCAGCTCGAATGATGCGATCGATCGCGGGAAGCTTGCCCGGGTACTCGAACCAAAAACGCGCATCGGGTCGCCATATGTGATCGCGGGGATGCAGAGCGCACGCGAGCGAGGCCGGCATGCTGTCTGCGGGTGGGAAGCGAACGGCGGCTTTCTCACCGGGACCGAGATCAACCTGAATGGAAGATGCCTTTCGGCCCTGCCCACGCGGGACGCCTTCCTGCCGATTCTTGGCGTGTTGTTTGCGGCGGAGTCCAGAGGGCTCCCGGTCACCGGCCTGTTTCGGGAGCTGCCGCAACGATTCAGCCGCGCGGCGCTAATCCGCCAGTTTCCACGAGCCACTGCCCTGCGGATACTTGCGAACTTCACGCCGAAGACCGGCGGCGGTGAAGAACTCGAAGCCATTCGAGCCGCCTTGCGCGCATTTTTTCCAGCGGATAGCGGATTTTCGGAAATTGCGGGCATCGACTATACCGATGGTGTTCGTATCAGTTTCCGGAATGACGAAGTGGCCCACTTGCGCCCCTCGGGTAATGCGGACGAGTTCCGCATTTATGCCACGGCCGATTCGCAGGCCCGCGCCGACGCCATCGCGGAGGCGGCTGTCGAGGAACCCGACGGGATCTTGCGCCGCATGGAGCGAGCGGCCGCTTCCAGGGAATAACCCTTACAAAGCTAGTAGATTCAGTAATTTCAATTACTACCGGTTTTTTAACGCCGGTATCTTCCACAAGTAGATGTGGCTGCTCTCCACCACAACGTCCTTTTCCGGATGCCAATCGCCCATAGAGAAGCTGTGCGACACGATGCGGGCGCCGGCTCTGAGACCGTGGAGCAGCTTGGGCCGCAACCGCAGGTTTACGTCCGGCAGAAGGTAGAGCGTGACTACCGTGGCGTTATGAATGTCGGCCTCAAACAGGTCGGCGACTTCAAATCTAACCAACGTCTCGACACCCGCCTGGCGCGCATTCCGGCGGGCTTCTTCGATGCGGGCGGGGTTATTGTCGATGCCTACTCCGTGGGCGCCGAATTCTTTGGCCGCTGCAATCACGATGCGGCCGTCGCCGCAGCCGAGATCGTAGACTGTGTCGCTGCTCTTCACGCCAGCTAACCGAAGCATGGCGGTGACTACAGCTTCGGGTGTGGTGACATAAGGAGCATTGATATAAACCGGCGCCGGACCCTGGCTCCTGGCGACTGAAACCAGTAAAGCCAATGCCCATTTCGCCGTTCTGCCCGCCATTGTTCCAGAATACATTTTCATACGCTGGCCAAGATCGTGCTCGATGTGCTTACGTATGCCTGAGAAACGAACCATCGAACGGGCACGCCAGGATGCCCGGGAAGGCAAGGCCCCTACTACGCAGGCCGGCGAATTCGTACGGGAAGAAATGGAACATATTCGCCAGGGCAAGCACGGTGCGCGCTCGACCAAGCAGGCGATCGCTATCGGACTGTCCAAAGCACGACGGGCTGGAGTGCCGTTGGCTCCCCCTGCAGCGGAGCAGGCTTCGGAGCGCACGCGCAAACAGGCCAAACGCGACTATTCGAAAGGCCAGACGGGCACCGGCAAACGCAAGCCTTCCGCAAAACGCTCGCGAGCTGTGCGGACGGCGCTGAAGCGTGAAGGAAGGAATGCGGCGTCACACAGCGCTCTTTCCAAACAGGCGCGCAGCGCGGCACAACGGCGCAGGCGAAGCGGCTCAAGCCGGAAGACCGCCTGAGAGACGATCGAGGAGGATCCGCGGCATTTCCGCAGCGTTGCCGACTGCCAGCACCTCAAAGCCGGCGGCGTGTCCGCTGGCGATGCCGGCGGGAGAGTCTTCGACGACCAGTGGAACGCGCGCGTCCACCAATCGGGCCGCGAGCAGGTAAGGGTCCGGCGCGGGCTTATGGCGCGGTGCATCTCCCCCGGTGACCAGGGCGCTGAAATAGTGGCGGAGACCGCCGGCGATGAGTGGCGGTTCGATCTCGCTGCGCGCACTGGAACTCACCACCGCCAGTTTGAATTTCCGTTGCAAACCCTCCAGCAGCGGTAGCAAACCCCCAGGAAAAGGCGGCTGCTCCATGCGCCGCTGAAACAATTCCTTTTTCCTTGGATACTGCGCCCAAAGGGCATCCCAAGCAAGCGGGGGATCGGCCTCCGCGGCCAGGCGCCGAATCATCTCGCGATCGTCCATGCCGAGGTAACGGTCCCGGTATTCTCCCCAGTTCAGCGTAATTCCAAACGGAGCCAGCACCTGCGCCCAGCAATCGCAATGGATGGGTTCACTATCTACGAGAACGCCATCGAAATCGAAAAGAATGGCGTCGAACGGCATCTTCCAGGTTGAATTTTCAGCGTAACATGCGAGTGTCAATGTGCTATCACTGAATCTGGAACACTCATGCCTACCGAAGACGAAATGAGAACTGAAATCGAGCGCCTCCGCGCCGAGAACGAAGCGCTGAAGCGTCCACGCGGGCAGACGTCGCTGCGGGTCAGTGAAAAAGGGGCGCTCTCCGTTTACGGGCTGGGACGCTTTCCCGTCACCCTCTACCGCGAGCAGTGGGAGAAACTGCTGGGCATGGCCGACGATATCCGCCACTTCATCGCCGAAAACGACCAGCTCCTCAAGAAAAAGGAATAAGCGATGGCCGCGGGCGCCGCGCTCATCACGGGAGCCTCCAGCGGGATCGGCGCGGAGTTGGCGAAATTGTGTTTCTCCGCCGGCTACCGGGTATTGCTTGTGGCGCGCAATCGGCAGGCGCTCGAGGAACTCGCACGCCCCTGGGGGGACCGGGCACAGGTGCTTGTGTCCGATCTCTCCGAAACCGATGCACCGCAGGCGATTTTCGACCGCTTGCGCGACACACCGGTCGAGATCCTGATCAATAACGCCGGCTTCGGTGTGCGCGGAGCATTCGCCGAGACAGATTGGGAAACGGAATGGAAACTGGGTCAGGTGAACATGGTGGCTCTGGCCCATCTGACCAAGTTGTTTCTACCTCAGATGCTGGCTCGGCGCTCGGGACGCATCCTGAATGTCGCTTCCACGGCTGCTTATGTTCCGGGACCGTTCATGGCGATGTACTACGCTAGCAAGGCGTTCGTCCGCTCGTTCTCGGAAGCGTTGGCCAACGAAACACAAGGAACCGGAGTGACTGTCACGCTGCTGTGTCCCGGACCGACCCGCACAGGCTTTGTGGCTGCCGCCGGCATCGAGGACTCCGTGCTCTTCCGCGGACCGGTCATGGAGGCATCCGAAGTGGCGCGCATCGGCTTTACGGCAATGATGAGCGGAAAGACGGAGGTGATTGCGGGCCGGCGCAACCGCTGGATGATGTGGAGCAGCCGCCTGGCTCCGCGCACGATGCTCGCCGGGATCACGCGAAGGTTGAACTCGCCCTCGGGGTGAGCGCTGGTACAGCCCATGGAAGAACCTTTTGAAAGCCCCGGAATTCGCGGCATATTACATCGGCCGGAGAGCGAAAACGGCCATGTCCTGCTGCTGACCCACGGGGCGGGCGCCAACTGCAAGACGCCGTTGCTGATCCGCCTGGCACGCGCGTTTGAAAGCGCAGGGTACCTCGTTTTGCGCTATGACCTGCCGTTCCGGCAGCAGCGGCCAAAGGGGCCGCCCTTTCCCGCCGGGGCGGCCCGCGATCGGGAAGGGATCGCGCGCTGTGTAGAAGCGGCGCGGCAGGTCTCCCGCGGCCGCGTGTTTCTTGGGGGCCATTCCTACGGCGGGCGGCAATCCGCGATGCTCGCGGCGGAACGGCCGGAGTTAGCTTCCGCTTTGCTTCTGCTCTCTTATCCCCTGCACCCGCCCGACCAGCCTGAAAACAAACGGATCGCGTTCTTCCCGCAATTACGCACTCCGGTATTATTCGTCCACGGAACGAGAGACCCTTTCGCTTCTCCCGAAGAGTTGCGCGATGCTATGGCGCTGATTCCGGCGGCCACCGATTTGCTGCCCGTCGAAGGAGCCTCCCATGACCTGGCTCGCGCGGCAGATCTAAGCGTGGAGATGATCACTAGACTGGAGAGGCTGTTATCACATGCTTAAGATCGTTACCGCCGTTACGGCTAGGGTGGTAACGGGCAGTTAACGCAGTCTATAACCTGCGGACGACGCCTCGTTCGTGCATAATACTTTCCAGGTGCTGGGCTCCCGGTTGAAACCCGGCTGTGCCGAGCCGGGCATTGCCAAGGGATTGGATGACCTGGTCGCCAAATACGTGGCTCGATAGACTGTCACGCGCTTTCGTGTTCCTGGCCTTGGTCTGTTCGGCGAGGGCGCAGTACTCGGCGCGCGCCGATGACGAGGTAGTCCATTTAGAGGATCCGGCTCACCAGACCCGCGTCTCCATCGTCCCCGGCGTAGGCAACGTTGCCTTCGAGCTGCGGATAAAGGGAGAGAATATCCTCCGCTTCCCCTACGCGGATATCGCCGCCTTCCGCAGCCGCCCCGGTCTCAATGGCATTCCGTTTCTGGGGCCGTGGGCGAACCGGCTGGATGAGCAGGCGTTCTACGCCGGCGGCAAACGATACGCCTTCAACATGGACTTGGGAAATGTCCGCGGCGCGCATCCGATTCACGGCTTCCTTTCCTCCACCGATAAGTGGACAGTGACCGAAGTCAAAGCCGACAGCAACGCTGCCTGGATGACGAGCCGCCTGGAATTCTACCGGGAGCCATCCTGGATGGCCCAATTTCCTTTCGCTCACACGATTCAACTGACTTATCGCCTCACCGCTGGCGTTCTGGAAGTGAATGTCCGCCTGCACAATCTCAGCTCGGAGCCGATGCCCGTCTCGATCGGATTCCATCCTTATTTCCAGCTTACGGATTCGCCGCGCGAAGACTGGACGATCCGCATTGGCGCAAAGAAACAATGGCTGCTGAACAACGACAAGATTCCTACTGGAGTGACGGCGCCCATTACAGACATGTTCCCCGACCCGGATCGAATTGCACTCAAAGACTACGACCTGGACCACGTGTTTAGCGATCTGGTCCGCGATGCGGATGGCCGGGCACTGATGAGGGTCAAAGGAAAATCGCAGCAGATCGAAGTGTTGTTTGGGCCCAAATACAACACAGCCGTGGTTTTCTCACCGCAGCCGCGCAGCGGAGGAGCAAACCCGCCGCAAAGTCCGAATTTCGTCTGCTTCGAGCCGATGGCCGGCATTACCGATGCCATGAACCTGGCGCATCGAGGCCTGTACCGCGAGCTGCAGATGCTCCCTCCGGGGCAAGTTTGGGAGGAAAGCTTCTGGATCCGCCCGAGCGGATTCTAATTAACAGCCGAAGGTTTCAACGAAACAGAACCGGCGCGAAATCCGCCAGTTGATCCCGGACAGAATGCGGCCGCGCGATGGTTAGAAAGGCGACGCGAGTGCGTTTCCAGATACCGTGGCCCTGCTGCCGCCCCGGCTCAGCCTGCAATCGTTTTCCAGCTCTTCACCAGATGTTCCGCCGTACGCCAGGCGAGTGCTTGCACAGTCAACGTCGGGTTGCGCGCTCCGCTCGTTCCCATTACGGAGGCGCCGAGAATGCCAAGGTTCGGGGCTTCGTGAGAAAAGCCCCAGCGGTCGGCCACATTGGTTTCCGGGTTGTCGCCCATGCGTGTACCGCCGTAGGCGTGCGTGGAAAGCGCCGGACCGGTGGGCGGCGCTTTGATCACTTCGATGGCGCCCGCCGCGCGGAACCACTGCTCCATTTTGTTCTGCGCGTATTCCACCGAGCGGCGTTCGTTTTCCCGGGGACTGGTGGTCACGCGGCAAACCGGGTCGGCTAACGGATCGCGCACTTGCGGGTCGAGATCCAGAAACGTGGTCTCATATGGGAACGTAGAGGTCTGGAGGTACGCCGCAGTCCAGCGCGCCGCGTTTTGGCGGACGAACGCCTTCCATCGCGCGCCCCAGCCGGGAGCGCGTCCGAAGGTATTCATGGCGGCCGCTTCGATGGGATGCAGCTCCGTGTGCACGTGCAGAGTAGTGCCGCCGATGAAGCCGAGACCGGTGTGATCGAAGCTGTCGTCGCCGAAATCGTCCACCGCCGTGCCTTGCGCCGGAAGCCCGTAAAACACGTTGATATCGAATGGAAACAATGCCACCACCGCGCCGCCGCCTTGCGTGCCCCAGTGCGCGAAATAGTGCTTTCCGACCTGTCCGTGATTGTTCGAGAGCCCATTCGGCCAAGCCTTCGATTTCGAAAGCAGCAGCAGCCGCGAGTTTTCGTAAGTATAGGATGCCAGCAGCACCACGCGCGCGGGCTGAAAATACTCCTTTCCTTCCCGCAGATAATTCACGCCGGTCACACGGCCGTCGTCTCCGGCTGCGATGCGGGTCACTTGTGCCCGATCAAAGATCGTCAGGTTCTTCGTCTTCAATGCAGCCGGAATGGTGGTGATCGCGGTGGAATTCTTGGCGCCGATGTGGCAGCCGCCGGTGCCGCAAAACCCGTGATAGGCGCAGCCGGGGCGCCCCTGATACGGCTGGGTGTTGATCGCCGCGGGCGGCCGGAATGGATGCCAGCCGAGTTCGTGCGCGGCTTGCGCCATGCGGTCCGTGAATTCGGTCGCGCGCAGGGGCGGCATGGGATATTCTCGCTGCCGCGGTCCTTCAAAGATGTTGCCAGCCGGATCGATTCTGCCCTGAATGTTGCCGGCTTTGCCGGAAACGCCGATCTCGTATTCCACTTGATCGTAATAGCGCTCCAGTTCGTCGTAAGTGAGAGGCCAGTCTTCCAGAGTCGAGCCCGCGGGAATCGCGCCAGCGCCGTAACGTTTTACCGTTTCGCTCCGTGTCCGAAAGTCCCAGGGCTTCAGCCGCCAGCTTTGGGCCCAGTAGTGGATGGAAGTGCCGCCAATGGCGTTCATCATCGGATGATTGCCCACGCGGCGCGCCACCGCGGAAGGGCTGTCCCGCACCGTGGGCACTTCACTCTTCGTTTTGGGAACCGAGGTCACCAGCCCGCGCACATTGTTATGAATCTCGTCGGGGCGGAACGTCCGCGCGTCCATCCAACCGCCGGCTTCGATTCCCGCGATTTTCAGACCGGCCTGCGCCAGCGGCAACACCGCAATCCCGCCCGCCGCGCCCAAACCGATTACCGCCACGTCGACGGGTTTCAGGCTAATGGCCATGGTTGAATTTAGAACCGTAAGCGGATTGATGGAGCGGCTTGGGGAGTGCGCTCATTTTTTGTTCTTCGGGTGCGACCGCCAGCCGCGGCCCGGGATACCGGATCAGATCCCAGCCGGCGAAGTTCTTGTTGCCGCCGTAGTACGGATCGCTGAACATGCCTTCCAGGGTGAGGCGCCGCACGCGCGCAAAGAACGCACGCGGATTGGTGAAGCCGGTGGCCCGGCCCTCATCGATCTCGGTAAGCACGGCATCCTTCTGATCGGGTGTCAATTGCGGGAAGGGCATGCCATGTTGTGTACGCGCAAACGCGTCCACGGCCGCCAGACCTTCAGCGAGCGTGGCTTTCTCGCCGGCTAAGGCATCTGCCAATGCGAGGTCAATGTAGTTCGCGGCGCCGCAGGCGAGGGCGCCCGGCCCAAGCTCGTCCGCGGGCACCAGCCGGTCTACGAAGGCGTCCAAAATCTGCCGTTCCGTGGTGGAGAGCGCGGTGCTCGGAGCTTGAGCCGCCGCCGTGAGCGCGGCCACTGGGACGAGCGTCGCGCTCGCCAACACCGTGCGCCGCGAGAGCTGCGGAGCGTCCTGATCGTCTGGCTGCATGGCCGCTAGTCTAGTGGATTTGACAAAGCCCCGCAACCCGCATATACTCCCCTTCAATCGCAAACAAGAGGGGGCTTTTCGTGCGAGTCGTACAGACTTTCGTTCTCACGATCCTGTTTGTCTCTACAACCTGGGCGCAAGCCATCTCTACGGCGCAGATCACGGGCACGGTGCAGGATTCGAGCGGCCTTGCCGTTCCCGGCGCGGACGTGAAGGCCACTCAGACTGCCACAGGTTTAGTCCGCAGCGCTGTGACCGGCGCCGATGGCGTCTATGTGCTGACCAATCTTCCGGTTGGACCTTACCAACTGGAAGTCACGAAAGAAGGCTTCAGTAAATATGTTCAATCGGGCATCGTCCTGCAGGTCGGCAGCAATCCGGCCGTCGACGTCTCGCTGAAAGTCGGCGCAGTCAGCGAGCAAGTGCAGGTGGAAGCGAACGCGAACCTCGTGGAGACTCGCAACTCGGGCGTCGGCCAGGTCATCGACAACCAGCGGGTGGTGGAACTGCCTCTCAACGGACGCCAAGCCACCGATCTCATCTTTCTTACCGGTATGGCGACGCAAGTCAACGGAGCGGGGCTAAACTCCGGCGTGCGCAACTATCCTACCGTGGATATCTCGGTAGCCGGCGGACTCTCCAACGGCCTGGCCTACGCGCTGGATGGCGCGAGCCACAACGATCCGTATAACAATCTGAATCTCCCGCTCCCCTTTCCCGATGCTCTCCAGGAATTCAAAGTCGAAACCAGCGCTCTGCCCGCGCAATATGGCCATCACTCTTCGGCTGCCGTCAATGGCGTGACCAAGTCGGGAACGAACGACTTTCACGGCGATGTTTTCGAATTCCTGCGCAACGGCGCCGTGAACGCCCGGAATGCCTTTGCGACCGCTGTCGATTCGCTCAAACGCAATCAGTTCGGAGGGACGCTGGGCGGACGCATCAAGCGGGATAAGCTTTTCTTCTTTGCCGGGCAGCAGACCACCATACAACGCACAGCTCCGGCGCTCAATGTGGCCTTCGTTCCCACGGCTCAGATGCTCGCGGGAGATTTCACCGGAATCACCGCGCCCGCATGCAATACCGCCGGCCGCCAGATCAACCTGGCCGCGCCCTTCAGCGGCAACCGCATCTCACCCACGTTATTCTCCGCGCCGGCCCTCAATATCGTCACTTACAAGGGCTTTCCCACAACCACCGACCCATGCGGCCAATTTCAATTCGGGCGCAGGACCAACAGTAACGATTACAATTCGCTGGCGCGCATCGATTACCAATGGAGCTCGAAGCATTCGCTGTTCGGACGTTACACGCAGGCCCGCTTCGTGCAGCCTTCCGACTACGACGCGGGCAACCTGCTGGCCGCTTCCACGGCCAATTTGGATTTCCAGGTTCAATCACTCGTGATCGGCGACACGTACCTGATCGGCGCCGGAACAGTCAGCAGTTTCCGCGCGACAGGCCTGCGATCGGCGGTTCCGAAAGTGAACCCCAATATATTCTCACCGACGGACGTGGGGATTCATATCTGGAACGGCGTTCCCGGACTCGTGAGGGTGGCGATCACGAATGGTTTCAACCTGGCTTCCAACAACGAAACGCCCAGCACGTACGACACGACCGGATATCAGCTCTCCGAAGACGTGAG
Source organism: Terriglobia bacterium (assembly GCA_003175985.1). Lineage (GTDB taxonomy): Bacteria > Acidobacteriota > Terriglobia > Bryobacterales > Bryobacteraceae > PSRJ01. The sequence goes on from PSRJ01000149.1 coordinate 32,612, forward strand.
CCTGGTGCGGGGATCCCATCAGATTGGAATTGGGGCCGATTGGGTGCATTCGTGGCTGAACGCCTCTTCCGGACTCAATGCTTCCGGCCCGTTCACGTTCAACGGACAGGTCACTGGGCTGGGCCTGGCGGATTTTCTGGTCGGTAAACCTTCGGCATTCACTCAGGCGACCACCACGCTCGCATATACACGGATGAATTACGTTGGATTCTACGTGCAGGATGCCTGGAAAGCTACTGCGAGATTGACGATCAATGCCGGGGTACGTTGGGACCCGTATCTGCCGCTCTACACGAAATACGGATGGACCGCGCACTTCGATCCCACCTTGTTTGCACAGGGCGTGAAGAGCACGGTCTACAGCAAAGCTCCCGCCGGATTGATTTTCCCCGGGGATGCAGGCTATCCGGGGAAAGGTGTGGCCGATCACAGGTTGAATAATTTCGCGCCGCGCCTCGCGCTGGCATGGGACCCCAAAGGCGATGGGCGCACTTCTATCCGGGCAGCTTATGGAATCTTTTATGACCTGCCGGCGCACAACAACTACATCGGATTCGCGCAGAGCCCACCGTTTGGAAACCAAACTACCGTGAATTTCCCGGTGAGCTTTGCCGACCCATGGCAAGGCATCCCCGGCGGCAACCCTTATCCGCTGGCCCTCAGCAAGGATTCTCCCTTCATCAACTTCGGATCCTACGAGAATTTCCCTTTGCAGCCCAAGACAACCAACTCGCAACAGTGGAATCTCAGCATCCAACGCCAGTTGGGTGCGAACTGGCTGGTGGCCGCGAATTACGTAGGCAGCCACATTGTGCACCTGTGGGGCGGTAACCAGGCCAACCCCGGCGTTTTCATTCCTGGGACCTGCGGCAGCGCGGCCTGTTCCACCACGGCGAACGTGAACCAGCGCCGCGTGCTGTATCTGCAGAATGCCGCTCAGGGCATCTATTACGGCAGCATCTCGCAGTTGGATGACGGAGGAACATCCTCGTACAACGGTTTGCTGCTTTCCGTGCAGCGGCGTGCCGCGAAAGGGCTGACCGTACTTGCCAGCTACAACTGGTCGCACTGCATCAGCGATCTGCACAATCCGGAGCTGGCGGTTGCGGGCTCGAATTTTATGGTCCCGTTCAATCGCCGGCTTGACCGCGCCAATTGCCCCCTGGGCGACCGGCGGCAGGTGTTCAATCTCTCGGGCGTGTACACGACGCCCCGGTTTTCCGGGACAACTCTGCGGATGTTTGCCAGCGACTGGCAGGTCTCCACCATCGTGCGGTTGCAGACCGGCCCCTATGTCACGGTGACCAGCGGCATCGATCAGGCGCTGACCGGACAGACCGCGCTGGAACGGCCCAATCAGCTATTGGCCGATCCCTTTACAACCGGCAAACCCTACGACCATTACCTCAACATCCTGGCGTTTGGGCAGCCGGCTCTCGGCACTTATGGCAATCTCGGCGCGAACAACATTCCGGCGCCCGGGTTGATCCAAGTGGATATGGGCCTGACGCGTACATTCCGCATTGCCGAAACCAAGAGCCTGCAACTCCGTTTTGAGGCATTCAATCTTCCGAATCATTTGAACCCGGGGCCGCCGAATGGGCTCTCCGGATCGGGCACCGCGGCCGGCTCGGCAGGATTCATAACCACTACGGTGGCGCTCAACAATCCAAACTTCGGCCGCATCCTTTCGGCCGGTGATCCGCGAATTCTCCAGGTCGCGCTGAAGTTTGTTTTTTAGCTCAAATCCCTATTCCGCTTCAATCGGTTCCTCGGGCGGCTCAAACGAATCCAGCAGCTCGGGATTATTGGAGAAACGCTTCAGCACACGCACAACTTCGCCGGCGCGGAAGCCCGCGCGCAGGAGCCGCCGGTAGGCAGCCGCCATATCCTTGTCTTCGCGGAACAATCCTTCGCGCGGCGCCAGCCGGTATTTGCGGCGCACCCACTCCTCGATGAGCGCCTCTTCGTTCACATCTTGATAAACCTGGCGCACCGTGTGCTCCGCGAGCGAAGGCGCGACGCGGCGCTGCCGCAGGTCCCGGACCACGCGCGTGCGGCCGAGCCGTTCGTTGGCCAGGCGCGCGGCGGCAAAATTCTCCGCAAAACGCCGGTCATCCAGATAGCCGCGGTCTTTCAGACGCCCCAGCACTTCTTCCACGGCGGCGACCCGCTCCGCACGGCGGCGCAGTTTCTCCCGCAATTCGCCGGCGGAGTGCGCGCGCCCGCCCAGCACCTTGAGTGCGTAGGACCACAGTGCCTCATCATCCAAACGGCGCGCTTTACGTTCCATCGGTTTCAAAATTCTAATGGGGAGTATACTGAAAAATGGCTGAGCCTGTTGCTTTCCCTGCAAATTGGAAGAACCGGATTACGAGGAGAAAACGACTATGGACAAGAACGGACTTTCGAGCTTTCTACTAGGTCTTGGGGTGGGCGTTGGAATCGGGATGTTGCTAGCGCCGAAGTCGGGTCAGGAGACTCGTGATTTCATCAAAAACAAGGCGGGCGAAGGAAGCGATTACCTGAAACAGCGCAGCGGGGAGTTCAAACAAACAGCGACGGAATGGGTGGACAAGGGGAAAGAGGCTTTGGGCCGACAAAAGGACAACCTTGCCGACGCTATGGAAGCCGGCCGTCAGGCCTATCGCGACACGGTGAACCAGCCGAATCCGCCTTCCGAAGGCATGGCCCACTAAGCAGCGTCAGGATATTCGCGAAATGCCGGACGATATCTTTCGGATTGTAGTCGCCGTGGCGGTAGGGCTCGCCTGCATCGCTTTCCTGGTGCAGGTCGGGGTTGCTATTGGGCTATACCGGGCCGTCCGAAAGATACAGGAAAAGGCCTTCCCGCTGGTTGAGAAAGCCGAAATCGTAGTGGGCAAAGCCGGCCCCGTCGTGGACAAGATCGGGCCTGTGATTGAAAAGGTCGAACCTGTAATACAGAAAGTCGGGCCGGCCGTAGACCAGGCCACCGCGATTCTGACTACGGCCGGCAAAATCCTGGAAGATGTCCGCCCTCGCATTTCCGAGATCGCCACGGAAGCGGCTGCGATCGCGAAGACCGGACGTAAGGAAGTGGAGCATCTCACGGGTCTTGTGCATGAAGCGGGCGATCGTGCAAAGGATCGCCTGGAACAGATCGACCACTCGGTAGATGCGACTATCGAACAGGTGGAGCAAGCGGGCGATTCGGTGAAGCGCGCCGTCATGCGGCCCGTGCGCGAAGTCAACGGGATTGCCGCGGGGATTTCCGCGGCCGTCGCGTCCCTCGTCCGGCGGAAATCTTCGGTAGATACCGCCACGCAGGACGAGGAGATGTTCATTTAGCAGCCAAGTCCCTGGCTCGCGCCCACGCCACCACTAACCGGATCTGATCGTAGCTGATATCCGGCGGTAAAGCTTCGCGCAGTGGCTTCAACCACTGCGAACCGAGGCGCTCGATGACTGCGGCGATTCGTTCATGCGCCTCCGGGCCTACCCACTCAACGCCGTATTCCAGCCGCCCCCGCTCGATCAGATCGGCAACCATGTTCACGACGGTGGAAACCTGCCGGCCGCGAATTTGTGCGATCTCGCCGAACGTCTTGCCTTCCGCCAGAAGCCGAATGGTCTCGTCGGCCGGCGAGATCTGAGCCACTTCGCGAACGGCGGCGCGCGCCCCCTTGGCAAAGGCTTCGAAGGCGCCAAAGATTTCCGCGCCGTACAGTTCTGCTTTGCGCTCTCCAATGCCGAACACCGTAAGTAGTTCCCGCAGATTGCCCGGCCGCTTGCGGCACAGATCCTCCAGTGCGGCGTCGCTGAGCACGACGTAAGCGGGCACTTCGGCGCGGCGCGCGGCCACACGACGCCAGTCCTTCATAAATTCGAGCAGTTCGCGCACGGGTGAAACCGGCGGAGCGGCCGGTTTTGGTTGAACCGCGGGGCGTACTTCTTCCCTGGCAGGCGGGCTCTTGCGCACGGCCAACTCCTTGCTGGGCGGCGCCTTCAGCCAGGCCGGCAGGTTGCCGCAAACATCGCACATATCGCAGCGCTCCCATTTCGGGACCTGGCCAAAATGATTACAGATCTGCAAGTGGCGGCACCGGGCGCTCTCGGCGAAGCGGCGCACCGCGTGGTACCTCTGCCAGGCGCGTTCCTTCTCATCGGGATCGTTCAGTTTCTCGATGAAATAAGCGAGCAGCCCGGCATCTTTGGGCTGCCATAGCAGCACACAATCCGAGGGCTCTCCATCCCGCCCTGCGCGGCCCGCTTCCTGGTAATACTGTTCGATCGACTTGGGCAGCGAAGTGTGGATGACTGCCCGGACCGCCGGCTTATTGATCCCCAGACCGAACGCGATGGTCCCGACGAGCACGCGGACCTCGTCATTCGTCCAGCGTTCCTGGTTGCGTCGCCGCTCGGAAGTCTCCATTTGTCCGTGATAGGGTATCGCCGCAATCCGCCGGTCGGCCAGGAAGTCGACGGTCTGTTCCACGATCGCGATGGTGGGGGCATAAACAATGACGCTCTGGCCGGCGTAGGCCCGCAAAGCCGTCAGAAGCAGGCGGGAATGATTGTCCTTGGCGCATTCCTGCACGACATATCGTAAATTCGACCGGTGAAAGCTGGCGATATATTTGTGCGGCTCGCGAAGCTGCAGTTGTTGCAGGATGTCGTGCCGAACGCGCCGCGTGGCGCTGGCC
>PSRJ01000292.1 GCA_003175985.1 Terriglobia bacterium
CCGCACTGTCAGGCCGTGGCATCCGGACAGTCTGTCGATGTCCGCGCACGGAGGAGGGTCGTAACGGAAATGCTTTTATGGCGACCATCCTCGTCGTCGACGACGACTACCAGATCAGAAAACTGCTTCGGGCGCTGCTGATTCGCGCCGGTCATCAAGTGCAAACCGCGCGCCATGCGCAGGCCGCGCTCGATCTGTGCCGCCCTCCCGCGCACTTCGATGTTGTCCTTTCCGGAGTAGCGCTGGCCGGCATGGATGGACACGATCTGGCCCGCTGGATGGCAGCCAACTGCCCGCGCACGCAAGTGGCCCTGATTTCCGCAACCGATTCGCTGTGCGAAAGCTGTCCTTATCTTCAGCGTTGCCGCATTATCCCCAAGCCCTTCAAACCCCAGGAAGTCGTGTCCGCCGTTACGGAGCTGTTGGCACGGCCTCCCGAGACTCGAGGCTCACTGCCGCAGGCGTGATTGGGGGCGCATCCTCCGTTACGGCAACTCGAATACCCAGATCGCCGCGCCGTGATCCGGAGGGTTTCGGATTTCGGGCGTCAGGACGGGCCAGGTCGCGGCCTGCGCGCCACCGTTGCCCACCACCATCGCGACATATTGCTTCCCGCTGACGTTGTAGCTGATGGGAGAGGAGCTGGGAACATCATTGAGCCGTACCTGCCACAGCACTTTTCCAGTAGCGTCGTCATAGGCTCTGAACCACCGGTCTAGCGAACCGCTGAACACGACACCGCCGGCGGTGGCCAGGGCGCCCGTCGTCTGCGGCGCGCGCTGGCGTTGCGTCCAGACCACCTCCTTGGTCAGGAGATTGACTGCTTCCATCCTCCCGAAGTTGCCGTCGCTATCCGGCCGCGCCCGCAAGGTCCAGCGGACACCTGACGAGAGACTGGGACGGCTGCCATCGGTGACCGGTATCAGATCCATACAGGATTCCACCAGCGGAACGTAAACGATCTTCGTCTCCGGATTGTAGGAGGAGGGAATCCAGCTCTTCGCGCCGCCCGGATGCGGACAAACCATGAATGGCTCGGTGCCTCCCGGAACTACTTTCGGGTTGATGGTTTTGGCGCCGGTCTTCGGATCGATTGCCGTCACCACGTTCTGCAAACCGAGATCCTTGGAGAATACGTACTGGCCGGTTCGCGCATCCAGCGCATCGAAAATCGCCTGCTTGCCCGCTGTCACGGCGAGCGTGCGGGTTTCGCCATTGACCGGAAGCTTGATTAACTGGCGCTCGAAGGCCCAGTCCAGGTCCCACTGATCGTTGGGTTGATGCTGGAAGTGCCAGACCAGTTTGCCGGTATCCGGATTGATCGCCACGGTGGAGTCGGTATACAGGCCGTCGTTAGTGATTCCGGGCTGATTGGCTGGGTGCAGCAGAGGGCCCGTGTCGTAGGTTTGCGCAATGCCGAAATAAGCCAGGTTCAACTCGGGATCGTAGCTGCCCGCGGTCCACACCGACCCGCCGTTGCGCTTATCGAGCGGCAGCCCGTTCCAGCTATCGCCGGCCGGCGTACCGGGAGGGGGAATTACGCGGAAGCGCCAGGCTTCGGCGCCCGTCCGGACATCGAGCGCCACAATGAAATTGCCTCCCGCCAAACGGCCGGTGGTGCCCTGCATGACTTTGCCCTTCGCCACCAGCGGACCTCCGGTCATCCCCATCTGTTTGTAATCGCCGACTTCGTGATCCCAGACAACCTGGCCGGTTTTGATATCGAGCGCCACCAAATGGACATCGGAAGTGGGGATCAGGAGCTTGTCCCCGTAAATAGCGATGTTGCGTTTCACGGTGGTTCGGGCATCCTTGGGAAGCTGCCGCTTGTACTGCCACAGGAGGTCTCCCGTGGCTGCATCCAGCGCCTGCACGTTGTCACCGTAGCTGTGCACAAAGAGGACGCCGTCGTGAACCAGCGGCGTGGCTTCGTTCGGGCCATTGGGCAGCGACCAGCTCCAGGCAACCCGCAGGTTTCCGGCATTGTTCCTGGTAATCTGCTTCAGCGTGCTGAAGCCCTGATCGTCATAGGTCCTGCGCCAGGTGAGCCACTCTCCCTCGGCCGGATTTTGCAGCATCGCATCGCTGACCGGCGTGATCTTATCCAGCGGGTTCGAGCGTTTTACCGGTGGAGGCGGAGGTGGCGGAGCGACCGGAGAGAGCCCCCCGCCCGGACCCGCGGGCGGCGTCGCGTTTTGATTTTGGGCATCGACCGGCGCACATCCCATCGCAAGAAGAGCGCCTAAAACCAATACGTCGAGCCTGCCAGTGCGGATGAGGATCATGCTTTGTTCTATCACAAGATGGCGCGGGGTTTGCGAGCCGCGCCCGGTGCTTCATTGAACCAGGACCCTCTGCGTGAACGCGGCGGTGGCCTGAGTACCGTCGGTAACCTGCAATCGGACTGTCGGGCCGCCGGCTTTCTCTCGCTCTCGATAAACACTACAACTGCCATTACGCCCTTTTGCACGACCCCTGGCTGGAGACGCTGCGGCCGCTAGCCGGTTTTCAGGAGCTTGTCCAACGGGCAGAGGCGTTGAGCGTGGAAGCGCAGCGCGTCTTCCTCGACAATGGAGGCGACTGGCTATAAATGTAAAATCTCTTGGGCCCCCCGCACTACCCCTGCCTTGCGAGGTATATGCTGAGGAGCCATGAGAACTCTGATCGCGGGTCTGTTCTTGTTTACGGCGGCCCTCAGGGCGCAAACTGCCGAAACTGTCTTCTTCCGAGCCGTCATGCTGCCGGAAAATGAAGTGCCGCCCACCGGACAGAACGCGCGCGGCGTCGCCGACATCATTGCCCACGTGGTCCGCGGTCCCTCCGGCCAAATCGTTAGCGGAACCGTAGATTTCCTCGTCCGGGTTACCTTTCCGAACGACGTGATCGCCACTGGCCTGCATATCCATAACGGCCCCGCCGGCGTGAACGCAGGTGTGGTCATCAACACGGGAATTGGAGCAGGTTCGGCCAGCCGCGCGGTCAAAGGCGGCGGCGACACGATCCATATTCCCGTGCAGATCACCGACGAGGGCGCGGCGCTGACAGCCCTTCGGGGCATGTTGCAGGACCCGGCCGGTTACTACGTCAACATCCACACCGTGGAATTTCCGGGCGGCATCATCCGCGGGCAATTGCAGCGGGCCGAAGGGATTGTCTTGATGGGCATGATGGATTCCGCCAGTGAGGTCCCCGCAAATACATCCGGCGCCACCGGCGTCGCGCAGGTGATCGCCATTCGAACACGGGATACGGCAGGTAATCTGACTTCCGGCGAAGTTTACCTGCTGACCACTTACAATCTGCCCGGCGGATCAACCTTCACCGGCTTCCACATTCATCCGGGGTTGCCGGGAACCAGCGGGCCGGCCGTGCTGGCAGCCACTCTTCCCGCCGGAACCGCGGCGGATCCAAGCGGCTCCGGTATTTTAGGTCCATTTCCGTTCGAAATCTCGCTGACCAACGCGCTGCAAGTCAGCACCTTCAACACGTTGTTCACCAGCCCTTCCGCGGACTACATTAACGCCCACACGACGGCGTTTCCCGGCGGCATCATGCGCGCCGCGCTGCGTCCCACAGACAGCATGACCTTCCGGGTGCTGATGGATTCCGCCAACGAGATTCCAAACCCAAAGACTGTTGCTGCCGCGCCGGCGGCCATCACGCTCTACACGTTGCGCGACGAAGCGGGAACGATTCAGGCCGGAAGCGTTCTTTTCGACGTCAACTACCGCCTACCCGGCCAGGCGCAAGTCACGGGATTGCATATTCACGATGCTCCCGCGGGGAGAAACGGCTCCATCTCCATTCCGTTGATTCCGACGTATGATCCGAGCTTCACCACCGACACCGGCTTCGGCAATTTCTTCGATTGGACGCCGCCGGTCACCAATATTGCGGCCATGATCGATATTTCCCGCAACCCGGAAAACCATTACGTAAACATTCACACTGCCGTGGATCCCGCCGGGGTGGCGCGCGCACAATTAGCTCCCATCGTATTTCAACCCCCGGTGATTATCGGCGCACTCCCTGCAACGTTCGATAGGTCTGCAACCACGGTGGCGCAGGGAGGCCTGATCTCCATCTTCGGCACGAACCTTACGAAGGTCGCGACGGACCTGAGCGGCTGGACGGGCAACACGTTGCCGTTTTCGTTAAACGGCACGAGCGTGGACATTGGCAGCAAGCACGCGCCGCTGCTCTATGCAGGCCCAAACCAGATCAATGTACAGGTCCCGGTCGATGTGCTTCCCGGGCCCCAACCCGTGGTGGTTACCAGCGTCGTGGGTCCGAGCGCGTCTTTCACCGTAAACGTGGCGGCGTCGGCGCCCTCGATCTTCTTTTTTCCCGTGAGCGCGATACTCAAGAACGCGGATTTCTCGCTGGTGACCGCCGCCAATCCCGCGCACGCCGGCGATGTGATTCTCATCTACGCCACTGGCTTAGGTCAGACTACACCGCCGCTCGCCACGGGCGCAGTAGTGCCGGCCGGCACGAACCCGTCGACGGCGCCGGTCACTGTGACCATCGGCGGCCAGAACGCGACCGTGATCTCGTCGATTGCCTCGCCTTTCCCGCCGGGACTCTATCAGGTGGCGGTGCGTGTCCCCACCGGCCTCACGGGCAATGTGGCGGTTGTGATTCAGCAGGGCACCGCGAAATCGAATTCGGTGACGATGGCTGCGCAATAAGCCTCGAGGTTAGTGCGCGACCAGTTCCTCAGCGGGTTTGCGCATCCGGCGCTTTTCCTGCTGCAGGCCGTGCATCGCCATCAATGCCCCGATGGGGTGGGCGCCGACTGTCACCAGGGGGTCGGCGTCTTTGCCCGCCTTGTCCGTATCAATGTTGCGGAATGCCATGCTTTCGAGCAGCCCCGCGGTGTGTTCCGCGTTCAGTTCGTATTCGGTGGCTACCGCCGCTGGATTCTGAAGCAGGCGTATTCGCAGGCTCGGCTTGAAGCGCGAATCGTAGAGCAGCTTGTTCAGTTTGTAGGCAGCCAACGGCGGATGATTGTAAAAGTGGAACGGATGGTTGTGGAATTGATAGGACTGCGACGCGGCGGCATCCGGTTTCGCGCCCGGATGGAAGCGTACCACCGCATGCCCGTGATGCGTGGTGGGCTGATACGACAGCAATTCCATGTGTTGTTTGCCGATTGCGCCGAGGGCCAAGGCCCACGGCAGCATTTCCGTATTGCCTACTTCGTCAAGCTGCTCCGGCGTGAGATCGAGAAACGACTCTTCGTGGCTGTTTTCGAGTTCCCGTATACACCACCGGTCGAAATCATAGGCCGGCTCGTAATAGCGAGAGGTGCCGGGGTAATGCGACATGCCTCCGCTCGCAAGCACCGCCACTCGTTCGGGACGCGACGCGGCGATCTCGGCTATCGCCCGCCCTAAGGCAGCACATCTCCGCGGATTGGGAAGCGGCGGCAGATACGTATTCACGAAAACCGGCACCACGGGAATGGGCCGGTCTTCCAGAATCCAATTGAAAATGGCTGCAAAGGAGTGCCCTAAATCGGCATCTTGCGAGTACGCCATGTCGAAATCGCGCCGCACCAGTTGTTCGAGCAGCGCTTCGGCAAATTCCTGGTGGATCGGCGGGCTCCACGTCTTCCCGGCGAACGCCGCTGTGGCGCGGTCGCTGGCCATTACCGCGAACGTAGGCACCGTGCGGAGAAAGAAGGTCTCCATGTGGTCGCTGGCGAAAATGACCAGAACGTCCGGTTTTTCTTCGTCCAGCACCCGGCCCAACTGCCGCATCGCGGCGATTCCGGCGTCCAGTTGTTTGGGGTCTTCTTCCGGCGGCCGCGTGAACAATTGCGGTGCATGCACGCTCGCCATGGCTGCTACGATTTGTCCCATGGCTACGCACCCAAGCACTTGAGAAACCAAACCGCAGAGCCCGCCAAACAGGACATTTAGGAGTATTTGGATGAGCACTATCTCCCAACGCGGCAGGCAAGTTGGGCCATATCCCGCAGCCGGAATTCGGATGATATGATTTGGCACTATGGTCCAATCAGACCGGCTGTCCGTCATCCTGCTTCTTGTGGCATCTGCGATCGCTTCGGCTCAATCCGCACCCGATTACCGGAAGCCTCCCGGTTCTGAGTGGCCGCTGGTAGGCGGCGATTGGGGAAACACGCGCTACTCCACGCTGTCGAAAATCACCACAGCAAATGTGAAGTCGCTCAAGGGCGCTTGGATGGCGCGACTGAACTCCGGCTTCGGGCCAGGCTACTCCCAGCAGGGCACACCCGTAGTGCAAAACGGCGTCATGTACATCACCACCGGCCAGCAGGACATCTTTGCGCTGGATGCGAAAACGGGCAATCTGATTTGGGAATACCGCACCGATAGCGATCCAAAGACGCCCGACAACAAGGCCAAGCGTGGTGTCGTACTTGGGGAGGGCATGGTCTTCGGCGTCGAGGCGGATATCCGCAAACCGGCTCCACCCACCGGCAGGCCGGAGCCCGTGACGCGGCTGTTTGCGCTCGATCAAAAGACGGGCAAGAAGCTGTGGCAGCACGAACTGGGCGAAGACGTCCCGAAGAACCTGCGCCAGTATGTGGCGGCGCCACCTCTTTATTACAAGGGGCTGGTGTACATGAGCATCTCCGGCGGCGACGGCGGCTTGCGGGGACGCCTTACGGCCCACGACGCCAAGACCGGCCGCGAAGTATGGCGCTGGTGGGCGGTGCCTTACCCCGGCGAGCCCGGCAGCGACACTTGGGAAGGCGAATCGTGGAAGACCGGCGGCGGCGCCATGTGGGTGCAGCCGGCTCTTGACTCGGATCTCGGCCTGCTCTACGTGAACACGGGCAACCCCTGGCCCGACTACAACGGTTCCACGCGCGGCGGCGACAACCTGTTTACGTGCTCCATCGTGGCCTTGGACGCCGTGACCGGCAAATATCGCTGGCATTACCAGGCAGTGCACCACGACTTGTGGGACTTCGATATGCCTACGCCTGTGATCCTGTTCGATCAGGTTTACGGTGGCCGGATGCGGAAGGCGCTGGCCGCGCACTCCAAGCAGGGATGGGTCTACATCCTCGACCGCGAAACGGGTAAGCCGCTGCTGCCCATCGAGGAGAAGCCTGTGCCGCAGGAGCCGCGGCAAAAGACGGCCAAAACGCAGCCGATTCCGATGGGCGATCCGACAGCGCCGCAATGCGCGGAACCGGTGAAGGATTATGAGCGCGGCTGCATGTACACGCCCGTTTGGACGGATACTAAGATCGCACAGCCCTCGGCCTCCGGCGACTGGGCCCCGGGCGCCTACGATCCGCAGACGGGATACCTGTACTTCACCACGGGCGTTTCGACCCGGAAATTCAGCCCCACCGGCAGGCTATCGGTGCCGGGGACCCGCGAATACGGTCTGGTTACTGCACTCGATTCCAGAACGAACAAGCAGGTATGGCAAAAGGAAGTTCCGTACCTGGCCGGATTCGGCAGCGGGGTGCTAGCCACTGCCGGAGGCCTGATATTTCACGGCGGCTCCGATGGCTTCTTGCGGGCCTTCGATTCCAAGACCGGGGAGGAACTTTGGCGATTCCAAACCGGCTTCGGAGCCGACGCTCCCGCAGCCGCCTACGAGATCGACGGCGAGCAGTACGTCGCGATCGCCGCCGGCGGCAGCCGCGACGGCCTGCGCGAAGCACGCGGCGACCTGGTCTGGAGTTTCAAACTGGGTGGAAAACTCAATCCCCTGAACGGTCCCCCCGCCCCGCCGCCGATTGTGACCACGGCTGCACCGCCGGGCGCGCGGGAATAACGCGAGGTTGGTATTCGGCAATGAAACTGCCGAATGGCGATCGGGCCATCGTGGACATTCGGAAGCTGCTGGCACATGGATTGTGCAAATCGAGGAAGTCCCTTACAGATGAGATTTGGGGCCGATCCTAACATGGCGGCAGAAGGGCCGGCCGCTCCAGGGGCAGCACGGTCGATGTCCGAATTGTTGAGTACACTGTGGAATAGGGTCCATACATGGAAACCATACAGGTGGTTCTCGATTCCAAATTGTTGCGCGCCACGGAAACGGCCGCGCGCCGAACGAAGATGAACCGCTCCGCACTGATTCGCGAGGCTCTTCGGGCGCATCTGAGTCATCTGAGAATCAGAGAATTGGAGCTGCGCGACCGCAAGGGTTATGAAGCCCGGCCTCGTGATGGGGTGGACTTGTCTCTATGGGAATCGGAGGCGGTTTGGCCGGAGGAATAAGTAGAGGAGACGTCCGGTTCTACCGGTTTGAGCCGCCGGACAAGGCCAGGCCCGTTGTGGTCCTTACTCGCGACAGTGCGCTTCAGTATCTCTCGACGGCGACGGTCGCACCAGTTACTTCTACAATCCGAGGAGTCCCTTCGGAGGTGCAGTTGGGTGAAGAGGATGGCATGAAAGGCGCCTGCGCCGTGAATCTCCACCACACGGTCACCGTTGCGCAGCGGCGCTTGGGCCGGCGTGTGGCTCAACTTGCGCCACGGCGAATGAAGGAGATCTGCGCGGCCCTCCGTTTCTCACTGGGTTGCGACGCGGAATAGCCGACCTAAGCCGCATCCGCAATACGTTAGAATCGGAGCGTCATGCGGTTACGCCTCCTTCTTCCGATTCTGTTAATTCCTTCCGCGGCTTGGGCTGCTTCTGTCGATACCGGGGCGATGAATACAGCGGTAGACCCATGCGTGGACTTTTATCAATACGCTTGCGGGAACTGGATCGCCAAGAACCCTCTGCCCGCGGATCGCTCGCGCTGGGCTCGCTTCACGGAATTGAGCGAGCGAACCGAGAGAGTGCTGCTCGATCTCGTTAAGGAAGCCGCGGCGCCTGCTCCCGGGCGCAGCGAGCGCGATCAGAAGATCGGCGACTACTTTGCGAGCTGCATGGATACCGCCACGATCGCACGGAAAGGACTGGAGTCCGTCGCGCCGGAGCTGAACTCCATCCGCGAGATGGCTTCCGCATCCGATCTGGTATCGGAGGTCGCCCGGCTGCACCGCAGAGGCGTGAGTGTGTTGTTCGGGTTTAGTTCGCGGCCCGATGCCAAGGACTCCAGCCGCACAATCGCTGCCTTGAATCAGGGTGGGCTTTCTCTGCCGGACCGCGATTACTATCTCAAGACCGACGCTAAATCCATCGAGAC
>PSRJ01000232.1 GCA_003175985.1 Terriglobia bacterium
GCAACGCTCGGCAACATCGCGTACGGTTCGGCCGCCGCCGACCTGATCACAGCGCTTCTCGTTCTGGATACCGTGGTGGTCACAGCGGAACCACGCGGCCGCCATAGAGTCGCGTTAACCGATTACCTGGCTGCGAGCCGGGGTGCGGATTCCCTCCTTGTCGAAGTGGCGATCCCCGCGCTTCCCAATGGCCAATGGTCGTTCCAAAGATTTGCGCGCACGGAGCCGGATCTCCCGGTGGCCAATGCCGCCGCGGGTCTGCAATTGGACTCGCGCGGGCGCGTGAAATGGGCGCGGCTCGCTCTGGGGGGCGCCGCTTCCGTTCCTTTCCGCGCCTCATCCGTCGAAGAATTGATGCGGGGACGCATCTTCGATCGGACGCTCCTGGCCGAAGCGGGAGGCGAAGTGATGCGGGCGGTCGAGCCGGCGAGCGACTGCCGCGCTTCGGCCGGCTATCGCCGCGAACTCAGCCGCGTGCTCATGGGGCGGGCTCTCGAAGCCTGCGCCGCTCAAGCGGGGTGCTCTTTATGAAACAGATGGAATTGCGCCTGAATGTCAATGGCGAGACGAAGACGTGGACCATCTCGCCGGGGGATCTTCTACTTGACGTCCTGCGTCGCGAAGGCTATTTCGGGGTGAAGCGCGGCTGTGAAAAAGGCGAGTGCGGCACCTGCACGGTGCTGCTGAATGGCCGGCCCGTAAATTCCTGCCTTCTGTTCGCGGCCCATGTGGAGGGACAAGAACTGCTCACCGTCGAAGGTCTGGCTGCGGGCGAGACGCTCGATCCCTTGCAGGAGGCATTCCTGGAGCATGGCGCGGTACAGTGCGGTTTCTGCACTGGTGGCGCGCTGCTCAGCGCCAAGGCCCTGCTCGATCGCCGCGCGAACCCGAGCGAAACGGAAATTCGCGAGGCGCTTGCCGGCCATTACTGCCGCTGCACCGGATATCAGAAACCGGTGGAAGCCGTGCTCGCGGTGGCTCGCAAGCGGAAACCGAAGATCATTCCGGAGGAGGCAGCCTGATGTCCAACGAATATCGCGCTGTTGGCAAGAGCTTCCCGAAGGTGGACGGCCACAAGCTGGTTACCGGTGCTCCGGCGTTTACCGATGACTTCCATCTTCCCGGCATGCTTTGGGGCAAGATCCTGGCCAGCCCGCACGCGCATGCGCGGATCCGGCACATCGACAGCCGCAAGGCGAAGGCGCTACCAGGCGTTCATGCCGTCCTTACCTATAAAGACGTACCGCGAGTTCCCCACACGACAGCGGGGCAGGCATGGCCGGAACCCTCTCCGTACGATACGTACCTGCTCGATTCCAAAGTCCGGTTCGTGGGCGACCGGGTAGCCGCCGTCGCGGCCGAAAGCCGCGCGATCGCGGAAGAGGCGCTGCGGCTGATCGAAGTGGATTATGAAATCCTGCCGGCGGTTCTGGACATGGAACAGGCCATGACCGGCGCCTCGGTGATCCACGACGAGCCGGACTCCAAGAACATTTACGATGCCGGGCATAACGTGGCGGGCTACATTCTGCGCGAGATCGGCAACGTGGAGGAGGGCTTCCGGGAGGCGGACTACATTTTCGAACGCGAGTACCGCACGCAGCGCCAGCAGCATTGTTCGCTGGAGCCGCACATCAGCATCTGCTGGCTGGATGCCGACGGACGGCTGGTGATCCGCAGCAGCACTCAGGTTCCCTATCACTGCCGCCGGCAGGTGGCGCAGATTCTGCAACTGCCCATCAGCCGGGTGCACGTCATCAAACCGCGCATCGGCGGCGGCTTCGGCGGGAAACAGGAGATGCTGCTCGAAGATATCTGCGGCGCGCTGGCGCTCGCCAGCCGCAGGCCCGTCAAGATCGAATACACGCGGGAAGAAGAGTTCTACATGGCGCGCAGCCGCCATCCGCAGATTCTGCGCATGAAGATGGGCGTGAAGCGCGACGGGACTATAGTGGCCAGCCAAATGAAGGTGCTGGCCGGGACCGGGGCCTATGGCAGCCACGCCACCACCGTGCAGGGCAATACGGGAAGCAAAGTGCTGCCGCTCTATCGCGCGCCCCACATGCTCTTCGAATGCCACGTGGTCTATACCAACGCTCCAGTGGCGGGCGCGTTTCGCGGCTATGGCTGCCCGCAGGGCTACTTCGCGCAGGAGACTCTGGTGGATGAGATCGCGACGGAGCTGGGAATCGATCCGATGGAGTTCCGGCGCAAAAACGCCATCCGCCTGGGCGATGTGGACCGTCTCTCGGCACAGCTCGGCGAAGGCCGCGAAGGTCTGGCGCGGGTGATCCGCAGTTGCGGTTTACCGGAGTGCCTGGAGCGCGGCGCGACCGCCATCGGCTGGCAGCAAAAGCGCAAACAGCGATTCGACCGGCACGAAGCGGTGAAGCGCGGCGTTGGGATGGCGTGCGCGATGCAGGGAAGCGGTATTGCCGGCGTCGATTGGGCCTCCGCGTTTCTGAAAATGAACGAGGACGGCTCCTTCTTCCTGCAAGTGGGCGCGTCCGACGTGGGGGGCGGCGCCGATACGGTGCTCTCGCAGATCGCCGCCGAAACGCTCGGGGTTACGCTCGACAAGATTGTCATCACCTCCGGCGATACCGACACCACGCCTTTCGACGTGGGAGCCTATGCTTCCAGCACGACGATCATTTCGGGCGGAGCAGTCAAAAAGGCCGCGCAGAAAGTGCGCGCACAGATTATGGCATTGGCAGCGCGGATGCTCGAGGCGCCGGTAGAGAGCCTGGTTTGCGCGGAGAACCGGATCTCCGCTCCCGGCAAGTCCATCAGCATGGGGGATCTGGCACTGCATGCGATGTACAAGGAAAAAGTCCAGATCATGGAGGGCGCGTCCCACTTCAATACCGACAGCCCGCCGCCGTTCTGCGCCACTTTCGCCGAGGTCGCGGTGGACACGCAAACCGGGCGAGTGCAGGTTCTGCACCTGGCTACGGCGGTGGATCTGGGCACGGCAATTAACCCGATGTATGCCGAGGGCCAGGTGGAAGGCGCGGTCACTCAAGGGCTAGGCTTGGCGCTTACCGAAGAACTGCTGCTCGATGGAGACGGCCGGCCGGTGAATCCGAATTTCCGGGATTACAAGATTTTCACGGCCAAAGACATGCCCACGCTGAGCACGATCCTGGTGGAGACCGAGGAGCCGCTCGGCCCGTACGGAGCGAAGTCGGTTTCCGAGGTCCCCATCAACGGCGTCGCGCCGGCGATCGCCAACGCGATCTTTCATGCCGTGGGTGTGCGCATCCGGAAACTGCCGATCCGGCCGGAGGACGTTTTGCGCGCGCTTTGTGAGGAGCAAAAGGAGGAGCTGGCTGCCGTATGAATCTCACCGTAACACCAACTTTGAACCGGAAGCGTCTTGCGGCGCTGGCCCAATCCTACGAATCGGACATCGTACGATTCCTGCGAGACCTGATTGCGATTCCCGCGGAGAGCGGCCAGGAAGCGCCCATAATCGCGCGCATCCGCCGGGAGATGGAAGCCGTCGGATTCGACGAAGTGCGCGTCGATGGCATGGGCAACATCCTGGGCCGCATTGGATCGGGTAAGACCATCGTCATGATGGATTCTCATACCGATACGGTGGGTGTGGGCGATCCCAAAGAATGGGCCTGGGATCCCTACCAGGGCAAAGTGGAGGATGGCTATGTCTACGGCCGCGGCGCCTGCGACCAGCGCGCGGGCATGGCCAGCATGGTCTACGCCGGAAAGCTGATCAAAGCTCTCGATCTCACCGGAGACTACACCGTATACATGGTGGGTTCGGTGCAGGAGGAGGATTGCGATGGCCTGCCGTGGCTCTACATCTTGAACGAAGATGGTATCCGCCCGGATTGCGTGGTGATCACGGAGCCCTCGAGTCTGCGGATTTATCGCGGCCATCGGGGCCGCATGGAGATTGAAGTTCACCTGCGGGGCCGGTCCTGCCATGCCAGCGCTCCCGAGCGCGGCGAGAACCCCATTTACAAGATGACGCGGCTGGTTCGGGAAGTGGAGAAACTCAACGAGCGGCTGCTGTTCGATCCTTTCCTCGGCAGCGGCACGATTGCGGTCACGGAAATCCGGTCGCTTTCGCCTTCTTTGTGCGCCGTTCCGGGGGCCTGCTCGATCCATTTGGACCGGCGCCTCACCGCGGGCGAAACGAAGGAAATCGCGCTGGCCCAGGTGCAGTCCTTACCCGGTGCGGAAGACGCGGAGATCGAAGTCCTCACGTACGACACACCCAGCTATACGGGCCTGCGATATCCGATGGAAAAATACTATCCGACCTGGTTGCTCGACGAGTCGCACCCGGTCACTCAGGCCGCCGTCAGCACCTATCGCACGCTCTGGGACAAAGCGCCGGTGGTCGATAAATGGACCTTCAGTACGAATGGCGTCGGCTCCATGGGACTGATGGGCGTGCCCACGATCGGTTTCGGGCCGGGGGAAGAGGACGTGGCGCACAGCGTCGTGGAGCGTGTGCCGATACGCCACCTGGTGGAAGCGGCTCAGTTTTATGCGGCGTTTCCGCTGATTTTCTCGGAACGTAATGGCTGATCTGGTTCCCATTCCGCTGCCCCTGCTGCTGCGGCGCATGTTCGCCGAGTATCAGCACGAAGCGAAAATCTTTGACCTGCCCAAAAGCAAGTTCTTCCGCGGCCTGCCGGGACTCGATCTCTCGGTGCTCTTCCACGGGCATCGCGCGGCCACGCCGCTCGGTCCGGCGGCCGGTCCGCACGGCCAACTGGCGCAGAACATCGTACTCTCCTGGCTGGGCGGTTCGCGCATCATCGAACTGAAAACCGTCCAGATCCTGGATGAACTCAAGATCCCGCGGCCCTGCATTGACGCGGCCAACGTGGGCTACAACGTGGAATGGTCGCAGGAGCTGAAGCTGGAAGACTCGCTGCGCGAGTACGTGAAAGCGGCGATGTTGCTGGAGGTCCTGAAGGTCTCACAACTGCTCGGACCCGACGTGCCGGCGGCGACGGTGTTCGACATGAGCGCCGGCTACAACCTCGAAGGCATGCGTTCCGGCCGCGTGCGGGCCTGGATCGAATCGATGAAAGACGCCGCGGCCATAATCGACGAGCTGCGCTGCGGCTTGCCGGCGCTCTTCCGCGATCTGCCGTTCCCCACGCGCATCAGCGACACTATCAGCCTATCGACCTTCCACGGCTGCCCGGCCGGTGAAATCGAAGGGATCGTGACTTTCCTTCTGCGGGAAATGGATTGCCACGTCACGGTCAAACTGAACCCGACTCTGCTGGGAAAACCCGAAGTGGAACACCTGCTTTACGAAGTCCTGGGATACCGGGAGATCCAGCTCCATCCGCCGGCATTTGAAAACGATCTGCAGTTCGACGAAGCCATCGATCTGATTCCCCGGTTGCAGCGCCTGGCGAAAGCGCACGGGAAGCATCTCTCGGTCAAGTTCTGCAACACGCTCGTGGTGAAGAACCACAAGGGTGTGTTCGCGGACGAACTGATGTATCTTTCGGGACCACCCTTGCACCCTATCGCGCTGACCCTGGCCCGAAAGTTCCGGGATCGCGTTGACGTTCCCATGTCCTTTTCGGGGGGCCTGGACGCGCACAACGTCGCCGCGATCGTCGGGATGGGCTTCGTGCCGGCAACTACATGTACCGACCTGCTGCGGCCGGGCGGTTACGGGCGGCTGCTCCGCTATCTGGAGAACCTGGGCGCCGAGATGCGCGCCCTTGGGGTTACGAATGTCCCGGATTTCGTCCGCCGCTATCGCGGTACGGATAATTTCTCGCGGTATACCTGGCAGCGCAACCAGGGCGTGCCGCGGAAGATCGGCTCGCGGTTATCGCTCTACGATTGCATCACGTGCGACAAGTGCATCCCGGTGTGCCCCAACGATGCGAACTTCACCTACGATTCGGAACCGCGCACGATCGAGTACGACAATTTCGAGCTGCTGCCGGATCGCATCCGGCGTGTGCCCGGCGGCACGCTGCGCGTGGTTCAGGCGCGTCAGTTCGTCAACTTCGCGGACGCGTGCAACGATTGTGGCAACTGCGACATTTTCTGTCCCGAGGCCGGTGCGCCCAACATCGCCAAGGCGCGATTCTTCAGTTCCCTGGACACGTACCGGAAACACGCGGGAGCGAACGGATTCTTCATCGATTGGAAAAGCCGCACGATTTACGGGACGTTGGAGGGTGAGTCTTACCTCCTCGCTTTCGGGCCCGAAACCGCCCGCTTCACCACGGAATTTGGCGTGGTGGACATTCGCCTGAGCGATCACGAAGTGGTGGGTTACACGCTGCCGCTCGCCGCCGGCCCTCAACGAGTAGACTTGCTGCCGTATCTCAAGCTGAGGCTTCTCTACGAGTCGTTTTTCAGCACGCGGCACGCAAATTTCGTCAACGCTCCACTATTGCCGGACACGACCTATGCTAACCACATCAACAATTGAGACCAGGAAAGCTTCGTTCGCGGGGCGCGATTGGCTGACTACGCAGGATTGGACCAACGCTGAACTCGAGACGATGCTGGATGTCTCCGCCGACCTGAAACGCAAATTCAAAGCGCGCATCCCGCACCGCTACCTGCCGGATCAAACCATCTTTCTGATGTTCTTCGACAAATCGACGCGCACGCGCAATTCGTTCGAAGCAGGCATGACGCAGCTCGGTGGCCACGCGCACTTCCTCACGGCCGATGTGATGCAGGTTTCGCACGGGGAAAGCCCGAAGGATACCGGCATCATCCTCTCCAGCTATGGCCATGGCATTGCCATCCGACACGATCTCATCCCGGGAGAGGGCCATGCCTACATGCGCGAAGTGGCGCGTTGGGCCGATGTTCCCGTTATCAATATGCAGTGCGATGTCGATCACCCCTGCCAGACGCTAGCCGACCTCATGACGATACGCGAAAAGCGCGGCCGCAATCTGCGCGGTCTGAAAGTGGCCGTGAGCTGGGCTTATGCCCCCAGTTATGCCAAGCCGCTCTCGGTGCCGCAGGGCCTGATCATGCTGCTGCCGCGGTTCGGAATCGATGTAGTGCTGGCGCATCCTCCCGAGTACGGCCTGATGCCGGATACCTTTGAAACCGCACGCGAGAATGCAGTTGGCGGCCACGGAAGCTTCCGCGTAGCCGGGAGCATGGAGGAAGCCTTCCACGATGCGGATGTGGTAATTCCAAAGAGCTGGGGTTGCCTGGATACGATGGGGACGAATCCCGCCGAGTCGCTGCGCATTGCCCGGCAATACACAAATTGGATATGCGACGCGGAGCGGATGAAAGTGGCGCGGCCCGATGCGTTGTACATGCACCCGCTACCGGCCGACCGGGGCAACGAAGTGACCGATGAAGTGATCGACGGCCCCAATTCCGTGGTCTACGCGGAGGCGGAGAACCGCCTGCATACGGCCAAGGCGATTATGGCGCTGACCATGTCCGAGCGCGAAATCGATTATGAGCGGTGATCTGCTGGTGGTCGCTCTTGGCGGCAACGCCATCACGCGTCCGGGTGAGCCCGGCACCATCCCTCAGCAGTTCGCCCACACCGCGGAGACGCTGGAACATCTCAAACCGCTGTTTCGCAACGATGCACGCATCGTCATCACGCACGGCAACGGCCCGCAGATCGGAAATATTCTGATCCGCGTCGAAGAGGCCGAGCGGCGCGTGCCGCGCCTGCCGCTGGACACCTGTGTATCCGATTCGCAAGGCGGCATGGGCTACATGATCCAGCGCATCGCCTGCGAGCTGTTTCGCCGCGAACGCATCAACCGCACCGCGGCCACGATCATCACCCAGGTATTGGTGAGCGAAAACGATCCCGACCTTGTGCACCCGGTCAAGCCCATCGGCCCGTTCTACGATTCTGAGGAAGTTCGCCTCTTGCGGCGGGATAAGCCGCACTGGTGCCTGCACGAAATCGAGC
>PSRJ01000248.1 GCA_003175985.1 Terriglobia bacterium
GAAGACCTACCGCGTCCAGACGGATCGCAACAACCGCGCGATCGCTGGGCTTTCTATGGGCGGCGGGCAAACACTCAACATCGCGATACCGCATCTCAATCGGTTTGGATACATCGGCGTCTTCAGCTCGGGGATTCCTGCGAATGTTTCGGATGCGTGGGAGCGCGAGCACCTGGCCGAGCTAGATAACGCCGCCGCGAAGCGTGGGCTCAGGCTGCTCTGGTTCGGGACGGGCAAGCGGGACTTCGTGATGGAGACCACGCAGTCCACACTCTCGCTAATGAAGAAACACGGCTTCGCTCCCGTGTTCGTCAAAAGCGAAGGCGGGCATACCTGGCTGAACTGGCGCGACTACTTGTCCGAGTTCGCGTCGCTGTTGTTTCGGTGACGCGAACGGGCCGTCGAGCTATATACTCGCTAACAGGGAACGCTCGCACTCCATTTCACGCTGAACCAGCACACTAGATTCCGGGACTGGCTTCGCCCGGCTACCGGATGTGCCCCTCGGTGAAATCGCGGTTGTTCTCTTCGCACGAGTACTCGATCAGTTCCTGGCCTGGGCTCATTTTCGTGAAGATTCGCGAGTTTTTCCATGGCCTCGTGTATGTTTTGGGATCGTCGATCGTCATCTCGTAGGCGATGTGCTGCGGATCGGTCATCGTGAAGCGCTGAATCAGGTGCAGTTGGTCGCTATGCGGGTGGCCTAAAGTGTCCAGCCTGGTTCTGCCGTTGAACCCGATCGTATCCACCACCAGCGTGTCGCCATCCCAGTGGCCGACAGAGTGGCCGAACCAGGTCGGCTCCAGTTTCTTGGGGTGGTCCTGATTCATGTAGATCACGTGGAACCAGGTATTCTGCTCAAACAGGAGCGCGGTGTACTGCTCGTTCTGCATGATCTGGATGGGATAGCCGCCGACATTCACGGAGCGCATCAGCCCAAACGGCAGGCAGTGTCCGGTGTAGTCGAACTTCGAGACATCGTAGTTTTTGAAGTTGTTGGCTCCCCACTCGGAGTACGGGAGCTGCGCTTCCCCCTTCTGATCCGGTGCGTGATCCTTGGTCATATCCGGAACGTAAGGGTGATCCCAAACTCCTTGCAGGTTGGGTTTTCCATCGGCCAGCCGAGGAATGTTGTCCGCGGGTGCGATCGAAACAATGGCGAAGAACAGGAAATACTTCTTCATGCGAGCGGCCTCTCTTTTGGCCGAGAATTATATCAGAACGGCTTTACCGGCTGTTCCGGCACGCCGTGGTTGAGCGGGCTTTCTTCCCACCTTGTTCCGTCCGAGAAATCCGTGGAGCTGATGAACAGCTTCACCCAGGCGACTTCCTGGCCGGTGGACTTTACTTTCTGCGTAAGCGCCTCGATTCTCCCAAGGAAGACGTCCATGCGCTTCTGTTCGCCGGGATCGAGCGCCATATAAACGTGCCCGCTGTCGACCACTTCTTCCCGGTCCCGGGACTTCGCCGTGTAAAACGTCACGGTGAGGCGGACGATTTGAATCACTTTGTCGGAATCATTGCGGAACAGGACCGATTGGAAACCGAAATCCTTCGACTGTTCCGGCGCGGAGGCGAAGACCGGACAGGTAGGCGGCGTGAGCATCGTGAACACCAGACGCTCGGCGTGAGCCAGGCTAGAAACGAGCGCGAATGCGAGGAATATCCAACGCATAAGGAAGCTCATCCAGAGGTTTCGCATGCCCTACTTGCACGCGAAATTGGCTGCATCGTCGGTGCTGCCGCTGCCCTTATACTGCGCAACCTGCGGATATGGGCAGAGCGGACGAGTGCGATCGACCTTGCCGTCGCGCACACGGGACGCAGCAATTTGATCGGGTGCTTTGCCCTTCTCCACCCATTGCTCCAGCGCCGAGAGCATGTCGAAATTCGAAGTGCCATCGCCGCCGCCGCAGTGCGCCATTCCCGGGACCATGAACAGCCGATAACCGCTCTGCACTTTATTCGCGCCGCCGAGCGTATCCACGACGCTCTTGTAGTATTGGACGCTGGTGGCAGGAGCGATCTGAGGGTCGGACCAGCCGTGGTACTGGATCAGCTTGCCGCCGCGATCGAGGAACGGCTTCAGATTTGGGTTGGTGGCATTCAGCAAACCGTTCTCGGCCTTCATCGTGCGGTCCACGTCGCTGTCGAAATTGAAAGTCTTATAGTCCCAGTTCGGGTCTTGATAGACGACATATCGGAACAGATCGCCGCCGAGCGGGAACAGTTGCGGGCCGCCCATTGTGGCCCATCCGATTTCACTGCCGCGCTCAAAACCGGGAGCGATCACGGCTTTGCTGCGTGAGTTGAGAATCGGGCCGTAAATCGCGCGCGCGGTCTCCACCTGAGCCGCAGTCAGGCAGGCCGGGCCGTCCGCCCCTTTGCATTCGAGCTCTTTCGGATCGAACTTGCAGACGGTGGGATTTTCCAGAACGCCGTCTTTCACGCCGTCGCGGGCATCGCAAGCTTCCAGCACGGCATTGTGGACCAGCGAGTACTTGGTTGGCGGGATGTAGCTGGCTTCCTCTTTATGCGAAGCTTGAGCGATCCAGACCGACAAGAACGAGCGGCCGGTCCAATTGAGGCCTGGCGACCCCGCGATGATTCCATCGAAATCAGCCGGGTAGCGCTGCGCTTCCATCATGGCCGACCTTCCGCCGGCCGAGCATCCGTTCCAGTAAGAGAGCTTGGCCGCGCGCCCGTAAAAGCTGGCCGTAATCGCCTTGGCGGCCACGGTCATTTCGTGGGCCGCGCGATACCCGAAGTCCACCAGTTTCTCCGGGTGACCCATGGCGAAGCTGGCGCTGCCGCCTTCATGTCCGAGATCGCTCATGGTCGTGGCGTACCCCCGCTGCAGCCCGGCGGCCAGGCTGGCTGGAGAGATATTGCCGTTCCATCCGCCGTTGCCGTTTGCCTCGAAGTTGCCGTTCCATCCGGCCGCGGGGAGCCAGACCTCCATCTTGATTTCGGAATCGCTCGTCGGCTTCAACGTGACGGCTACCCGGCAAAAGGCCGGCAGGTTTTGCAACCCGGCGCCTCCGCGCCCTCCAACGGCATCAAATCCGCCCGCGGCAACCGGCTGCGCCATGGTGATCGTACCGTTCGGCAGCGTGAGCGACGACAGGCTTTCGCACGAGCCGGGAGCCGCCGGCGC
Source organism: Terriglobia bacterium (assembly GCA_003175985.1). Taxonomy (GTDB): domain Bacteria; phylum Acidobacteriota; class Terriglobia; order Bryobacterales; family Bryobacteraceae; genus PSRJ01. The sequence continues at coordinate 3,158 of PSRJ01000248.1, forward strand.
CGCATTGATCGCCGCGATGGGGAGCAATAGAAGGAGCGTTCGCAACATGCCTCAAGGTTTACAATAGGCCCGAGCCGAAAGCAAGGGCCCGTCACTGGCTAAGCTGCCGGTCGCATTCCGCGATGCCTTCCGCGGCCAGCTTGCGGCGGCGTGCGGTCTCAGCGGTCTGCGGCTTCCAAATTTTCCAGCGCGTCTCATCCTTCTGGAACAGCAGCCGTGCCCACCCATAATTGCCGTTGGCCAGGAGCATTCTGGCGTAGAGTTGGTCAAGATCGGAGGCCGCCTCGGTGGCGGCAAGCGTCGGCCGCGGCACCCCGAGCACACGGTTGGCCAGGGGCTGCCCTTTGGTGACCACTGCCGCCGCTTCGTCGGACTTGCCGGCCCGCAACAGGGATTCCGCTTCCCGATCCATTGCCGCCAGTTCGCTTACGGCCTGCCCATACCAGGGTTCCATCGTGGGATCTGCCTTGCTTTCTTGCGTGCGCGGCGTTACCGGACCGCAGCAGCACAGAAATATGGTGGCGGCCAGCGCCAGCTCGAACATCGCTTTCATGTTTCTTAGTCAGAATACAGACTTCCATCCCTTTGCGGAGGCCAGAACTTAGTATGTAATCGAACATCCTTGTAGTACTAGACATTGAGCGGTTTGGCGGCGGTCGCTATCCTGTGGTGGGGATGATGAGTGTCCTGTCAGCACCTATGCGCATCCTTGGCTAGCGCGCCTGCCTATCCTGATCGAGAAGCCACACTTACAACCCTGAGCGAGCAGCACAGATAGTAAGATGCCGGCTAAACGGTTCCTAAAGGACAAGGACAGAAAGTTCCGCCTTCTGTTCGAAGAGAACCCGCAACCTATGTGGGTGTTCGACCTCGAATCGCAAGAGTTCCTCGAGGTCAACGCCGCTGCCGCCAGGCTCTATGGCTACACGCCTGAGGAGTTTCAGCGCATGAGTCTGGCCGCTGTGCTCGGCCCGGAAGACACTTCACGCCTCATTGCCGATTTACATGCGCCGGGTGTTCCGGCGGCACGCCTTTGGCGCCACCGCACCAATGGTGGGCGGCTCATTGACGTGGAGACCGCCGTCCACGAAATCCAATATGGCGGGCGCAAGGCGGGCCTGGCGGTCCTGATGGATGTGACGAACCGGCGCCAGCTCGAAGAGCAGCTCCGGCAGGCACAGAAGATGGAGGCGGTGGGCATGCTCGCCGGCGGCGTAGCCCACGACTTCAACAACCTGCTTACCATCATTACGGGCTACAGCCAGCTCATCCTGAATAACCTCGGACCCAACGATCCCAACCGCCATTCCGCCGATCAGATCATGAAAGCGGGAGAACGTGCAGCCGCGCTCACAAGGCAACTTCTGGCATTTAGCCGGCGACAGGTGCTCCAGCCTAGAATCCTCGACGTGAACAAGCTGGTGAAGAGCTCGACCACCATGTTGCAGCGGCTGATCGGCGAGGACATCGATCTGAAGGTGAGCCTGGGGACCGACCTGGGGCGGGTCAGCGCCGATCCGGGACAACTCGAGCAGGTCCTCATGAATCTGGTCGTCAACGCACGCGATGCCATGCCCAAGGGCGGGTCTCTGATCATCGAAACCCGCAACGCCCACCTGGATGAAAGGTACGCCGGGCGCCATGCAAATGTTAAGCCCGGGCCCCATGTAATGCTGGCTGTCAGCGATACCGGTCATGGTATGGATCAGGCCACCCGCGACCGCTTGTTCGAGCCCTTCTTTACCACGAAAACGCCGGGTAAAGGCACCGGTCTGGGTTTGTCCACGGTTTTCGGCATCATCCGCCAGAGCGGCGGCACAGTGGAAGTTTACAGTGAGCCGAACCGCGGCACTTCGGTTAAGGTCTACCTGCCGCGAATCGACCAGCCTGCCTCGGTGGAGGCGGAAGATACCAGGAAGAAGGCTGCGCGGGGAACCGAAACCCTTCTCGTGGTAGAAGACGACGAAATGGTGCGGAGTCTTGTTCGCGAGACTTTGGAACGCGAGGGCTATAAGCTGATCGACGCCGCCGACCCGATCGAAGCCCGCCGCCTGGCCGAGAATTACAAAGGGCCGATTCAGCTCCTGATTACCGACGTCGTCATGCCCAAGATCAACGGCCGCGAACTGGCGGAGCAGATCCTCAGCCGCCGCCCCGCCATGAGAGTGCTGTACATGTCCGGCTATACGGACAATGCCATCGTCAACAACGGCCTACTGGAAAAAGAAGTGGCGTTCCTGCACAAGCCGTTCACCCCGGCAGCTTTAGCACATAAGGTTCGCGAGGTCCTGGAAAGCGACGACAAGATGCTGCAGGCCGGCGAATAGCCCCCAATTAGAATCCACCATACCAGGCCAGTATTCGCCGGGCCTCCATCCCGATCAACAGTGCCGCCACTCCAAGAAAAGTGCCGAAGGGCAGTTCGTAGGTCGATGGGTCTTTCTTCGTCGCCCGGATGTACCCGTAGCCGATGAGCGATCCCATCAGAGAGCCCGCCACTAAAGTCAGGAGGGCGCCGCTCAATCCCAGGAAGCTGCCTACCATGGCAATCAGCTTCACATCACCCAGGCCCAATCCTTCGCGGTGGCGCACCAGCTTATAGAGCCATCCGGCCAGCCACAGGAAGAAGGTCGGCACCACGGCGCCGGCCAGCGCTCCGATCAGCCATCGTGCTCTCTCGGTAAAAAAACTCGGCTCCGGTACCGATACGAACAGAGCGAACGCGAATCCTAACAGTGTTCCTCCCAACGTCAGTTCGTCGGGCAGGATGCGCTCTTCCAGGTCCGTGAAGATCAATGCCACGAGAATGGCTGCGAACACGCACATCTTCAGAGCAGTCAGATTGGGACCCAAGGTCCAAACGAAATAGAAGAAGAGAAGCCCCGTTAACAGCTCCACCGCCGGATAGCGCGCAGAGATGCGCGAGCCGCAGTGACGGCACCTTCCGCGCAGGAGCGCATAGCTTAGCAATGGGATATTGTCGTGCCACGCAATCGTTTTCTCGCAAGCGTTGCAGCGCGAACGGGGCCGCACCACCGAAAGATCGCGGGGCCAGCGATAAATGCAAACGTTGAGAAAGCTTCCGATGAGAAGTCCGAAGACAAAAGCCAATACCGCTTCGATCACGCGAGCACCTGCCGATAGACTTCCATGGTACGGCGGACCATGATGGCGGTCGTGAAACGCTCTTCCACGGTCCGGCGTGCTGCCTGTCCCAAACTACGAGCCAGGCCGGGATTCGCGGTGAGCTCCCGGATGGCGGCCGCGATCGCAGGCGCGGCATTCTCTACCAGCATTCCATTTTCGCCATGACAAATCACCTCCCGCAGCCCGCCTGTGTTGCTGGCGATGACCGGCAGGCCGGCCGACATGGCCAGCAGAACGGCCGAACCGAGACCCTCACTATGAGTGATATACACGAACACCCCGGCTTCGGGAAGATCGCGCTCGAGGTCGCTGGTCAGCGTAACTGTCACGCCGGCGAGATGTGCACCCTCCAGGACCAAGGCCGCACCCTTTTGGGGATCCCCCGCATTGGCCGGCGCTAATATCTTGGCGCCTCCAGCCTGATCCAGCAGCGGCACGCCGTCATACACCACGCTGATCTTTTCTTCGGGCACTCCGCCCGCGATAAGCACTGACTTCACATGATCCGATACCGCCAGATAGTGATGCGCCCGCCGGTATTTCCAGCGCGATCCCACCGGAAAGGCAACGCGGCGAGAGACCAGCAGCGGTCTTCGAGCCAGTAACCCCATCGTGTGGCTGCGCGCGTCGTGAGCGTGTACCAGGTCATGCGCGCGGCTCAGGCTGAGAACGCGGCGCAATCCGAGGGGCTCCACCCGAAGGCCGGCCTTGCCGGCGCGCAAGAACAGCGACGACCCGGGCCTCGCCATCAGTGTGCATTCCACGGCCTCGCGATCGAGCCCTTCCACCAGGCGCAGCACCTGCCATTGCCCGCCGCGCATCTCCCGGCCCGAGTCGAGGTGCAGGACGCGCATCAGCTCATGTTTCTCGCTTTGCAGTATTTCAAAAAGGTATAGAACGCGGCCATGTAGGCGATGATGAGGCCTTCGAGCCCGTCCAGAAATCCGGCTTGCAGAAAGTACGAGCGCACGAAGGTCCACGGCGGCTCTATGATCAGTCGCGGCCATCCGATGCGGACCTTGCGCGCCGCCAGTTCCTGCGCCGCGAGCGTGGTATAGCGATCCACGGTCTTCACGTGTTCGGAAAGTGAATCGCAGGTAAAGTGCAGAAGGTTGGCTTCCAGATGTCCGATGCGGCCCGAGACTTCCACCCGCTCATGTACAAAGTCCCCCACCCATTTGGCCTTGCTGCGGTGGTAAAGGCGCAGCTTGCGGTCGGGATACCAGCCGCTGTGCATGATCCACTTTCCGAGATATTGCGCCAGCCGGGGCATTGTGTAGCCATCGTAGCGGGGTCCGTTTTTCTTCAGATTCCAGATCTCTGCTTCGAGTGCTTCGCTGAGAGCTTCGTCGGCGTCGAGCGACAGAATCCAATCGTGAGCCGCCTGCTCGGCGGCCCAGTTCTTCTGCCCGGAGTAGCCTCGCCAGCCGGCTTCCACTACGCGGG
>PSRJ01000296.1 GCA_003175985.1 Terriglobia bacterium
GTGCACTCGGCCATGCCGCTGCGCACCGCTTACAAGCTTTGCCCCCAGGCCATATTCGTCGACGGCCACCCCGAGCGGTATCGGGAATGCTCTCAGAAAGTCTACACAGTGCTGCAAAGATTCTCGCCGCTGGTGGAGATGGCTTCGATCGACGAAGCGTACCTCGATATGACAGGCACGGAGCGGTTGCACGGTCCTCCGCTCAAGGCTGCCCACAGGCTGCACGATGGCATGAAAGCCGCCACGAGCCTGAATTGCTCGATTGGAATCGCTGCCTCCCGGCTGGTGGCGAAGATCAGTTCCGACCAGGCGAAACCCAACGGGATCCTCTGGGTTCTGCCGGGGCGGGAATCTGCATTCCTGGCGCCGCTCGATGTGCGCAAAGTGCCCGGTGTTGGCAAGGTGACCGAGAAGAACCTGCATTCCCTGGGAATTCGGAAGATCGGTGACCTGGCGAACCTTGAGGAAAGTTTCCTGGAGCAGCGATTCGGCAAATGGGGACTGGCGCTCGCCGGAAAGTCGCGCGGCCTGGATGCAGGCGGCTGGTTTGACACGGATATCGGCGAAGACGTAGGGCCGAAGTCCATCAGCCACGAACATACGTTTTCGGAAGACACCGCGGATGTCAGGCAAATCGAGGCCACTCTGGCGCGCTTGTCAGAGATGGTGGGCCGCCGCTTACGCGAACATCGGCTGCACGCGCGAACCATCCAGCTCAAGCTGCGCTATACCGATTTCTCCACCATCACCCGCGCCCACTCGCTCCCGCGTCCGACACAGCTCGATACGGAGCTGTTTGAAGAAGTCCGCGCTCTGTTTCAGGGCAATTGGAAGCGGGGCTCGCCCGTGCGGTTGCTCGGAGTGCACGCTTCTTCTTTCGAGGGGGCATCGGGCCAGATGGATCTGATCGGCGAAGAGAAGCAGGAGCGCTGGAAACAGGCGCTCGCCGTGGCGGACCGTGTGCGCGACAGATTCGGCGAATCCGCGGTTTCACTGGCCGCCAGCATGCGCGGACGATTCCGCGAGCGCACCCACGAGAACCCGGCCGGTTTGCCTGGGAAGAAGCCCCGGTGATCATCTGCTGAAATGCCGGCGGCATGGTACGCTTGATCTCTCGTCCGTTTCTCGCAAGTCCGGACGCGGTTACGCGTGATGCATGGGAAGAAAACCCTGGCGTACCTTGTTGCCGCAATTAGCGCCAGCATTGTCGTATTATTTCTGGTCTACGGTTATGAGCGAACGTGGCATTTGTGGAACATCCCCACAATGTCACCCTCCTTCGCCGATGCCCGTGTGCTAACAGCCGGCGCCGAATCGCGGGCCGCGGGGCATGACGCACTCGTTGACAATTTTAAGGACCCTTGGGGGCGGCCCGTTAATTACCCACGCATCTGGCAATGGCTGTCTTATCTTGGGATCGACCAGTCTGATACGGTTGCCGTGGGTGTACTCTTCGCAGCGCTCTTTTTTACGTCGATCTTCCTGGTGGTCGACAAGATCGGCCATCGTACTGCTTGGCTGATGACTTGCGGCATCTTCTCCCCTGCCGCCCTCCTGGCTTTAGAAAGAGGGAATAATGACCTGGTCATATTCTTCCTACTGGCGGTGGCGGTAGTAGCAGTGCGAAGGTCGACTTTGCCTTCGCTAATGCTCATTGGAAGCGCCTTTGTCCTGAAGCTGTATCCCATCTTCGCAGTGTCAATATTCCTTCGAAAACATAAGGAGCGGTTGCGGATCCTCTTGTTGGCAAGCGCAGCGGTCGCAGCGGCGTACGCCGTGTTGATGATCGATGAGCTAAAGGTGATCCGCAACAAGACGCCGGAACCGTTGGAATTGTCTTACGGCATTGACGTGGTCTGGATGCAGTTGGGCAATCTTATTCCCGGCAACATCGTTCGAGCAGTATCGTATGTCGCAGTGATCGCGATCGGCGCCTGCTCCGTTCTTCAAGGCGGAGGGCGTGCCTTCGGTGACCCGGATCCTCATCTGGATGCCTTCCGTTTGGGATCATCGATCTATGCGGGCACATTTATGATGGGAGCCAACTGGGATTACCGTTTGATCTTCCTCCTATTTACTATCCCGCAATTAATGGTGTGGACCAAGAGCACCGATGCATGGGTCAAACGAACTGCCGCGCTGACATTGACGGGTTCCATCCTGGCTCTTTGGTCGCTCATTTCCTATAGGCTTCTGGAGCATATCCCGCTCGGTGTCCCGGCGTATTTCACCATAGATGGGCTGGCGAAATGGTCCGTCTTTGCCGGGCTCGTTTATCTGTTTGCCGCCAGTTGTCCCAACTATCTCACGTACCGGCCAAATTCCAAACTACTGCACGAGAAACTCTTACGATGATCCTTCGCAGGATACTCCAGGTTGTCAACCAGGCATGGTTCTCGTACCTGACCATCTTCTTGCTGCAACTGAAAATGATCTGGGGCATCTGGTGGTACCGGGATCTCTCCAATATCGACACGGCGTATTACTTCGTTGCCGCGTATGAGTGGTTTGCTCACCGGGCTGTGTACATTCTCTGGTCCCCCTTGTACACAGCATTCTATGGGACGTTCCTGCATGTGTGGAGGGACGCGTACCAGGCCACAACTGCGCACCGCGTAGCAATTGTACTGGGCCTGTGCTTGCTGGTATTGGCAATCATGCGTCGATTGCTCCCGCCGGGCATCGCCTGGTTGATGGCGGCCTGGTGGGTGATCCTGCCGATCGACTTCGATTCCATTTTCGAGGTGCATCTGTTCGGGCTGCTGCCCTTGGTTGCCGCACTCCTTGTCCTGTTGTGGAAACCCGGTGCGTGGGGACGCGGTTGGGCGCTGGCGATTCTGCTTGCTTCTACCGTACTGATCCGCAATGAAGCATTGATCGTGTTACTGCTCTTTGGCGCTTGCTGTTTGATATGGGAGATTCAGTGTCACCGAAGGAAGGCAGGTCCAGGGCCATACTTATGGTTGCAATATGGGCTTCCCCTTGCAATGGCTTGTCTGACGATCGCCTTCTTCTACACGCGCGCGCTTGAAACGAATCTGGCCGCTGATCTACATGAAAAAGAGGTCAGCAATTTCTGCATCTCCTATGCATTTGGATATCATCAGCGGCACCCCGAATGGCAAGGTTCTTTCGGCGCTGGGTGTCATGACTTATTGGTCACTGTATACGGTAATCCGCGAGTGACCTTTGTGGAAGCCGCGCGGCTTAACGCACCCGCGGTGGCACAGCACCTCTTGTGGAACCTTCGGCTGGCGGCTGATGGCATCCAGGTGCTGCTGTTCAACGCCATGACCGGTTCTATTACTCCGGACTACGATTTTGCCGTTCCCGTCCCAGCAAAATCGCGCGCCGCCTTGGCGGCAAGCCTTTTGGGCGTTCTCTTGCTTGTGACCGCCAGTGTGCGGTTTTGGCGCGATCGGGGATATTGGTGGGCAACGTTAATCAAGCCGCGTTTCTGGGCCTGGCAGGCGATGGGTTGTATAACCATCACAAGCGGGATTATCTTATTGATCGAGCGGCCGCGGCCGGCCTACCTGTTTGCACTGGGGCTGGTATTGCGTGTGTTAATCGGAGTGAGCGTTCTCATCATTGCGCGCGAATGGCCGAAGCTTGACCGGTTGGACGCGGCCCTGCCCGCATTGATGATCCTCCTGATTCTCTTCGTGCCTTCGTACTATCGCCCCGGTGGACGCCGTCTCTTAACGTATTACCACCTTTTGCGTCCTTTTGAGGCCCGAATCGAGACGACTCCCACGATCTTACTTACGCAGGGTAATGGCCCGGAATTGTGTAATTACCTGGCTAAGCCGCGGACGGATAATTTTTGCCAGCCGCTCGAGTTCGTCGATCTGCGCAATGAAGTCCAGTTAGGACAATCATGGCAACAGGTGTTGGACCGGTATGGAGTGACCTTGTTTCTCGCCGACGCGTCCGTGATGGCCGATCCAGCCGCCCGCCAGTTCGTGATGCACGCAGCATCTTACGGCTGGCGGAGTGTTACCAAACCCGAGGGCATCGTCCTGGAGCGGATACCTGCACCTTCTCTGCCCAAGAAACAATCAGGGACAGGCATCCAATGACCGGGCGTTCCCATCAGCGAATGTAGTAACAGCTCCATAGGTTTCCCTGTAGCTTCGATACGCCAATTGCAAACCCTGTTCCAACGGAACTTTGGGGCGAAAGCCTAATGCGCGAATACGAGTGACGTCCAGAAGCTTGCGCGGGGTCCCATCGGGTTTGGAAGTGTCGAATACAATCCGGCCGGTGTAGCCGACTGTCCGGGACACCAGTTCTGCCAGCTCGCGGATAGTGATATCCTCGCCAGTGCCGACGTTGATGATCTCGGGAGAGTCATACTTTTCCATGAGCAGCAACGCCGCCTCAGCTAAATCGTCCACGTACAGGAACTCTCTCCTCACTCCTCCTGTTCCCCATACGGAGACTGTGGCCGTGCCATTGCTCTTCGCCTCGTGAAATCGCCGCATCAGCGCCGGCAACACGTGCGAGTTTGTGGGATGGAAGGAGTCGCCCGGGCCATACAAGTTAGTGGGCATGAGCGCGATTCCACAGAATCCGTACTGTTGGCGATAAGCCTGTAACATGCGGATGCCGGCGATCTTGGCAATGGCATAGGCATCATTGGTAGGTTCGAGCGGTCCCGTCAGAAAACTCTCTTCTTTGATGGGCTGCGGCGCGAACTTCGGATAGATGCAGGAGGAGCCGAGGTAGAGGAGTTTGCGGGCTCCATAGCGATGCGCGCAGTCAATGATATTCGTATGGATTTGCAGGTTGTCCCGAATAAAATCGGCGGGATAAGTGCTGTTGGCCAGGATTCCGCCCACGCGCGCGGCAGCAAGGAAGACATATTGCGGGCGCTCCTGCCGGAATAGCCTCTCGGTCTCCTGCTGATTGCGCAGGTCCAACTCGTCGTGTGTACGGAGGATCAATCTCTCGTGGCCCATCCGTCTCAGCGCCCGCACGATCGCGGAACCGGCCAGCCCACGGTGTCCGGCGACGTAAACAGATGCATTCCGATCGATCGTGTTCATCCGCCCTGTCCGAAGTAATCACACTAGCACCTCCGCTACAATGGTGTCCAGAAATGTCGCAGGGCCCGGCCCGGCGGGTACCCGGCCGGCCGGAAGCCCTATTCATCGGATCACGGATCGTGAGGACCGCTTCAGAACGCCGGCCAATAGACCGGCGG
>PSRJ01000088.1 GCA_003175985.1 Terriglobia bacterium
TGGGCGTGACGTCGCCTACTAGCGCGCCTCGCACTTCCGCCACACGGAATGACTTGGCAATCGCGGGAGTAATGTCCTGCGCCATGACGCCCAGATAGGCACGCGTCACATGGCCGTTTTTGAGGATCTGGTTCATCACGTTATGCGCAACAGCCACCGGAACCGCGAAGCCAATGCCTTGGTTGCCTTCCGATCCGTGGCTCAGGATCGCTGTGTTGATCCCAATCAGGTCCCCCCGGTCGTTCACCAGCGCGCCTCCGGAGTTGCCGGGATTGATGGAAGCGTCCGTCTGAATGAAGTTCTCGTAATCTTCGATACCCAGATTGCCTCGGCCGGTCGCACTGACGATGCCCATGGTGACCGTCTTGCCGAGACCAAAGGGATTGCCAACGGCCAATACGTAATCGCCTACTTGCAATCGGTCAGAGTCGCCGATCACGATCGGCTGCAGGTTCGACGCTTCGATTTTCAGAACCGCGATGTCGGTTTTGGGGTCGGCACCAACAACCCGCGCCTTGAACTCCCGCCGGTCAGAGAGCGTGACCCGTACTTCCGTTGCGCTATCCACCACGTGATTATTGGTAAGAATGTACCCCTCCGGGCTCACGATCACGCCCGATCCAAGACCTTCGGCGCGCCTTTGCCTGGGGTTCTCGAACTGTCTGCCCTGCTCGCCGAAAAACCGCCGGAAAAGATCCGGTTCCCCCTCTCCCGAATATCCTGCCTTCACCATCTTCGAAGAAGAGACGCTGACGACCGCCGGTAAGACCCGCTTCACCACGGGTGCGAAACTGTTCCGGCTCGCAGGCTCTTCGGGGTTGGCAAACTTCAACGATGCGGGAGGGTTAATTACACCTAGCCTCTCCGCAGCCACGGTCGCGATACCGCCTAAACCCAGCGCCGCCGCCAAGACAACCACCGCGGGACGCCGCAAAAATTCTTGCACCTTCATGTATGCTTTCATCCTCCAAATGCCTTTGCCGCCTCAGTGGCAGCTACATTACTACGGACGGACGAGAAGCAAATTCGTTTGTGTAACTTACCACAGGCCGCATGCGTCAAACAGAACGGATTTTCTACCTGCTTTACCGCCCGCGCAACCACAAGCTGTAGCTCGCCCGCAAGGCGCCAATCCATACCACCGCCGCGGCGTACCCGGCCACCACATCGCTAGGGTAGTGTACCCCCAGATAGATTCGGGAGAAGCCAATCAGACCAGCCAGAAACGCGGCGCCGAGCCAAACGGCGACCGTTTTCCAGCGCGACTCGAGACGCACCGTTATGATGGCGGCCACCACGCCGTAGAAGCAGCAGGCCGTAATCGCGTGGCCGCTGGGAAAGCTGAATGTCGAAGGCTCCGGATATCCAAAGTACGCCTCCGGCCGGTGCCGGCGAAACACCAGCTTCAGCAATTCGTCGAGCGCTTCCGCTCCCATGGCAGCGAGCACCAGGAGTATCGCGGCGCGCGTTCGGCCAGCCTCAGCCAACCTCCAGATCAACAAAATGCTCGCGAAAATCAAGAAGGGCGGAGATCCCAGTTGCGTAATACCCCGCATCGCGTAGGTAAGCCGTGGTGATGCCGAGGCATGGATTGCCTCCCGGACGAATCGGTCAAAGCGTAATTCGCCCCCACGCCAAACCTCGTTGGCCAGCCATCCGAACAGCAGCAAAGCCACCACGGCCGCGAGCAACCCGGCGTAGAGCAACCAGCTGGGTTTGAGTTCCACTTATTGTTTCTGAAGCAACGGCTCGAGCGCGCGCATCACACCTGCCGCTACCAGCCGCGTTCCTTCCTCGTTCGGGTGGAGTCCGTCAGCCTGCATCAGCTTTCCGTCTCCCGCCACACCCGCCAAAAGAAACGGAATGAGTGGAAGCTGATAATGGCCGGCGAGTTCTTTGTAAATTGCATTGAATTTGGGAATATATTCGGGCCCGTAGTTGGGCGGCAGCGTAATTCCGGCGAGCAGAACGCGCGCTCCGGCTTTTTGTAATCCCTCCACCATCTGCGACAGGTTGCTTTCGGTAATCGAGACTGGCTGCCCGCGCAGACCGTCGTTGGCGCCGAATTCGAGTACCACAATGCGCGGCTTCTCCGAGACCACAAGCGGCAGGCGTGCCAGGCCGTCCTGAGTAGTGTCTCCGCTCACTCCCAGGTTGACCACACGATAGCGGTATCCACGGCGATTGAGCTCCTGTTGGAGAATATCGGGATAACTCTTTCCCGGATCGACTCCGAACCCTGCCGTCAGGCTGTCCCCGAAACAGACGATCGCTGGCCGGTTGTCGGCGGAGGCAACCGGTGCCGCGGGCGCCGCAACCACGCCTCCCGAGCGAGGCGCGGTATCGCTTTCCGGGCGATTGCACGCGCATATCAACGCCAGGAGTGGAATCCACCAAACGTTTTTCATCTGAATGCCATAATAAGATTTGATTCAGGTCCGCGGGCTTACGAAGTCGGTTCACACGGGGACCCACCGTGTGGATATTCTCAAAGGCATCGATCTCGAAATTCCGCGAGGGCAGTTCGCCGCCATCATGGGACCCTCGGGAAGCGGCAAAAGCACATTACTGGGCCTGCTTGCCGGTCTCGATTCGCCCACCAGCGGACAAGTCCTGCTGGACGGGGAGGACATCACCAACCTAGATGAAGACCGGATGGCAGTGCTGCGCGGGCGCAAAATCGGATTCGTCTTTCAGTCTTATCATCTCATTCCTACCTTGACGGCAGAAGAAAACGTGTTGTTGCCGATGGACCTGGCCGGCGGTAATTCCGGATCCCGCAAGCGCGCGCGCGATCTGCTGGAGCGCGTCGGGCTGGGCGACCGGCGCGATCATTATCCGGTGCAGCTTTCCGGCGGCGAGCAGCAGCGCGTTGCCCTGGCGCGCGCGTTCGCGCTCCAGCCACCAATCCTGTTGGCCGATGAGCCCACAGGCAATCTCGATAGCGCAACCGGACAGGTAGTCCTCGATCTGATGCTGGCGCTCAACCGGGAACAAGGCGCCACAATGGTTTTAGTAACCCACGAGGAAGCCGTGGCCGGTTGCGCGGATCGCCGAATCCTGTTGCGAGACGGGCTGGTGGTCAATCCATGACCGCTTCTCTCCCCTGGCCGAGCGCGCTTCGGATCGCCTGGCGCGAATTCCACGCGGCCCGATCCAAGTTTCTCTTTGTAATTGTGGCAGTCGCGGTCGGTGTGGGTTCGCTTACCGGCGTTCGCGGCTTCAGCCGTTCCTTTCGGCGGATGCTCCTTAGCCAGGCGCGGACTCTGATGGCGGGCGATCTCTCGGCGCGCGTGTTTGGACTCCCCACCCCGGACCAGCAGAGCATGCTCGATGCTCTCGCCAATCGCGGTGTGCGGCGCACGTGGATCACGGAAACCGTCACCATGGCCTCCTCGCTGCAGGCGTCCGACCCGCTTTTGATTTCGGTGAAAGCGGTCGATCCGCAAGTCTATCCTTTTTACGGTGAGGTAAAGCTAAGCCCTCCGCAGCCACTCGCCCAGGCGCTCAATGGCTACTCCGTCGTGGTTTCCGACGATTTGCTACTCCGGCTGAATAGCCGGACCGGCGATACCCTCCGCATCGGCGGCCAGGAATTTCGGATAGCAGGCGTGGTCACTTCCGAACCCGACCGCATGACCGGCACGCTGAATGTGGGTCCCCGAGTCATGATTACGCGGGAAGGTCTGGAGCGGACGGGGCTCATCAGCATTGGCAGCCGGGCATCGGAACGCTTCCTGTTCCGCCTGCCGGCCACTGGGCCGGACGTCCAGGAGGTGCGCCAGTTCCTCAAACGGACCTTTCCCGAGGCCACGTTGGCCGACTATCGCGAGACACATCCCATCATCACGCGGGGTCTCGATCGCTCCACGACATTCCTGAGCCTGATCGGATTGATCGCGTTGGTAATCGGCGCCATGGGTGTGGCCAGCGCCATGCATGGGCACCTGCAACTGCGGCTCGATTCCATCGCAATTATGAAGTGCGTCGGCGGGCGCTCCCAACAGGTGATTCGCATCTACACCGCGCAGACTCTCCTGCTCGGCATGGGAGGAGGTCTGCTGGGTGTGGTCTTCGGGACCATCGTTTCAGCCGCGTTTCCCAGCCTGCTCGCCCGCTACTTTCCGGAATTGCCTGCCGCGCCGGGGATGGACTGGCTGCCCGCATTGCAGGGCATCGCGATCGCCTGTCTGGTAACGCTTCTGTTCACGCTTCCGCCGCTGCTGGGGATTCGCGGGATTCGCCCGGCGTTGATATTCCGCCGCGATATGGCATCGGAAGCTGCCGCCCGGCGCCGGCGGTGGCTTTCGAAGGAGAGTTGGCCCGCGCTTCTGGCGGGCGCCGCGATCCTGCTCGGCACTGGTGGGGTGGCGGCGACTTTAACGGATGGTGGATGGTGTCTGGCGCTGCGTACGGGGGCATATTTCACGCTGGCCCTGGCCGGAGGAATCGCCGCCCTGGCAGTCACTGCGTGGCTGTTGCTTCGCGGAGTACGTTTCTTCCTGCGGCACGTGCCGTCACACTTTCCCATAACAGTACGACACGGAATCGCCAACCTGTTTCGCCCCGGGAATCAGGCTTCGGCGGCTGTAGTGGCGCTGGGTGTAGGCGTGATGTTTACTCTGACTGTTTTCCTTGTCCAGAGCGCATTACTGACTCAGATTCGAAGCAGTGCGCCCCCCGGCACGCCCAATGTCTTCCTTATGGATATACCAGGCCCGCAGCGGCAGGCGATCGCCGACCTGGTGCGCCAACAGCCGGGCGTGGAAAACGCGCCCGATGTTACCGGAGCCGTAGCTGCGCGGATTACTGCCGTCAATGGCGTCCCTATTGAGCAATTGCCGCTGCACGATTGGGGCCGCCGCTTCCTGCGGACTCGCTCGGTTACCGGTCTCAGCGAAAAGCCTAAGGAAATGGAGATTGTCAGCGGCGCCTGGTGGCGGCCGCAGGAAACCGAACCGCTGGTTTGTGTCACCGAGGAAGCCGCGCACATCCTTAATTTGAAGCCGGGTTCGCTGATTGACTGGAGTATCTGGAACCGGCGTATCCGCACGCGAGTGGCCTGCATCGAGCGCTCCGAGTCGCTGCGCATGGCCGCGCGGTTCGAGTTTCTATTCAATGCGGGTCAGTTGGATGGTCTCCCGGCCATCTATTACGGAAGCGCCCGCGCGCGGCCCAATGCCGTCGCGCCGCTACAGCGCATCCTCTACCAGCGCTTTCCCACCGTAACGGTAATTAACATGGCTGACGTGATGCAAATCGTGGAGGAAGTCGTGGATCGCATCTCCATCATCGTGCGCTTCATCTCCGCGTTCACGATCCTGGCCGGGGCGATTATGGTGGCGTCGAGCGTGGCCGGCACGCGTTACCGGCGCATGCGCGAGGTGGTGATTCTGAAAACTCTCGGCGCTACGCGCCGCCGCATTGCCGGTATCTTTTCCATGGAGTTTCTGATGCTCGGCGCTGCGGCGGGAATCATGGGGAGTCTGCTGGCCTCGGGATTCGCCGCTCTGGTTTTGAAATTCCTGATGGAAATCGAATTTCACTTCGACTTTCTCAGCAACGGCGTAAGTGTGTTCCTGTCGGCATTACTGGCAGCCGCGGCGGGCTGGATTGCGAGTTTTCCGGTCCTCGCGCGCAAGCCTCTGGAAATACTTCGCGACGAGTGAGGTCCTCCGCCGTCGTAATATTGAGGAGATGGTGCGACTTGCCGGGTTGTTACTGGGCGCCTTATGTGCCTTTGCCCAAACATCTCCGTTCACCATCGACCAGGTCCTTAGTTCCGCATTTCCCACGCATCTGACTACAGCGGCAACGGGAGGTAAAGTCGCGTGGGCCTCCAGTACGCGAGGCGTGATCAATATTATGGTGGCGGAGGCTCCGGGCTATGTGGCGCGTAAAGTCACCGGCTACACCGAGGACGATGGGCAGGATATCGATGAAATTCGCTGGACGGCGGATGCCCGCGCCATCGTCTATGTACGGGGCGGAGGACCCAATCGCGCCGGAGAATATCCCAATCCAACAAGCGATCCGCGTGGTAGCGAGCAGGCCGTCTGGATTAGGTCCCTGGACGGTTTGGCACCACGGCGAATCGGTGAAGGCGGCGCAGTCGCCGTCTCGCCCCGCAACGACCGTGTCGCCTACACGCGGCGTGGGCAGATCTGGTGGGCGCCGCTCGATGGGAGCCAACCTCCGTCTCAGCCCTTTCAATCCCGAGGCCAATCGCAACGGCCTCTGTGGTCGCCCGATGGCTCACGCCTCGCTTTCGTCAGTGGGCGCGGTGATCACAGCTTCATCGGCGTTTTCGATGTGAATGCGGGCACGCTTCGCTTTTTGGACCCCTCTACTGATAGCGACAGCGAGCCCGTATGGTCGCCCGATAGCCGCCGTGTTGCCTTCGTTCGCGAACCGAGCCACGCCGCCGCCCCCGTTTATGGCGCTCGCCGCTCCGATGAACCCTGGTCCATCCGGATTGCGGACGCTATCGGCGGCGAAGGGCGTGAGATCTGGAGAGCGCAGGAAGGTCCGGGCAGTGTCTTCCGTGAAATAGCCGCCCCTTATCAACTCTTTTGGTCCGCAGCCGAGCGAATCGTATTTCCCTGGGAAGGGGATGGTTGGACTCATCTGTATAGTGTTCCCGTAGCGGGCGGCAAAGCCACGCCCTTGACCCCGGGCGAATTTGAAGTGGAATACGTATCGGTGACGCCGGATGGCCGCGACATCATCTTCAATTCCAATCAGGGCGATATCGACCGCCGTCATTTATGGAAAGTCGCGGCGTCCGGCGGAACGCCCGCATTGCTTACGCCCGGCGAAGGTATCGAGTGGTCGCCGGCAGTTACCGGGGATGCTCAAGGAATCGCTTTCGTCCGCTCCGACTCTCGGCGGCCGGCGCATCCGTCGATTCTGCTTGGGAAGGAAATCCGCGACTTGGATCCCGGCGCCATCCAGCCCGACTTTCCGTTGCGGCACATGGTTGCCCCGCAACCGGTTACTTTCGGCAGTACCGATGGTTATGTCATCCACGGACAACTCTTTTCGCCGCCCAATCCCCGAGGGCGCGCGCCCGCCATCGTGTTCTTCCACGGAGGATCGCGCCGGCAGATGTTGCTGGGCTGGCATTACCGCTCCTATTACCACAATGCGTACGCTTTCAACCAATACCTGGCAAACAAGGGTTACATCGTTCTCTCGGTGAACTACCGCAGCGGCATCGGCTATGGTTTGAACTTCCGCGAAGCTCTGAACTTTGGCGCTACCGGAGCCAGCGAGTACAACGATGTTCAGTCCGCCGCACGTTTCCTGCGGGCGCGTGGCGATGTCGATCCGTCTCGCATTGGCGTTTGGGGCGGCTCCTACGGCGGGTATCTCACGGCGTTAGCGCTTGCCCGCGATTCCGGTACTTTTCGAGCCGGAGTAGATCTCCATGGCGTACACGACTGGGCGCTCGAATACGATATTCCTCCAACAGAGCCGGCCAATAAACTGGCCTTCGACTCCTCTCCCATGGCCTTTCTGGACGGCTGGCGTTCTCCGGTCCTGCTTATTCAAGGCGACGACGACCGCAACGTCAAGTTCAGGCAAACGGTGCTCCTGGCCGATGCTCTGCGAAAGCGGAAAGTAGCGGTCGAACAGTTGATCTTTCCGGATGAAGTTCACGAATTCCTGCTCTTTCGTCATTGGCGGGAAGCGTACGAGGCTGCGGACCGGTTTCTTGACAAGTACCTGTTGCGGTAGCCCCGCTACGGCACTCACGGTTGCCGCCGGGCCGCGAATTCCATATCCTGATGGTCGCAAGGAGGGCATGTCATGAAAAAAGTGGCATTGATCGCTCTGGTTTTCGCCGGCTTCGCTCTCGCAGCGGGTCAGGCTCCCCCGGCGCTGAGCGGCCGAGTCTCATCGCAAGCGGAAGGCGCCATGGAAGGCGTGATCGTAGGCGCGAAGAAGGCCGGTTCCACAATCAGCGTCTGGGTCGTGAGCAATGCGCAGGGCCAATACGCTTTTCCGCGT
>PSRJ01000147.1 GCA_003175985.1 Terriglobia bacterium
CGGCTGGCGGCCTATGAAGTGCGCACGCGATTTTATGAAATAGGCTCCACGGAGGGCATTCGGGAGCTGGCGGAGTACCTGGCGCAATGACGTTTACGGAGCAGTTCCTGGCCGAAGCGATCGAGATCGTGCAGCGCATCGATCGAAACTCGGTGGAAGCGGTGGTCTCGTTGCTGGCAGGCTGCCGCGCGGCTGGAGGCCGTCTCTTCATCCTGGGAGTGGGCGGAAGCGCAGCCAACGCTTCGCACGCGGTGAACGATTTCCGGAAGATCTGCGGCATGGAGGCGTACGCTCCCACGGATAATGTTGCCGAACTGACGGCGCGCATCAACGACGAAGGATGGGCCGGGATTTTCGCGGGCTGGCTGCGCATCAGCCGCTTACGCAGCGAAGACGCGCTGCTGATTTTTTCCGTGGGCGGCGGCGATCTGGAAAAGCACGTGAGCCCGAACCTGGTGGCGGCCATCGATTATGCGAAGTCCGTGGGCGCCCGGGTCACTGGAATTGTGGGGCGGGATGGCGGTTACACGCGCCGCTGCGCGGACGCCTGTATCGTGGTCCCCGTGGTGAATCCGAAACACGTCACGCCGCACACGGAAGCGTTCCAGGCGGTCTTGTGGCACCTGCTGGTGACGCATCCGGCGCTCAAGGCGGCGGAGACCAAGTGGGAATCGGTGCGGTGAGGGCCGTATTTCTCGACCGCGATGGAGTGCTCAACGAAGTGGTGGTTCGCGAGGGGCTTCCTTATCCTCCCGCACGCCCTGAAGAACTGCGGCTGGCTCCGGGCGCGGCTGAAGCGCTGGCCCGTTTGAAAGCCGCCGGGTTTCTGCTGATCGTTGTCACCAACCAGCCCGATGTGGCGCGTGGCAGACAATCGCGCGCGGCGGCCGAAGCAATGAATCGAAGCGTGATCGCGGCGCTGCCGCTCGATGGTTTGCGGGTCTGCTGGCACGATGATGGGGACGCCTGTACCTGCCGCAAGCCGAAGCCGGGGCTGCTGCTGGATGCCGCCGGCGACTACGGAATCGACCTGAGCCGCAGTTTCCTGATCGGTGACCGCTGGCGCGATATTGAGGCCGGCGCAGCAGCGGGCTGCCGCACTGTCTTAATCGATCGTCAATACGCCGAGCGCCCGCCGGTTACACCGCCCGATTTCCGCGCCGATTCGCTGACAGCGGCTGTCGAGTGGATCCTGCAAAGTTCGGGACAGCGATTGGGCCTATAATGGAGCTGATGTGGTTCCCCCGGGTCCCCTTGGTGTGTGTGCTGGTCTTTCCGTTGTTCCCGCTGCACGCGCAGCAGGCCCTGAATCTGGTAGTGGTTGGGGGCGAAGGCGCCATCAACAACGTCCGACAGCGTACGGCACGCGATCCGATCGTACGCGTGGAAGATGAGAATCATAAGCCGGTGGCGGGCGCGGTTGTGGCATTCACACTGCCTTCGGAAGGCGCCGGCGGCGCCTTCACTGGGGGCGCGCAGACTCTGACCGTAATGACGAACGGCCGCGGTCTGGCGATCGCAAAAGGGTTCAAGCCAAACAACATCGGCGGCCAATTTCAAATGCACATCAATGCGTCGTTCGGCACGCAGACGGCTACGGCCGCAATAACGCAAACCAACGTGGTGGCGGCTGCGGCCGCAGGTGCGGGCGCTGCCGGAGCGGGGACGGCCGCGGGCGTGGCGGCGGGAATCTCCGCTAAGGTAATCGTGATCGTGGCCGTAGCGGCCGGCGCCGCCGCGGCAGGCGGCGCCGTGGTGGCCACCAAGGTCGGCGGAGACAGTTCCAAATCCGCTACTCCAACCACCATTAGTGCCGGCGGCGGCTCGGTGGGTGCTCCCAGGTAATCTTTCATGATGCTTCGTGTTTTACGCTTGTCGATTCTGATTGCGTTGCCGGTTTTGTTGATCGAGGCGCAGCCGGGACGGATCAACGGGCCTGTCACAGGCTACGTCTTCGATAATTCGGCGCGCGCGCTGCGGCCGATTCTAGGGCTTCCGGGCGCCTCGCTCGTGGGAGACCCGCTGGCCCTCGGGTTCGATGTGGCCACTGCTTTCGTGGCTCCGCGGCAGGATGCGGCGATCGTGATGGCGGCCGACCGCTCGCTACACGTGTTCCGCATCGATGCGGGCGCCGTCGCGGAGCGAAATCTGGATTCTCTGCCGGCCGGGGCGGAACGCGTGGTTTTCAGCCCTTCGGGAACCTCCGCGGCTATCTACGCCGGTGGCAGCCTCACGGTGCTGAAGGGACTGCCGGATGCGCCGGTGATCTCCGGAGGCATGGACCTGCGGTCCGGTACGGTGCTCGATTCGCTGGCAATCAGCGATGACGGCAAGGCCGTTTTGATTTCGGCCAACGGAGCCGTGAGGCTTTTCGGCTCCTTCACGGATCTGGGCAAACTCCTGGACAGCAGCGGCGGCGTTCTCATGGCTTTCGCGAGCGGAGGGCACGATGCGGCGATCGCCGATCCATCCGGCGCGGGAATTGTCCTGTTCCATGATCTGACCGGCGCCGGCGATTCCCGTGTGCTGGCAACACCGGACGACGCGGTGAGTGCCTTCTCTGACCTGGCATTCACAGCGGATGGGAAACGATTACTAGTGGCCAGCTCCAGGAGCCAGTCGATTCTTGCGTTCGATCTCACAGCCGGCGGCCGCTCGGCCATCGACTGCCAATGCACTCCGCAGTCATTGGCGCGGATGGGTACCTTCTTCCGTTTGAATAATCTCGGCAATGAACCTTTGTGGCTCTTGGACGCACGGGCAAGCGAGCCGCGCGTCTGGTTTGTGCCGGCGCTGGCGCAATAAACGCCGGAGCGGTCAAGCAACACTGGTCCGGTATACTAACCCTACCGGAGACGGAATGATGCGAATCGGCGTGTGGGTTCTTCTGGGATGTTTGCCCGCTGTGGCGCAGGATGGCGCCGAGTTATTTCGGAACCACTGTTCGCCCTGTCACCGCGCCGGTAGCAGCACCTCGGCGCCGTTGCCTGAGACGCTTCGCAGTCTTCCCGCGCAGACCATCCGTACGGCGCTGGAGACGGGGAAGATGCGAGCGCAAGGTACAGCGCTGAGCCCGGCAGAACGGAATCTCGTCGCGAATTATCTGGGGAAGGCCGAACGGCCGCAGACCATTCCGGCTTCGGCTTCGTGTTCGGGTGCCGGGGCGCTTGTGCGCTCCGCACCGGCGTGGAATGGCTGGGGAGCCGATTTGACTAACAGCCGGTTTCAAAAGGCCCCAGGCCTGACCCGCGACAACGTACCGAAGCTAAAGCTCAAATGGGCATTCGGATATCCCGGGGTCACCACTGCATTTGGTTCGCCTTCCGTATTTGGCGGACGTGTCTTTGCCGGTAGCGCGGATGGAACCGTCTATTCACTGGACGCGAAGAGCGGCTGCGTTCACTGGACCTATCGCGCGGCGGACGGAGTGCGCACGGCCATCACCATCAGCGACGATGGCCAGGCAGCCTATTTCGGCGATCTCGAGGGAAACGTGTACGGGGTGAATGCAAACACGGGAGCGCTTCTGTGGAAGACGCGCGCGGACGAACACCTGTATGCCGAAATCACCGGAACGCCGAAACTGCAGGCGGGCCGGCTCTACGTGCCGGTTTCGGGCGGCGCCGAACAGGTGGCCGCGGCCAATCCCGCTTTCGCCTGCTGCACGTTTCGCGGCAGCATGGTGGCGCTCGATGCCCGTAACGGCGAGCGGCTCTGGAAAACCTATAGTGTGCCGGACGAGCCCAAGGTAGTCGGTCTCAACACGGCGGGAACGGTTTCTTGGGGGCCTTCGGGCGCAGCGCTATGGTCGTCGCCAACAATTGACGTGCAGAAGAAGGCCGTTTACGCCGCAAGCGGCGTGAACTACTCCAACCCGCCGACCGGAACCAGCGACGCCATTCTCGCATTCGATATGGAGAAGGGCCGCCAGTTGTGGTCCCGCCAGCTACTGCCTGCCGACATCTTCAATTTCGGCTGTACCACCGAAAGCCATGCCAATTGTCCGCCCAAGCCCGGAAGGGACGCGGATATCGGCGCGCCGCCGGTGTTGCGTTCGCTCCCCGGAGGCCGCCGCATCTTAGTCGTGGGCGCAAAATCGGGTACGGTCTATGGCCTCGATCCGGACCAGGAAGGCAAACCCATTTGGGAAACCAAGATCGCTTCCGGCGGACCTCAAGGCGGAATCATGTGGGGCGCCGCGGCGGATGAGAAACTGGCATATTTTGCCATCTCCGATTGGGATCCGGGGAAGCCCGAAGCCGGGGGCGGCATGGTGGCAGTCGATATCGCAACGGGGAAGAAAGTGTGGGCCGTGCCTGCCTCCAAACCCACGTGTCTGGGCACTCCCGGATGCAGCGCGGCACAACCTGCTCCCGTCACGCTGATTCCGGGCGTATTGTTTGCCGCCTCTCTGGATGGCCACATCCGGGCTTACGAGGCGCGCGCCGGCGCCGTCGTGTGGGACTTCGACACACGGCAGGAGTTCCAAACTGTGGATGGAATTGCGGCGCACGGCGGGTCCATCAACGGCAGCGGGCCGGTGGTGGCGCAAGGGATGGTGTTCGCGAATTCCGGCTACTCGCGGCTGCCGGTCATGCCCGGCAATGTGCTCCTCGCGTTCTCTGTGGATGGGAAGTGAGCGCGGGCACGGCCGATAAGGTGGTCCAAACTCCACGCGCCGGCGCCGGTGACGGCGAAGTACAAAAAAACAAGAAAGTAGACCAGCGTTTCATTGCCGCCATTGCGAATCGGCCAGACTCCGCGAGGAGCCGCGGAGTAAAGATAAGCGGCCAGCAGTTCGCCGCACAGGACGATCGCTACCGGGCGCGTGAGCAGCCCGAGGAACAATAGCAGCCCTCCGATTATTTCCAGGCTTCCTAAAACATGCGGCAAGCCATCGAGCGCCATAGGGATTGCGGCGCGCCTGCCGCCTGAGGCAGGAAAGACGCCGAACATATTGCGGTATCCGTGGAGTGAAAGCGTGAAGGCCAGAATGATGCGAAGCACTGAGCGGCTGTAGGGTTCCCACGAAGCAATCGCCTGTTTCATAACACTCCTTCACGCTTCTTAACGGTTCTTAACAATCGCGGGCTCGGCCGAAGGACCGGCCACGAGATCCTCCCGGCCGCCGGTCTTCTTCCCGAACAGCGCGTCCAGGCTCCACGGGCCCGGACCCGCGGTGACCAGCCATAGGTAGACGAAGCAGAAGATCACGGCCTCCTCGCCCCCATTGTTGATAGGCCAGAAGCCGCGCGGAGCCCACCGAGTGAAGTAAGCCACTGCCATTTCGCCGCACAGTATGAATGCCGTGGTGCGCGTAAACAATCCCAGGATGATCAGCGCCCCGCCCACTACTTCCAGGGGCCCTGCGAACCCGTGCATCGTTGCAAAGTTGTAATCTACTCTTCCGCCCGCGAACCCCCATAGTTTTTCGGCGCCATGCTGGAAAAAGAGAAGGCCGATGGCGATGCGCAACACACTGAGAAGATATGGCGGCCATTTGACCGAAGCGCTCATGCCTATTCCTTTCGAGGCTGATATTCTATACCAAACCACTATGGCGTCGGAGGACAAATGAGGATTGGCATCATCGCTTCGGCCCTGTCCCTTCTGGGGTGTGCGTTCGCCCAGGGCCCGGGTGGTTATAACCCCGTTGGGCCGGGCGTCGACCTGGCAGGCAACTGGGGGCCGGTATTCCACGAAGATCAACACGAACGCGGACCCGGTCCCGAGCTGGTGAACTATCTTGGGCTTCCCATCACCGAAGGCGCGCGCATGTATGGACTCGCCTGGGATGCTTCGCGGTTCACGATCCCGGAGCATCAGTGCGAAGTGCACATCGTGTCGTACATCTATCGCGGCCCCTACAACCTAAGGATTTGGGAAGAGCGCGACCCCGTTTCGCAGAAGCTGATCGCCATCAAGCAATACATCGACAACTACCAGCAGACACGCACCATCTGGATGGACGGGCGCCCGCATCCATCCGACGCCGCGCCCCACACCTGGATGGGTTTTTCCACCGGCAAGTGGGAAGGCAACATTCTCACGGTCTATACCACGCATCTCAAATGGGGCTGGATCCGGCGCAACGGACTACGCCACACCGATCAGGCAACGCTGACGGAACACTTCATCCGGCATGGCGATCACCTCACGCACGTCTCGATTCTGACCGATCCCATCACGCTGACCGAACCGCTGATCAAATCTCAGGATTTGCTTCTGAGAATCCAGAACGGACAGACCTGGTTGTATCCGTGCGAGCCGGTAGTCGAGATCGAGCGGCCGCGCGGCGCGGTTCCGCACTATCTGCCGGGCGAGAATCCGTTCATGAGTGAATTTGCCGGCCAATATAAGATTCCCGCCGCGGCTGCTTTGGGCGGCGCTGAAACGGCCTATCCGGAATATCAATTGAAGCTGAAACAGGCAGGCGCGAAATGAGATCCGGCTTCCTTGCTTTTTTCCTGGTGTTCTTACCGGTCGCGTTAAGCGCGCAGACTTCCGGCGAGGTGCAGACGCTCAAGGTTCAGGGCAATGTATATCTGATCAGCGGAGCCGGCGGAAACATCGCCGTGCAGGCCGGCGATCAAGGCCTCCTGGTCGTAGATACGGGATTGGCCGCCATGAGCGACAAGGTCCTCGCGGCGATCCGCAAAATCTCCGACAAGCCCATTCAGTACATCGTAAACACGCACTTGCATCCCGATCACACCGGAGGCAATGACGCGGTCCGGAAGGCTGGGCTTACCTACGTGGGTGCGAATGTCACCGGCAATCTCACCGACGCCGGCGTCGGGGCGCAAATCTACGCACAGGACAACGTGCTCAAGCGTATGAGTGCCCCCACGGGCGTGCAGGCTTCCATGCCCTTCGGCTCCTGGCCGACCGAAACCTATCTCTCCGGCAGGAAGCAGCTATTCTTCAACGGCGAACCGGTCGAGATCATCCACCAACCGGCGGCGCACACCGATGGCGACAGCATCGTGCTTTTTCGCCGTTCCGATGTGGTTGTGGCCGGCGATATCTTCGTCACCACCAGTTACCCGTTTATCGACATCGAACGGGGCGGCAGCATTCAGGGAGAGCTTGACGCCCTCAATAACCTTATGGAAATCGCGGTTCCGGGCCTGCAGGATGAAGGGGGAACTTACATCATTCCGGGTCATGGACGCGTCTGTGACCAGCCCGATCTGCTCGAATACCGCGACATGGTTACAATTATTCGCGACCGGATTCAGGCCGCCAAAAAGAAGGGTCTGACTTTGGAACAGGTGAAGGCAGCCGGTCTCACCAAGGACTATGACGGCCGATACAGCGCCAAATCGGGACCGGGAAACGGGGATATGTTCGTTGAAGCCATTTACAAGACTCTCAAGTAGGATAGGCCTCCTGGCCGTCGCGCTGTTCAGCCTGTCCCTGCCCGCACTGCGTGGCCAGACAAACACGCCGAAGTCCGCGGCTCCCACTGACTTCACCGGCTATTGGGTCTCTGTTGTGACCGAAGACTGGCTGTACCGTATGGTCACCCCCGCTAAGGGCGATTATGCCAGCGTTCCCCTGAATGCCGCGGGCCGCAAAGTGGCGGATTCCTGGGACCCCGGCAAAGACGAGGCTGCCGGGGACCAATGCAAAGCTTACGGCGCGCCGGCCGTAATGCGCATTCCGGGCCGCCTCCACGTCACCTGGCAAGATGACTACACGCTCAAAGTGGAAACAGACGCCGGCACGCAGACGCGGCTCTTCCACTTCAACCCTGCAGCCGCAGGCGCCGGCGGGGATTGGCAGGGCGCATCGGTAGCAAACTGGGAGGTGGTTGCGGGCGCGCGCAATCAACTCCCGGGCGCCGGCCTGAAGGTCACCACGACACGGCTCAAGGCGGGTTACTTACGCAAGAACGGCGTTCCCTACAGCGCCAACGCGGTAGTCACCGAATACTACGACCGGGTCAATGAGTCGAATGGGGATTCGTGGCTGATTGTGAAAACCATCGTCGAAGATCCCATGTACTTGAATGTTCCGTTCATCACCAGCACGAATTTTAAGAGACAGGCGGATGCGCGCGGCTGGAACCCGACACCTTGTAGCGCGCGTTGAAGCGACTCACCGCGAAGTTCTAACCGCGGCCTGCTGGCTTCCAGGATGCAGTGTCAACTTCTGCACTCGCCAGTTGTTCATGTCGGCGACGAAGATTGTGTTTTCCGACGGGCAGGCGAGCCCATGCGGCCAGTTGAACTGACCCACGTCCCGGCCCGATTCTCCCAGGTATCCGATGAGTTTGCCGTCCGGCAGCGAAAATTTGTAGAGGCGGCCCGGTTCGTTATCGATCGAGTAGAGATACTGCGGGTTCGTGTTCGTGATGCACAACGCCCATGCGGCGGTTTCATCCGGCGCATTGGCCGGGATGTCGCCTAATGTTGGATGGCGTTTCTTGTCGTAAGGAAGGTTCTGCATGATGTTGCGCAGGTGATTCCCATTGGTATCGAACACCTGGATGCGGTCGTTGCCGCGGTCGGCCACATAGACATTTCCCTGGCGATCGATCGCTATGCTGTGCGGCGTGTTGAACTGGCCCTCGGCTTTGCCGCGCGACCCCCAGGATTTGATCCAGTTGCCGTGCTTATCCATCTTCGCGATCCGCGAGTTGCCATAGCCGTCGCTGATGTAGATGTTGTCGTCCGCGTCCCAGGCGACATCCGTGGGCCCGTTGAAATATCCGTCCCGATGTTGCGGAGGATTCTGCGCGATCTTGCGAAAGCTGTAGTATTCGGGCTCGTCGGGCCCTTCAGGGCGGCGGCCAAGATTCAGGGTAATCAATCCCGCTGGATTGAATTTCATCACCGCGTGGGTGCCCTTATCGACCACCCACAGGTTGTCATACCTGTCGTAACGGACCGAGTGCGCATAACCCAACCCGTAGACACCCTTGCCCAATTCACGCACGAACTTTCCGTTAGAGTCGAATTCCAGCAACTGAGTCGTCGCGTTCCCGTAGATTGGTCCCGTGGTAGCGCTGCCCGGATGATTGAGCACCAGGACGGTGCCCTTGGAATTGACGGCCACTCCCAGCACCTCACCCAGGTTCATTTGGTAATTCAGTTTCAAGAACTCCGTATCGGCGTCAAACGCAATTTTCTGCGGCGCTTGTGCAAATGACGTAGTCGCCGTAATAATCGCCGTGAGCAGTAGTTTCATGATCGACTCCTTCTTGCCGTGTTCTCGTGGTTGTATCAGAGTCCCCTGTGCGGGGGCAAGGCCTCCTGCAGCTTGACTTGCAAAGTTCTGCCGCATACAATCCCGAAGCGAGGTTTTGATTTTGAATCAGCCGAGCCGCCGGGACTTCCTTGCTGCCGCGACGCTCGCCAGCTCGCGCTTCATGCGCGGCCAGGCGCGTGCCGCCGGCGCGCGCGCCATCGACCTGCATCATCACTTCGTTTCGCCGGCCTATGTCAAAGCCTTAGCCGCCAAGGATGGCCATCACGCGGCCAAACACCTCCAAGGGCTCGAAAAGTGCGGCTTCACGCCGGCGGAACTCGCAGGCATCCAAAGAGAAAATGCATCTCTATGACCGAAACTAAATCTCTATCAAGACGAGACGTCCTCGCCGGCTTTTCCGTGCTCGGAGCCGGTCTACTCGCAGGCCGCGCGGGGTTGCGCGCGCAAGCGCCGGCGGGGAATCCCCGGCGCTTCGACCTGCACCATCACTTCGGCACGCCTGCCTGGATCCGGATGGCGAACGACAAAAAGTCCCAGGGCTATCAGATCTGGCAGCCGTATACGCCCGCAAAGGCGATCGAGGACATGGACCGGGGCGGCGTCGCCATGTCATTTCTCTCGGTAACGACACCGGGCATCTGGTTCGGCAATCCGGAGGAGACCCGGCGCATGGCTCGTGAGCTGAACGAGTACGGCGCGAAGATGGTCTCCGATTACAAAGGCCGGTTCGGTTTGTTCGCGGTGCTGCCGCTTCCCGAAGTGGAGGCGAGCCTCCGCGAGATCGAATATGCATTCGACACGCTCAAGGCGGATGGCATCGGTCTGCTCTCCAGTTACGGCAACCGCTGGCACGGCGATCCGCAGTTTGCGCCGGTCTTCGCGGAGCTCAACCGCCGCCGCGCGATTGTGTATACGCACGCTGCTGCTCCCCCGTGCTGCCAAAACCTGCAGCCCAACATTCCGGAAACCACCATCGAGTACAACACGGATACCAGCCGCACCATCATCAGCCTGATCGAGAGCGGCCGGGCCACTCAGTGTCCGGAAATCCGGTTCATCTTTTCTCATGCCGGTGGAACGATCCCATCGCTGGCGGGGCGCTTCCTGGGATCTGCAGCGAGCGCCGACAGCCTGGCGCGGCCCGCCGAACCGAATTCGCGGTTGCATCACCTGCGCCGGTTCTACTACGACACGGCGGGCTCGGCCAATCCCGTGCAGATGGTTTCGCTGAAGATGATCGTGCCGGCTACACAGATCGTCTTCGGAACCGACTTCCCGTTCGGCCGCAGCGCGGGCACCGCCCAGGGATTACAGCAGTGCGGATTTACGCCCCAGGAACTCCGCGGCATCGATCGCGAGAACGCGCTGCGGATCCTGCCCAAATACAGCGCCTAGAAGGCGAACCTGGCGCGATTCCATCACTCGTCTCGATAGCAGGCATCTGAGTCGTCAATTTTTCATCGGCACAGGCGCGCAATATGATTTGAAGGATTGAATCCACAGCTTGCTGCAACCCGAAATACGGCCCCTTTCCACGGGAAACGAGAGATCCGCCCGCTTCTCATGGTGGATGGCGATGCCCGGCTTTGTAAATTGATGGCGGATCTGTTCGCCTCGCATGAGTTCCAGCTCACTGCGGTCCACGATGGAATGACCGCGCTTTCCAAGGGAATGGAGGGCGGGCATGACCTTATCCTGCTGGATGTCATGCTGCCCATGATGGATGGTTTTGAGGTGCTGCGGCGTCTTAGGGAAAGCCGGATTCACACACCGGTCATCTTTCTGACGGGACGCACCGCGCACCGCGACCGCATCGCCGGCCTGGACGCCGGCGCCGACGACTACGTACCCAAGCCGTTCGCCCCGCATGAGCTGCTCGCTCGAGTGCGCGCCGTCCTACGCCGAACCGATCAGATTCCGGCGGCAGCCCCGGTGGCCGTGGAAGTCGGCAAAATCCGCGTAGACCCGCGCCGGCGCGAAGTCTGGAAGGGTAAGAACCGAATCGAAGTTACTTCGGCGGAGTTCGATATTCTGGACGCTCTCATGCACTCCGCCGGACGCATCGTTTCCCGTGACCGGCTGGCCGCCGATCTTTGCCGCGGCGAATTGACCAGTTCCTATCGTTTCATCGACGTGCACATCAGCCATCTCCGCAAAAAGCTGGAATCCGGTCGCCAGCCCCTCATCCGCAGCGTCCGCGGAGTTGGTTACCTTTTCGTGCCGCCTGAGGAGCACGAATCGTGACATTTATCGCACGCGCCCGAATACGGGAAAGCCCATCACTACTAGCCGGATCAGAAGGTGTATTTCAGTGCGAACTGAATTTTCCGCGTCGGGAACGCCGTCAGGATTTGCCCGAACTGCGTGCTGTTAATGCCGGCAAATGCAGGGACCGCCGGCGAGATCGGCGCGGCCGTTCCCCCCTGCGAGGGCGGATTGGTACCCGAAAACGCCGGCACGAAAGTGTTGGCGATATTGAACGCGTCGGCGCGGACCTGAAGCGTCTGACGTTCATGGATACGGAATTGCCGGGATAGAGCGAGATCGACATCCCAATACGCGGTCCCTGTGACGCTGTTCCAGCCCAGATTGCCGACGGTTCCTAGCGGTTGCGGCGCGAAGGCAGCCTTATTGAGGTAAAAGCAGCCGCCGCACACCTGGCCCGTGTACACGGAGGCTGCATCAACGAGGTTAGGCCGCTGGTGATTGATCGCGCTCAACTCCTGGTCGGTGCCATCCTGCACGGAAATCGGAGCGCCCGAAACGAACCGGTAGATTCCCGCCATCTGCCAGCCGGTCACTACGGCGTGTGCGAAATGGTTCGCGAAGTTCGGCGCCTGTATCACACCGGTCAGATTCACGATGTGCCGGCGGTCGCTATCGCAGTTACCGCGGTCGAACAGCGGATTATACGGATTGGTGGCCGTCTCTTCCGGCTTCGAGTTGAATCCCTGGTAATACCCGACACAGTGCGACCAGGTCCAATTGGCGCTGAAGCTCACTCCACGGCTGAACCGTTTTTGAATCGAAGAGAGCAGTGCATGGTAGTTTTGCGTGCCGTAAGGATACCAGGTGTCCATGTTGCCCACGAATTGGCCCGCGGCGGGATTCAAAAGCGAAAGCACGCGCCGCGACTGCACATTCGCCAGCGCGTTGCAATTGGTCGCTGTCGGCAGGCACCCCGTGGTAACGATCGGCCCGGGTACGATCTGGCCGTAGTTGATCGCCTGGTTGATGTAGAGATGCTGCACGCGGCTGCCGATGTAGGTCGCCGACGCAATCCAGTCCGACCCGATCTGCTTCTGGATCGAGACGTTCCAGGAGTACGTCGTGGGCGAGGGAAGGTCGTAGGGAGTCGTCATGAACTGGCCGGCCGGAGTGAAGCGGACGTTTGGAGTGACGGAGTACGGATATGGGTTCCCGCCCGTAAAGCCTTGCCAGGGACTGGCGAGGCCACCCACTGGGCTGGTAAGAGTCACGCGGCCGCCCCAAGGGTTGGAGCCGCCTTCGTCCTCGTGCGCGATGCCGGGAAGATAGGCGTAACCAAAAGCGTAAGATGCCCGGACGGACATCTTGCCATCGCCTTTCGGATCCCAGGCGAGGCCGCCGCGTGGATCGAAGTGCCACCATTTGCGATAAGCTGACGACTGTTCCGGAAAGCCAGGGTCTCCCGGAAAGTAGAAGCCGGGAGGCGCATTCACAAACTGAGCACTCTTGACGCCGGACAGAAACCGGCCCATATCGAAATTCGAAATCTGGCCGTTCTTGATCTGCTGCGGCAGGAACGGATCCCAGCGTACCCCAAAACTAAAGGTCAGCCGGCTCGAGAGCTTCCAACTATCCGTGAAATACAGGTCAACAGCATTCTGCCGTGACGTGTAGCTGTTGGGCAGACCCTGGAGAAAGCTGCTCAGATCGCCGAGCAGAAAATCGGACAGGCCCGTTCCCGTCGTCTGGCCCGTGAACAGAATATTGGCCCCGCCCGAGGTGAAGTGATTGAACTCGACGACCCTGCCCTGCCACGCGCCCACGCCGAGATTCATCTGGTGCGAGCCCTTGACCCAACTGACATCATCGTTCAGAGAAAAGCCATAACCGTTCCAGAAGTCGCCATTGCCCAGCCCGCTTCCGAAAGCGAATCCGCCGGAAATGGTGGCCGTGCCGATCTGGCCCGGGGTGCCTCCGCACCACACATTCACGCCGGCATCGCAGAGCGTGAATAGATTGGCGCTCGTCAGTGTTGCGGCCGTGCGGTTAAATGCTACCCGGAAGGAATTGACCATCGTGTTGGTAAGCAGATAGGTGTGCCCGATGGCATCCGATTGGCCGAGTTGATCTTCGCCTCCAATGGTGGAATTCAGCATCACTCCGGAGAGGCAGTTGCCACTCAGTTTCTCGGCGGGGCGATCGAACTGGCAGCCCCCCAGGGCCGGCGGATAGTAAACATGCGTATTCAAGGTACGCACGAAGAGAGATTGCTTCGGGCTGATCTGATAGTCCACTTTCCCCACGAATTGGTTGTCGTTCTCATGCGAGGGGACCTGGTACGTGATTGCGCCGCAGGGGTTCGGCTGAAGGCCCCCCAGATTTTTCAGATAAGCTTGGGCAATGTATAGGGCCTGGGGCGTGTAGAACGAAGGAGAAATCTGGTTGCCGGTGAAGACGGCGGCGGTATTGGCAAGGTTGTTTACTGTCCCGCCGCGCAACGTCCGGGGGACGCCGCCATTGCATGGGCCGGAGGCAAACGTGGTCCAATCGCCCGCGATCACAGCAGGGGTCGGCACCACCGTGGTGTTTGGCACTGTCTGCCGAATTGTGGTTCCCTGGTAGCCGCCGAAGAAGAACAGCTTG
>PSRJ01000230.1 GCA_003175985.1 Terriglobia bacterium
GGGAAGACCGACTAGCTTCGCGGCTCGCGCATTTCCGCCGACGGTCTTCACCTTCAAGCCCCAGACAGTCCGTTCGAGGAGAAACCAAGCCAGCAGGCATGCCAGGATTCCGAAGACCAGCCCGTAATGAATCCGCGAGCCCGGGATGTGCCCGAGCTGATGAGTCTCGGGAATCGGGTATGTGGCAGGGAAATTCAGACTCCCGGGGTCGTGCATCGGGCCTTCCACGAGTTGCAGCAGAAGCGCGATGCCGATGTAGTTCAGCAGCAGGCTGCTGATCACGGCGTTGACGCCGCGGTAATGTTGCAGGCCCGCAGCGAGCGCAATCCAAGCGCCGCCGGCCGCGCCTCCCGCCAGTGCCATGGTCCATAAACACAACCAGGGGGGACCGGACGCTGTCGCGAGTCCTGCCGCGGCGGCCGCCAATCCGCCTACCACGAACGCTCCCTCGTTCCCAACCGTGATCACGCCGGCCCGGGCCGGGAGTGCCGTTGCCAAACCGCAAAGCATCAAGGGTGCAGCGCGCAGCAAACTGTTCTGCCACGAGTACCAGCTACCGAAGCCGGCTTTATAGATGGAAGCGAAAACCTCGATCGGCGAAGCGCCGACCCAGGCGCAAAACGCTGCAAAGACGGTGACCGCGGTGACCAGGGCCGTCAGGGGGACAAGCATCGCCTCGAGTCGCGACGGTGGAGAAGGTCCCGCGGTCACGAGCGAACGTCTCCCAGAATGCCATCGAGCAGCCAGTTCATCTGGTCGAGGACCGGATCCTCGATCCGTATCGTGATGCCGGCGGGCACCACCGTTTTGCCGGTGTTGTCGCGTAGCGGCCCTCGATAAACGGCTTGAGAACCATTCAGCAGACGCTGTTTCGCGGCTGAGATCGCTTCCCGGTGCTGTGCCGTGACTGCGGGACCGAACGGAGAGAGCCTGCAGAATTCGTCCTTAAGCGTGCCCGTCATTCTGCGCGGGATGGAGCCATCGGCCACCGACTTCCCGGCATGAATCAGCTCGGCGTAGCGGCGATAAACCACCCCCCAGGCCCACTCCGCTCCAGTCAGAAACCCTCGCGGCGCCAGCACAGACTGGTTGAACTGATAGCCGGTCGCGAAGATGCCGCGACGTTCCGCTACCTGGACGATGACCCGGGGCGACCCCGTATGGCCCGTGAGCACGTCGACGCCCTGGTCGGCCAGGCTGCTGGAAGCCTCG
This sequence comes from Terriglobia bacterium, assembly GCA_003175985.1. Taxonomy (GTDB): domain Bacteria; phylum Acidobacteriota; class Terriglobia; order Bryobacterales; family Bryobacteraceae; genus PSRJ01. The sequence goes on from PSRJ01000230.1 coordinate 1,213, forward strand.
GCTTCGCGGACGGGCAGCACCCAATCGCCCGTAAACACAACCCGCATGGTCACGGAGGGATTGACGCTGCGCGCCCCCAACATGAAGCTGTTAATGTTCCGCAGCACCTGGGGAATCGGCTTAGCGGCCACGAAACCCATTCGACCGGTTCGGGTCGCCAGCCCCGCGGTCATCCCGGCCAGGTACTCGACTTCGTCGATGAAGCCGAAATAGATTCCCACATTTCGCGGATCGAGCCCGTCGCGGTAGGAGCCTCCACAATGAAAGAACTGAACGGCGGGATTCTCGCGAGCGACGCGAAAAACGAACGGATCGAGAAACCCGTAGGATGTCGCGAAGACCACACGCGCGCTGTCCTGATAAATCATGTTGCGCATCGACTCTTCGACCGCGACCGTTTCGGGGACGCTGGCTTCATCGAAGGCGCGCACGTAGGGCACGGATTTCAGCGACTGTTTGCCTTCCGCGTGCGCCTGGTTGTAGCCGAGATCGTTTTTGGGGCCGTTATAAACGAAGCCGATGGCGAGGGAGTCCGGCGCGGCGCGCGGCGCCGCGGCCAGTAGGGCGAGACACCGGCGCCGCGACAATCCGGAAGCGTGGGCATAGCGAAGCGCCTCGCTCATGGGAGATTCTCGACGGGAACCGCCACGGGCGCGCGCGCGACGCCCATGGCCTCCAGTTGCGCTGCCACCCGCACGACGGCCGGTTCATTGTGCGGCGCTCCGATTACCTGGACGCCGAGGGGCAACTGGGCGTCGGCGAATACCGGGATGGAGATGATGGGCAGGCCGATAAAGGAGAGCGGTTGGGTGAAGATCCCGATATTCGGGCGAGAAGGGATAGCCACGCCATTAACCGAAATCGACGGCTGGCCGATTTTGATGGCGGGGCAGGGGGTAGCCGGCGCCAGAATCACGTCTACGGTTTCAAACAGGGCGCGCATTTTTTCGCGAAAGACGGCGCGGTATCGCTGAGCTTGCAGATACCAGGACGCCGGCAGGAGCGCGCCGGCGAGAAATCGTTCGACCACCACGGGATCGAAATCCTGGGGACGGGTCCGCAAATCCGCCAGATGAAGGTTCGCGCCTTCGCAGGCGGTAATGATGTACGCGGCGGCCCGGGCTATTTCGGCATCCGGGATGGTCACGGTTCGCGTAACTCCGAGGGCGCGCGCCGCTTGCTCCACGGGCGGGAAAACTTCCGGCAAGCCTAAGCGGGCGAAGTATCCATCGGCTACCGCTACCCGGAGCCCATCGATTCCCGTGACGACGGCGGGCAAACACCGCACGGGCGGCCGCCGGCTCGCAGCGGGATCGCGAGAGTCGGGACCCTGCAACAGGTCGAAAGCCAACGCAACATCCCGTACCGAGCGGGCGAACGGTCCGACATGGTCGAGGCTGAACGAGAACAGAGAGGTTCCGGCCCGGGAAACGGCGCCGTAGGTCGGCTTGAAACCGAACACACCGCAAAACGCCGCGGGGACTCGAATCGAGCCGTTCGTATCGGAGCCAAGACTCAACGGAACCAGGCCGGCCGCGACCGCGGCAGCCGACCCGCCCGAGGACCCGCCGGCAACCCGCCCGGTATCCCTCGGATTGCGCGTAACACCGTAGTGGGTGTTTTCTGTCGTGAATCCGTAGGCGTACTCGTCCATATTGAGAGCGCCCACCAGAATGGCGCCGGCCTGCTTCAAGCGGGCCACAGCTGTGGCGTCCGACGCGGCGGGTGGCCTCTCGGCATCGATTTTCGAGCCGGCCAGGGTCGTCAGGCCCGCAATATCAAAAAGGTTCTTGACTGCAAACGGCACGCCCGCCAGAGGACCCGGGTCGCCGCCTGCGTCAATAAGGCGGTCCACTTCTTCCGCCTGCGCCACGGCCGAATCGCTGAGAACCGAAGTGAAACAGTTGAGAGTGGGATCGAACTTCCCGATTCGTTCGATCGCGTCGAGCGCCGTCTCCCTGGCGGATTGTTGGCGGGACCGTATCCGCGCGGCTAGCGCGCAGGCATCGTCTGAACAAGGAGTAAGAACATTCATGGTTCGAAAACGGGCGCCGGTTCCTGAGATTCGTCCAGCCCGAGATCCAACAAGGGTTGGGCGATTTTGGCCGCTCTCTCGATGTTGCGCTCCACGTTGGCGCGATATTCGGAGGGTATCGGCAGGCCGATCAGACTCGCGGCCTGGTCGATATAGCGAAGGGGAACCAGAGAGACGTGCGCCGAAACGATCTTCCACTCGGCGCCGAATTTCCGCCAGACCTGGCTCTGGCGCCCGGCCCGTTGCGTTCCCGCAGTGGTTCTGGAGAATTCGAGCGTTACCACCGCGCAATCGGATCCGAAGGTTACGATTTTGAGGTTGGATACAACCCTGGCGAGATCCACCGCCGGACGATTTCTGCGGAACTCCTCGATCTGCCGCGCTCCATACAGGCTCTCACTCACTCCGAACCGCAGCGCGTGCGGCGAGTCCCAAAAAAATGTCACCAGTTTCTCGACGTCGTTGGAGACCAGCGCTGCCTCGTACTGCGCATGCAAGGCCTCGATCTCGACGACTACTGCGGGATCGTTCAGCATGTTCAAAAGGAAAAACTGTAGGTCAGACTCGCGGTTCGCAGCGCGCCCGGTTTCACCAGCACGTCCCAGAACAGGAACTGGCTTTGGAAGTAAACGCTGTCGAACATGTTGTTGATCGCCAGGTTGATCAGATGCTGGCCGCGCTGGTAGAAGACGGAGCCGCGAGTCAGCGCATAGGACGGCAACCTTACGTTGCTGATATAGCCGGTCCTCACCGAAGACACCCACGAGGTGCCAATCGTAAAGCCTGCGTTCTTGGTGACGTTGACCGTGGCGAACGGGCTCACCACCACGTGCGGCTGCCCGCCGACGTGGAAAGGCGGGTTCAACCCAAAGATGCTCGCCAGGCCGATGAACCGGCCGCCATACGCCTGTTGGGGCGTGAGACCCAGCAGGTAGGGAGGTATGCCCAGCAGAAATGGCACGTTGAGCTGCAGAGGATTCTGCAGAGTGACATTGGTGGTCAGGCTGAGCCGTTTCATCAGGAATGCCCGGCCCTCGAACTCGATGCCCTTGGTCTCGTAGTAATCGTCCTGGCGGGTCTGGTTGTTGAAGGCAGCTCGCTTCTGGCGATAAAAACTCAAGGCGGCATACATCCTGTTTGCTACGGCCGATGTTTTGATGCCGGCTTCGTAGAGACTGGATGTGGCGAGGAAGGTCCCGTTCTGTACCTGGGCGTAGTCCAGTTCGTTGCCCTGGCCCAGGTCGAGGAACCGTGACGTGGCGGCCGTGAAGTAGGGCCGCAAATTGAAGGGCAGGCGGTAAGAGAAGCTGGCGTTGTACGTGACGGCATTCTGAGACGCGGTAGCGTGCGTTAACTGCGTGTCCAGATCGTCGCGGCCCCAGAAATCCGGCGAGTAGCGATCGTAACGAATCCCCGCCGTCACGTCGGCCTTGCTGCCGAGAGAGATGCTCGACAGCGCAAAGCCTCCGATATCGCCGTACGCGCCCTTCTGGAAGTATTGGAAATAGACGCTTCCGTTGCTGTTGTAAGGTCCGACAAAACGGTCGTTTGGCGTGGTGCCGATGGAGATGTCCCGGCGGTCCACGGTCTGGAATTCGTTGCGCTCTTCGCCGGCAGTAACTTGAACGTGCCGGTAGCCGAACCCGGCAAGAACGTGAGCCGTGATTTTGGGCACAGGCTTATAGTCGAAGCTGAACGTGGATTTGTTCTCGATGGTCCAGGGCCGGTAGCCCGCGCCAAATCCATAGCTGCTGTACTTGTTGTGGTTGAGCCAATCCCCGAATGTCTGATTCTTGAACTGAACGTTCGGTGAGATATCGACGATCACATCGTAATACGGCGTGAACGTCGTAGACCGGTTGAAGTCGCCGGCATCAATCATGATCTGTTCGAGCGGTAGCTTCACCATTTTGATGGTGGCGGGGTTGAGGGCGTAATACTGGGCCACCGATTGGAAAGAATAGGTGGCGCCGAAGTTTTGAGTGTAAGCGAACTGGCTCAGGCTGTACGGAGCGTTATCGCCGATGCCGATGTTATAGCCGTTGTGCGATAGATTCACCATCGGTTGACCGGAGAGATACGTCTGGTGATCGATCAAGTCCTGAGTGACGCGGTTCCATCCGAGATTCTGAGTGCCTTCCCCGTGGAACCCCTGGAAGCCATAGGCGAATCGTATCTTCGGCGAAATCTCCGAGTCAAAAGCGATCTGGCCCAGTTTGTAGCGATTGGCGACTCCCTTATAGAAACTGTGGCTGTCCTCACTCTCGAAAAACGCATATAGCCCGTTGCGATGAGTGCCCAGCTTGAACGGCACACCCACTTCGCCGCTGCCGCGTTTTTCGCCGTAGCTCCCATAGGTCAGAGAGACTTTGCCCGCGACCTTTTCCAGCCATTTCGCGCTCTCACTGCGCGTCGTCTTGGGAAGGAAATTGAGAAAACCGCCGATGCGCCCACCTCCGTAGACAGGAGACGGCGGCCCTTTGACGATTTCGATGTGGTCGGTCGCGTCCACGGGGGTCGCGTAGTTGCCGCGATTCTCCACCCGCCGGAATCCGCGGAAGAAATTATCCCCGATATCGCCGCGCAGGAAGACGCTGCCCGGAATTCCAAAATAGCTTCCGGTGAACGTGCCCGCCGCCACCGTGACGATGTCATTCACGGTCTTGACGTCATAGCGCAACAGCGTCTCCTGGTCGGCAGTCGAGATGGACCGTGGAATCTCCTCCAACTTTTGGTCGAAGCCGAAAAGCGTCTGCGTGGGCTGCACCGGTACAACGTTATAGGGATCGATTTTGGCCTCCACCGAAACGGTGCCCGACGCTTGCGCCAGAGCCAGGGCGATGTCGAGTTTCTGCGGTTGTGCGGCCACCACGACCGGCTTCTGAAACGTTGCGAACCCGTCGGCCATGACTTCGAGCGTGTAGTTTCCGGGCGCCAGATTGCTGAACGAGTATTCGCCCGAATCGTTGGTCACGGATTGTGTTTTTTGCGAGGTCTTGGTGTCGGTCAATGCCACCACCGCGCGCGCCACGACGGCGCCGCTGGGATCTTTGACGATTCCGGAAAACGTGGTTTGAGCCTGAGCCCATGCCGCAGATAACAGGCAGAACACGAGAGCAAGCGTCCGTGAGTTGAAAGGAAACACTCCACTCCCGATCCTATGGAACAGGTCAGAGAGCGGGCACACGTATGGCGACACCGAACGGACTGACATATGAACCCCCAGAATATTCGCAATTAGTATTGAGAACTACTCAGGCAGGCCACAAAACCCCATCGAAACCGGTCACTGACACACAGTACGAATTGGTCGACAGAGAACCTCTCCGAGCCGCAGCCTTTTACCGGTTGAGGCGTTCGGAATCGTTGGGAGGCCGACTCGGCGAACAGAGCCGATTCGCAGCTCCGAAGAGCTGTTGTTACATACTAGCCCCCGATCCGAGTCGGTTCAAATAGATTGTTATGATTCTGGAGATTCGAAATTTTTATTACCGTGTCGTTACGAGAGATCGAGCTACCGGCTGCCGGACTCGAATCCGCTCCCCGAATCCTGATTGGCGTAAGGCGCGGGGGCACGGAGCTTTTCCAGGGCAGCCTTGCCAAATGGGAACTGATCGGAAATCAACTCTTGTGCCCACACCGCGGGCTCCGTGACGCCGGTACTGTCATGGGACGTGGTCTGACCGGCGACGTGATACAGCTCGTGGGCGAGCAGCCGGCCGAGCGCGCGGCCAAACACGAACTGTCGATCCGGTTTTGAGCCGAGTGCCGAAGCCAGGAACCGTTGAAGCAGCGAGCAGTTCACATGGATGAACGGAAGGATGCGTCCATGTTCGATGACCGTGGACGCAAGGCTTCGGGTAGCCGTCGAAAGCTCCAGGCGTATTTCCGGGTCGCAAGGTCCTTCCAACTCGACCACCACGAGAAAAGCCGCTACTACCGCGTGGGGCGCCTCCAATTGGCGGACGTGGTAGCCGCTAAGATGCATCAATGAGAGGGTTTCCTGCCACATCGCGCCGCTGACGATCGACGGAAGCTCCATCCGATGGTGCAGATAGACAACGATGTCATTGCTTCCCTCGAACGCACGCTTGGAGGAAGCGGCAATAGCTCCAACGCTGAGCAGGCAGACCGATACCGTTAGACGCGCAAACATGGCGCAATCGCAGTTACAGTCTACACGGTTTGAGGGGCGGCCCGGTTAGCCATTTCCCTCGCCGGCGAAACAGTTTGGCCAGCCGGCTCCAATGCCTTTTGCGGGCTGTGATCTGGTGAAAATTCCAGTGCAAGCGGGAACCCCATTGTGATCACGCGGCCCGTGCTACTGGCAGCTTTGACTGATCATTTTCAGACTAGTGACGTTCACATCGCCAGTCTCCTGTCCGTGTTCTTCTTTGGTCACCTTACCAGAAACGGTGACCGTGTGATTTAGATGGTCGGCAAGATTCACGGAAGTGCTCTTCAAACCCCACGTCTTGCCATCCTCGCCGGTAATCCGGTATTCGTTCTTTTCTTTTTCCTGCTTCTGTAAACAGCCGGTCACGTTCATATTCTGGCCGACGATTTTATCGCTGCGGTTGGCGCTTCCTTTTCGCGCGTGCACCAAACCACCGGTCAATGCAAGAGTAATGATCCCCGTCATCAATGCGCTCACGATCTTATGGCACATAATATATTCACAACTCCTTTCGCGCCGGAAGACACTCTTGCGGTTATGCAGGGCACGTTCCGTTGTATCGAAACGCATCCCGATACTTTTGTCATCTGAATCACGCGCTCTGGTCAGGCGAATCACAGGATCGACTCGATATGGCCAGCCGACCATTCGTTCGACTTCTCGTGTGTGTTTGAGCCCGCGGCCGGCGTGGTTCGCTCGGTGAAAGTGAAGCGACATTGAAGATGGGGCAGACGCATTCTGTTCCGCCACGGCTTACCTCACAGCGGGATCCGCGTAGTAATTCCTGGTCCGCCTATCTTGCTGGAGCATTCGAAAAGGAACACAGATTGCAGGCTTTTCTTCGGAGAATTATCGTGAGCATTACTCGAGGGAAATGGCTCTGGTGGGGACTGGCCGTAACGGCGGCAACGGTGGGTCTTACGCGCAGCGGCACTCAGCCACATAAACAGACGCTCGCTCCGCATGAACTCAACAGCGGTGACGCACCATCGCCGATCATTCTAGAACCACCGGAACTGCCAAATGGCCACATCGATTTCGAATCGGCTGAAGAGCGGCATCTCCGGCTGGTCGTGGTCACCAAGGGATTGGAGCAGCCCTGGTCGATAGCGTTTCTTCCAGACGGTGCGATGCTCGTGACTGAACGTAGTGGCCGTTTGCGAATCGTGCGCGATGGAAAGCTCATCCCCTCGCCCGTCGCCGGCGTGCCGCCGGTACAGACCGGTGGACCCAGAGGCCTGCAAGGATTGATGGATATCGCCCTGCACCCGCATTTTGACCAGAACAAATGGGTCTACCTCGCGTATCACAAACCGGCTGGCGGTGGTGCTGGCGAGACCGTCCTCGCGCGTGGGATATGGAACGGCACGGCACTCGTGGGCGTGCACAACATCTTCGAATCCGGCGCCGTGGATACCGAAGCATCCCGCGTTACGTTTGGGCGCGACGGCATGCTGTACATGAGCATAAGTGCTCCAGGATCGCCGACAGTTCAACGATCCCAAGATCCGAACGACTATGCGGGCAAAACGGTGCGGCTGCGCGACGACGGCAGCATTCCTGACGATAACCCCTTCGTCGGCCGCGCCGGAGTCAAGCCGGAAATCTTTACCATGGGTCATCGGAACGGCCATGGGCTCGCGGTAAACCCGGAGACCGGAGAACTCTGGGAAACAGAGCAGGGACCGAGTGGCGGCGATGAGCTCAATGTGCTTCGCCCTGGGGGTAATTACGGATGGCCGCTTGTCAGCTATGGGCGTGACTATTGGGGCACCCCAATCTCGGTTCACCCGTTCCGCCAGGGAATGGAGGACCCAATCGTAGTCTGGTTACCATCCATTGGCCTCACGGGTATGACATTCTACACGGGTGAGCGCTTTCCTCACTGGAAGCGGAACCTGTTCGTCGGAGGACTTCGTGAAGGCGGCATTCCGGGCACAGGACAGATTCAGCGGATTACCTTCAACGACCGCTGGGAGGAATTGCGACGCGAACCGCTCCTGATGGATCTGAAACAGCGTATCCGAGACGTGCGCCAAGGCCCGGACGGCCTACTATACGTGCTGACAGCAGAAGAGGACGGTGCCCTACTTAGAATCGAACCGCGTTAGCTATGCTTATTCGAACGACTCCTTACGGCAAGGGCGGATGGGCGCGCCGTCTCCCCGAATCGGCGTTCATGGCGTGACTGTGGATGCACTCCGAGCTTCGGTTGCAACCGATTCTTCGAAGACGTATAGATTCCAAATTCAGGGACTCTAGGATTCTGCTCTAACTTTTGCTTGACAACGCGAATGCTTCCTGTCACTGTGCTGGCGCGGTAGAGTTTAAGAGAACCGCCCTGTGCCGAATGTTCTGCACCAGGCAAAGGGCGGTTTTCTTTTTGATTTGTGCACTGAAGTTCGGTCTCAGCCCGCTCACCGAGAGCATTCTGCTGAGCGCGACCGACACCATCGACCGCCTGATGGGCCGATGATCCGTCCGTCAAACGGGCTAGTGAACGGTGGCTCAGTTCTCCTACGGGATGACAGTGAGGAGGACGATATGAAAGCTAAGTGGTTTTCTCTGTTGAGCGTTGCGATATTGGCCATGAGTATGCCTTCGTTGGTTCGGGCGCAATCGACGAATGGCACAATGTCCGGTACCGTCATCGATTCTTCCGAATCTGTCATTCCCGGAGTTACGGTAACGATCACGAACGAAGGCACGGGCCAAGTCGTGAGTGCCACGTCTAATTCGGCGGGTAGCTTTGTATTTCCGTCTCTATTGCCCTCTACCTATACGATTAGGGTGGAAAAATCCGGGTTCCAGCAGTATGTAGGCCAGGGTATAATTCTCACTCCCTCTCAGCAACTGAACCTCGGCCAGATCCGGCTGCAGGTTGGAGCGGTTGGGCAAGCAGTAACCGTAACCGCCGAAGCTCCGCAAGTGGACACCGCCAGCGGTGAAGTCTCTTCTCTCATTTCGCGGAGTCAGTTCGAGAACCTCCCGATACGGAGCCGCGACCTGACGGATGCGATGCGGTTACTGCCAGGCGTCCAAATGACAGCCGATTCGAACTCGTTTGGCGGGAACACGGGATTCGGAGCCTTTTTTGGCGCGGTTAACGGCACGCGGCCCGACCAACAACAACTGTCGGTGGACGGCCTGATGGGTAACGATCTGGGCTATCAGGGCGGTGCGCCTGGACAGGTGAATAGGGAGCCACGCATCTATTCCAGATGCCTATTGAAAAAACTCGCCAGCGCGGTCATCGCCTCGCGTGACTCCGGCAGACTGGCGTCGTTCCAGAAGAAGTGCCACATGCCCTCGAAGACGTTGAGGTCCGCTTCCACGCCCGCCTTGAGTAGCTTGCGATGCAACAGCACGGTTTGGCTCAGACACATATCGCGAGTGCCGGAGAGCAGAAAAGCCGGCGGATAACCCTTCGGGATGTCGCCATCGAGTGCGGTTGCCGGCGGTTCGCCGGGCTTTCTCAGAGCTGCCTCGCGACCGAAAGGCGGCCGGCCCGAAAACGCGCTGGACAGCTCTTCGTCCAGGCCATTCATCGTGTATCGGGAATCGCCCGGATTCGATCCTCCCGAGCAGGTACCCAACCCCACTGCGCCCGGAAGGGGAAGTTTCTGCTGCGGAAGCCACAGAATGGTGGTTTGGGCCAGCGTGCATCCGCCGGAAGCGCCGAACATGGCGATGCTCTTCGGCTTGTAAGTCTTCAGCAGTTCCCGGTAGACGGCGATGATGTCTTCATTTCCGGGAATCGACGGCCCGCCGCCGCGATAATTG
>PSRJ01000215.1 GCA_003175985.1 Terriglobia bacterium
TGGGGACCCGGGCCCGCCTTTGTTTCCGCGCTCACCGGCCTGGCCGGTGCGGCCGTGATTCAAAGGGGAGCCGAGGCGCTGTTCCGGTAGACCTCCCGTCCCGAAAGCCATGTGGCGCCGATCTCGATTCGCTTGTTCTCGGGATCGAAACGGAACTGAACCAGATCCGCGCGCTCACCGGGAACCAGTCCCAGTTGCCTTCGGGAAATGCGTCCCGCTTTCGCGGCGTTCACCGTCGCCATGCGCACCGCATCTGCCAGCGACACACCCCCTTGCCGGATCACCGTTTCCAAGGCGCGATCCATGCGCAGCGCACTGCCGGCCAGCCGCTGTTGTCCCGCCAGCACCACTCGATGGTCCGGCGTCAGCTCTACATCGACTTCGCCGAGACGATAGCGGCCCGGCGAACAACCCGCCGGCGCGGCGGCATCCGTGACCAGTACCGAACGCTCGACCCCCTTAGCCCGGAGCGCCACTCTGAGAAAGGTGACTGGCAGGTGGATCCCATCCACTATGAAATCGGCCACCAGCCGGTCTTCCGCGAGTTGTTCCCAGATGTAGTTGTATCGCGGCAACACGGCGTGCGCTCCATTGCCGAGATGCGTCGAAAGCGAGGCGCCCGCGGCAACGGCCTCGGAGAGCTGACTCGCATTGGCCTGTGTGTGCCCGATCGCGGCGACGGCGCCCGCGGCCACAATCCGCTCGATGTAGCGCGGCGCGTCGGGCCACTCGGGCGAAAGCGTCACGATGCGAATGCGGCCGTTTGTGGCGTCCTGCCAGCGCTCGAACTCCGCGAAGTCTGGTTTCCGCACCCAGGCGCGCGGATGCGCGCCGCGCGGGCCATCCTCGCCGGAAATGTGCGGGCCTTCGACGTGAAAACCTTCGATGGCCTGCCCCTCTGCCAGCGTGTCCTTCGCCCGCGATAGATTGCGCAGAGCCTCCAACATGCCCTGCGGCGGGCCGGTGATCACGGTGGGAAAGAAGCGCGCTACGCCCGTAGAAAACAATACCCGGATGGAGCGCGCGATTTCCTCGTGCGGTGTTCGCGGATCGTTGTAATCCACCCCGGCAAAGCCATTCACCTGGAGGTCGATCCAGGCGGGTGCGAGATAGCTCTCGGACGAGTTCTCTAAAGAGGTGAGGGTTTCGATCGATTGCTCAAAGGCAATCTCGATTCCTGTTCCTGTAAAAACGTTTTTTCCTGAACAAGTCATCGAGCCGCTGTTTTATGCACAACTTTGCCACACTCGCTTGGAGCTAAGCTGAACGAGAAAAAAGGCAAAATATTTGTTGAAAACGACACCGGAAATTCAAATCGTTCTGGCTTTCCCGTGACCATCGAGTTACAAAGAGAGAGTCCATTAGGCGGCTGCGCGGGCCGGATGGCAAATCTCGGGGGAGGTGGCTGTTCGGTCGCGCAGGCGTCCTGGATCATGAGAGCGGGCTCGGCCCGCCTTACACACTTGCCGGCTGGCCGGCGTGCACCGGGGACAGCCACTGGTGGCGGTCAGGCTTCGTTCCGTTTACTATCGCGAAGAACTCTTTCTGTAGTCTTTCCGCAACCGGACCACGGCGCCCCTTGCCGATCGGAATGCGATCGATGCTGCGAATCGGCGTAATTTCCGCGGCCGTGCCCGAAAAGAAAACTTCATCGGCGATATACAGCATTTCCCGCGGGATGATCGTTTCGACCAGCGGGATATCGAGTTCGTGTGCAAGCGTCAGAACACTGTCCCGCGTAATCCCCGGCAGGACCGATGCGCCTAGGGGCGGCGTGTGGATCTTGCCATCGCGTACCACGAAAATGTTTTCGCCCGACCCCTCGCTTACGTAGCCGGCAACATCTAAAGCAATCCCTTCGGAATAGCCGTTCGCCAATGCCTCCATTTTCATGAGCTGCGAGTTCATGTAGTTGGCTCCCGCCTTGGCCAGTGCCGGCAAAGTGTTCGGCCCGATGCGTGTCCAACTTGAGACACATACGTCCACACCGTCCGCCAGTGCCTCCTCGCCCAAGTACTTCCCCCACTCCCAACAGGCGATGTATACATCGATCGGGTTCTTCAACGGATTCACACCCATCTCGCCGTAACCGCGCAGGACGATGGGCCGGATGTAGCAGGAGCTCATGCGATTGACGCGTACCAGTTCCAGCATTGCCTCCGCTAACTCGTGCGCGGAGTAACCGAGGTTGTCCATGCGATAGATCTTGGCCGAGTCAGCCATGCGTCGAACATGTTCGCGCAGCCGGAATACGGCAGGTCCCGAGGGAGTCGCATAACAGCGTATGCCTTCAAATACCGAGCTGCCGTAGCTTACGACATGGGACAACACGTGGATCGTCGCTTCATCCCAGCGGATGAAGCGCCCGTTGTGCCAGATCTTTTCGGTGGGCGTCAGCATGCCTCAAGTATAACTGTGTTTAAACTCAGGCTGGCGGCGCATACCGGGCCTTGCACCGGTGCGATAATCGGAACGAAGAGGGTCCCGCCTGTGACCATTGACGAACAGATCGAAGCACTCGCCCGATCTCTGGAACTTCTTGCCGCCATGCACCGGGATCTCGAGCAGCAGACCGCCCAGCGCTTTGCGGAAACCCTCGGGTTCATTAACCAACTCGCGCGTAGTAAAGGAGGCACCGGATCGCTATGCGCCGGAAACTCGCAATTCTGATCTTGGCTGCCAGCGCCATTCCGGGAACGATGGTGTGGGCACGGCGCGCCGGGGAGCCGCTGAAACCCGGTGTGAACCTCTTCTCGAAACAGCAGGACATGCAATTGGGGCAGGAAGCGGCTCAGGAAGTGCGGCAGAAGTACCAGGTCGTGCAGAGCCAGTTTCTACAGGACTACATCCGCCGTGTGGGCGATCGCCTCGCAGCCACGCCCGAAGCACGGCAAAGCGGGTTTCCGTTCACTTTCACCATGCTCAATGTGGCGCAGGTCAATGCCTTCGCGCTGCCCGGCGGGCCGATGTTCATTTTCACCGGGCTTATTAAGTCTACCGACAACGAAGCGCAGCTCGCCGGAGTAATGGCCCATGAGATGTCGCACGTTATCTTGCGCCACGGCACACACGAGGCGACGAAGGCGCAGGGCGTGCAGTTGCTGGCGGGATTGGCGGGCGCCGTCGCCGGAAACGAGTCGATGATGGGTCGGCTGGCCAATCTCGGCCTGGGACTCGGCGCGAATTCATTCATACTGCACTTCTCGCGGCAAGCCGAAAGTGAAGCCGATGCGCTGGGATCGCACCTGATGTCCGAAGCCGGGTACAACCCCATTGAAATGGCTCATTTCTTCGAAAAGCTTGCGGGCACAGGCAGCCAGGGCATTCAGTTCTTCTCCGATCACCCGAATCCCGGTAACCGCGAGCGCGCGATTGAGGACGAAATCCGCGGATTGCCGCGACGCGAGTACGGCTACGAGACTCACGACTTCGCCCGGGCCAAGAGCGAAGTTGCTGCGCTGCCCGCCCCGGCTGCGGGCGATCGGGGCGCCATTTCGCCGGTTCCAGGCGGCGTTGCGCCGGCCGGTAATTGGCAGCAACTCGACCGGCCGACCTATCGCGTTGCTTACCCTGGCAACTGGAAAGCCTATGGCGATTCGGCTTCGCCGAACCTCACGATTGCTCCGGCCGGCGGCTTAGTCTCGGCCAGCAACGGTACGGCTCAAATGGTTTATGGCATGATGCTGGGCTATTACCGGCCGCGTGGGGCAACTAACCTCGGTACCGCTACTCTGGACCTTGTCGCCCACCTTCACGAACAGGATGCCACTCTCCAACTCGCTTCGGCGGATCAACGGGACATACGAATAGACGGCTCTAACGGGTTGATCCAGACTTTGCAAAGCCGGCTGCCTTCCGGCGAGCCACAAACTAACGCATTAGTAACGGTGGATCGACCGCAAGGACTCTTTTATGCGGTGTGCGTAGCGCCGCAGCGTACTTTCCAGCAATTCGCCAACACCTGCCAGCAAATGCTCAACTCCGTACGATTTGGCCAATAGCCTATTTCGGATATACCCGGAAATCGTCGAAATACGTTACCGAGTCGCCCACGGTCCACAGCCCGACTTTACCAGCGCCGGTGTAGCTGGAGTCTTCGGCTTGGAGAATCCGGCGATGATTCACATAGACCTGGAACCGGTTGCCGCGGATCGAGACCTTCAGTATCTGCCACGCGTTTGGCCGGATGTCATGCTTCACACCGGGCGAAGAAAGCGGGACACCCCGCGGATGAATGGGAACACGCTGTCCGTTTTCCACCTTGCAGAATTCGATGTCGTCGTCAAGTGCGTTGGCCCGGACCAGATAGTAGTTCTTGTCGTCGCGGTAACGGAACACCAATCCCCCGGCAAGATCCTCCCGGCCTGAAACAGGCTTGAGCCGCACGCTGACATCGCCGTCGCGCAAAGACACGGTATCGAGAATGGCTAACGGGAAACGGTCCTGCCGCGGATCAGCGGAAACCTGCGCCAAAACATAAGGCGGAGTCGGAGCTGAAGGATCCTCGCGGACCTCCCACCGTGGCGCTGCCCCGTGGTTGGTCATGGCCACCGACCAGCCAGTGGGCGGCCTGCCTACCGATTCGTGATCAAAATTGATGACGCTTCCCGTCGACGCGATTAAGCCGAATGATACCAACCACCCAAACGCATTCATGTAGACTATATCGGCGGTTTCTTCGTTGCACCTGAGATCAGTCCGCCTGTTCCCTTTTTAGCATGCCGCGGGGGCTGCCGCCGGACACCAGAGTACGATAACCATGGAAAGGGTATCGCGTCCCGTTAGCGGTATGCAATGAAGAACAGGCGCCGGAACGGGAACAGGATCTTCCCGTCGTTTTGGCGCGGGTACACGACTCTATACCGTTCCAGGAGCAGCGATTCGAAGCGTGCACGCTCCTCTTTGCCTGGGAGCGCCTCCAGGAAAGGGCGCAGGCCGGTTCCGCGAAACCATTCGACAACCGCCTCGGGACCAGCCAATACGTGGTAATACGTTGTTTCCCAAAGATCTACGTGCCGGGCGACGGGCTGTAATGTGCCGTAGTAAAAGGCGGGAGGCTGATGGGTGAGGCGCTGGCGGGCGGCAGCCATTTGAGCGTCCCACATGGGATCGTGCGATACATCCAGAATTTCCCGGTGGAGGGGAGAATCGTAGTGGGCAGGGACCTGAACCGCCAGGGCGCCGCCCTCTGTTACCTGTTCCATGAAATGCCGGCACAGCCGGCCATGGTCCGGAAGCCAATGCAACATGGCGTTCGAGAAGACCAGGTCGAATGGTTCCGGCGGCTTCCAGGAGGCAGCGTCGGCCACTTCCCACTGTGCTCCCGGGAATGACTCGCGTGCCTTGGCGATCATTTCGGGTGAATTGTCCAGGCCTGCGATGGCACTCAAAGGCCAGCGGCGCCGCAACTCCGCCGTGCTGTTTCCGGGGCCGCAACCAAGATCCATGATCCGCCGCGGATTCGTCAGTTGAATCCGGTGTATCAGGTCGCGCACCGGCTGCGTCCGTTCATCGCCAAACTTTAGATAGAGATCAGCATCCCATTGCGGCATGATTCTAAGCCAGCCTCGCGCGCAGAGTGTTCCATAAAGTTGCAGAAAGAATGACGGCTCCTCCGGTCACGGCCCAGAAACCCGGCTTCTCGCCGTGAACGAGCCAGGCCCAGATCGGATTCATCACCGGTTCCAGCAGAAGTATGGTGGTGGCCTCAAATGCGGGAACGTGGCGGATGGCGCGCGTCACGCAAACGTAGGCCACACCGATCTGGACAATCCCGAGATAGAGAATCACGAGCAGGTTGGCGGCGCCGGCGGCGGGAGTTACCGGCCAAGCCAAAGGCAGAGCAGCCAGAAACGCCATCACGTTTCCTAAAGCCACGGTAGCCATCGCGGGATTACCAGGCGCTCCCCGGCCCAGCCGCCGAAGGCCCGTCACGGTCAGTGCCCACATCACGCCGCTACCCGCCCCAATCAGGTTGCCCCTCCGAGGATCGGGCGCCGTGGCGCCGGCACTCTCGTTCTGCAAGAAGAACAACGCCATTCCCGCGGCGACCGCCAGCATATAAATCAGGTCGCTGCGCCGCACGTGCTCCTGTAACAGCCAGGGAGCCAGCAGCAGCACATATAAGGGCGCGGTCGACTGGAGAAAGATGGCGTTGGCGGCAGTCGTTAGCCGGGTAGCCAGCACAAACATCACCAAAGTGGCGGCGTACGCGGCCGCCACCGGGATCAGCCGTTTGGAGCAGGCGCGCCGGCTCTCCGGCACTCCGATCAGCAACGCCATCGCCGCCACGCCGGAGCGGAAGCTGGCTACCTGCCAACCGGTGAGCGTGGCCGACTTGATCGCCGCTCCGCCGGTGGAGAACAGCAGGGCGGCAGCCACCAACAGGAGGCGGGGACGAATGGACGAAGCTTCCATCTCGGGAAGGCTACTTTACCGCATGCGAGGCGTGGTAGGAACTGCGTACCAGCGGCCCGGACTCCACGTGGGCAAAGCCAATATCCTTGCCGGCCTGGCGATACTCCCCAAATTCCTCCGGCGGCACGAACCGTGCCACCGGCAGGTGCCGTGGGGAAGGCCGCAGGTATTGACCCAGCGTCAGGATATCCACGCCATGCGCCCGCAGATCGCGCATCACATGAAGCACTTCGTCCTGTGTTTCGCCCAATCCGAGCATCAGCCCGCTTTTCGTCGGGCAAGCCGGCGCAATCCGTTTCGCGTACGCCAGCACATCGAGTGATCGCTCGTATCGCGCGCCCATACGAACCTGGCGGTAGAGCCGCGGGACCGTTTCCGTATTGTGATTCAACACGTCCGGCAGCGCTTCCATTACGATTTCCACCGCGGGGCGGCTCCCTTGAAAATCGGGGATCAATACCTCGACTCCGCATCCCGGCACGCGTTCGCGTATGGCCCGAATGGTGAGCGCGAACAATTCGGCGCCTCCATCCTTGCGATCATCGCGGTTCACGGAAGTGATCACCGCAAATCGCAGACCCATAGCCTCGACGGCCTCGGCTACACGTTCGGGCTCGTCGTAATCGACGGGCAGCGGGGAACCCTTCTCGACGGCGCAGAATCCGCAGCGGCGGGTACAAACGTTGCCCAGAATCATGAACGTTGCTGTGCGCTGGTTCCAGCACTCGCCTACGTTGGGGCAGGCGGCGCTCTCGCATACCGTATGCAAGCGAAGGCGACCGATCAGCTCCTTTAATTCCCAGTAGTTCTCCCCCGCGGGCGCCGGCGCGCGCAGCCACTTCGGACGTGGACCCGGAGCGGTGACCGTGGGTTCAATTGGGGGACCGATCGAGACAAGCACTCGCATCTATTGTACGGGATTGGCGGCGTTTAGCCCCCTTGAACCGGCAATCGGCGGGTATCGGGAACTTGCGAGGCTTCCACGGTGTCTATACCTTTGCAAGCGGGGTAGATACCTGCTAGCTTGAATTCAGGTTAACGGTGAGGCTGCGGGTGGCCACTCAACTCCTGGATCTGAACCTGGAATACACGGCGGAAGTCGACGATCGATGTTTGATCGAAGCTCTACGTGCCTGCTCGGAGCAGGCTTACGAGGAGTTGCTGGCGCGCTTTCAGCAACCGGTTTACACGCTGGCTTTCCGCCTGTTGAACAACCCCGCGGAAGCCTGCGATGTGGTTCAGGAGGTGTTCCTCAAGGTCTTTCGAAACATTGGCCATTTCCGGGGACACAGCAGCCTGAAAACATGGATCTACCGGATTACGATAAACGAAGCGCATAACGCGCGCCGCTGGTTCTTCCGGCATCGCCGCCGGGAGGTCGAGCTCGATACCGAACCGCGCGATTTTCTGGATTGGAAGGAGACGATTGCAGATGGCGCCCGGTCTCCGTTTGACGTGGTCTGCGACCACGAGCAGGCGGGTTTGATCGAGGCTGCTTTGACGAGAATCAACCCGGTCTTTCGCGAAGCCGTGGTGTTGAGGGACATTGCGGATCTGAGCTATGACGAGATTGCGGAAGTTCTGGGGCTTTCGTTAGGCACTGTGAAGTCCAGGATTCTCCGCGGGCGGGAAGCTTTGCGGGATGAACTGGCAGGAAACCTGAGAAGTACACGGTCCTTGCGGTTGGTGCCTACCACGGCAGAGTGAAACGTATGAGTTGTGAAAGCGTGCTAGAACAAATCTCCTCTCACCTCGACGGGATGCTCACAAGCGAGGAACGGGAGAATATGGCGGCGCACATGGGAGCTTGCCGGAGTTGCAACGCGCAGTACCACTCCATGAAGAACCTGCGCGCCGGCTTACGCGAGCTCGAGAAACCGTCCATGCCCGCCAGTCTCAGTTTCGAATTGCGTGTGCTCGCTTCCCACGAGCGCGAGCGGCAACTGGCGCGCGCCAGTTTCTCGGCGCGAATCAACTACTGGGCGGGCAGGCTGAAGCTGCAGTTCGATAATCTGATGCGGCCGGTGGCTCTTCCGGTGGCCGGCGGTGTGGTCTCTGCGCTGCTGGCGTTCTGCGCCCTGGTTCCCAGCCTCATCTTCGTCCATACGCCCAGCAATGAACCGCCGCTTTCGATCAGTATCGATCCCGATGGAAAAATCGTCGATTGGACGGGAGAACTGCCCCGTTTGGAATCCATTAATGCAGACACTTCCGGCGACGAAATCGTCGTCGAGCTCACGATTGACGATCAGGGGCATGTTGTCGATTACCTGGTGCGGCAAGGCCAACTGACACCGGTAATTCAGAACATCATCATGTTCTCGAAGTTCACACCCGCGATGTTCTTCTATCAGCCGGCCTGGGGCAAGAAACTGGTGACAGTGCCCCGCCGGCGCGACGCGAGAGGCTGAAGCCGCGCGTCAGAGACTCGGCCAACACTTTCTCATCAAAGGCTCCGTGCTAGAGCGGATTGCCGCTGCGGCTGCGCCCGGCCGTGAGCCCCTCATCATCGAGATTGGGCCCGGACGCGGCGCGCTCACGGAGAAACTGCTGCAGCGCGCGGACCGCGTCGTTGCGATTGAGCTCGATTCCCATCTCGTGGAACATCTTCGCGGCAGGTTCGCCGGCGAAAGCAGGCTGGAGATTGTGCATGCTGACGTTCTCGAAACTTCACTCGACCATTGGGGCCGAGCGCCCGTAGCGGGCAACCTGCCGTATTACATCACCTCGCCGATCCTGGAGAGGATCGCCCGTCTTAATGTTCCGCGTGCCGTATTCCTGGTTCAGAAGGAAGTCGCGGAACGGCTGGCAGCGAAGCCGGGCCAGCGGGAGTACGGGTTCTTGACAGTGCAAGTGGGACTTCGGATGGCGTCGCGTCTCCTGTTCGACGTAAAGCCATCTGCATTCCGCCCGCCGCCGAAAGTCGATTCCGCCGTGGTCCTGCTGGAACCGCGCGAACAGCAGCCTGCCCTCAGCGACGCCGGCTCCTTTCTGCGCTTCGTGGGGCAGTGCTTTCGTCACAAGCGGAAGACCATCCGCAACAACCTGGCGGAAATCTACGGGAAAGAGACGATCGAGGCTTGGCCCGAAGCGGGATTGCGGGCCGAGCAGATCTCGCTGGAGCAGTTTCTGGAGATGTACCGGCGGCTCGAACCGTTGCGCGGTGATCGCGGGTAGCATATCTTGGATAGGCGATGCAGAGACGAGCGTTAAGGCTGGCTTTCCTTTTGGCTATCGCGATCATTGGGCTGCCTGCGCTGGCGCAGCAGGGACACCCGCTAACCGGCACCTGGTCGGGCGACTGGGGACCCGCCGCCGCGCAGCGCACGACCGTGACCTTCGTGATGAACTGGGACGGCAAGAACGTCACCGGCCTTATCAATCCGGGCCCCGATTCCATTCCGCTCACGGGGATATTTCTCGATGTAACCACCTGGACGGTGCGCTTCGAAGCGGATACCAAGGATGCATCCGGCAAAATGGTGCATATTTCCGCCGAGGGGAAATTGGAGGATATCGGTTCCTACCACCGGACGATAAAAGGCTCGTGGCAGCAGGGGACAGTGAAGGGCGATTTCAAGTTGACGAGGGATTAGCCGGGAAATGAAGAAGATCATCGCGGTTGCCGCGGCCCTCCTCCTGTTGCCCGCCGCCAGGGCCCATCATTCCTTCTCGGCGACGTATGACAGCGAGCGCCAACTCCGATTGAAAGGGACGGTGACGCGGATCGATTGGGTAAATCCGCATGCCTACTTGTTTGTCAATGTCACCGATCCGAATGGGACGATGACCAACTGGGCTGTGGAATTTGGTAATCCTCTGGAACTGGAAAGAGACGGCTGGAAGCGGACTTCTCTGCGGATTGGCGATGTGGTCGCCGTGGAAGGTGTACCGGCACGAGGAGACCGCAAAGAGGCCTTCGCCAAGTCCGTGGTTCTGGACCGGACCGGGCAAAAACTGTTCGTTGCTTCCGCCAAACCCCGTGCGGCGGCGGCTCGCCAGCCGGCTCCGCGCTGGCCCGATGGGCAGATCCGCCTTGGGCCGCCTCCTGGCAAGAAAGGCTATTGGGGCGCGGCGAGTGCGAGCGCATTGGTCGAGAATGCAGGCAGCCCTATTGCCATGGACCGCGACGGGCTGCTAAAAAACCTCGCCGATGCGGCCCGCGTGGCGCCGTTCTTACCATGGGCCCGCGCGCTCTATGAATACCGCCAGCGTACCCTTCTCAAGGACGATCCCTTCGCGCGCTGCCTTCCTCCCGGCGGGCCGCGACAGTTTCAAACGGCCAACGGCTTCCAGTTCATCGAACAGCGCGAACTGGGCCGTATTCTGGTTTTGCTGGGTGGAGGAGATCGCAACTGGCGGGCCATCTACACAGACGGGCGCTCGCAGGGACAGGCCGACGAGGTGGTTCGCACCTACTACGGCAATTCCGTCGGCCATTGGGAGAAAGACACTCTAGTAGTCGATTCCATCGGCTTCAATGAGCGGTTCTGGATGAGCAATGGAGGGCTTCCCCACACCGAGGCGCTTCACCTCGTCGAGCGTTTCTCCCGGCCGGATTTCAATACCCTGAAGTACGAAGTGACAGTGGACGATCCGCGGACGTATACTCGGCCTTGGATGGGTGGCTGGACCATCCAGTGGGTCCCAGATGAGGAGATCCAGGAGTATTTCTGTGAGGAGAACGCGGAGACGACCTTTGTCCGCTAATCCGACGATGAGGAATGCATCATGAGATTTAACACGCTTGGCCTGATGATCCTGTGTGTGGCGCCGGTAGTTGCGCACCACTCCTTCGATGCCGAATACGACGCCAACAAGATCGCTACACTGACGGGCGTGGTCACGAAGGTGGATTGGATCAACCCGCACGCGTTCATTTCGATCAGCTCGAAGGACGAAGGCGGCGCGATCAAGACGATGACCGTTGAGCTGGGCCCTCCTTATGCCCTGACGCGGGGCGGTTGGAAGCGCGACACCGTGAAGATCGGTGACAAGATCACCATCGAAGCGGCGGCCCTCGCTAAAGACGGGAGCAATCGCGCCGGGTCCACGCAGAACACCTTTCTCGTTCTCGGGCCGGGTCAGAAGTTGCCCATGAGGTGAGCGCGTGATAGCGCACGCCGCGATTTTAACCGCGTTACTTGCCGCCCCAGCCTTCGCGCAGAAGGGGTCGGCGGGCAGTGCGCCCGTGGAACCCGCTCCGCGCTGGCCCGATGGGCACGTCAACTTAGGCTCCTCCGCGGAGATGAAAGGTTATTGGGAAGTCAGGCCAGGTCTCGGGGGCTTTCCGCGCGCGGCCGACGTTCCGTTCCAGCCATGGGCGCGAGCCCTCTACCAATACCGGACCTCGAAGACCGACCTGTATCCTCCGTTGGTGGGCTGCAAACCCGCGGCGGGTCCGTCCTTCTTCAACGCTCCTGGTTTCGAGATCACGGAAGCGCCGGAGCTGAAAAGTATCTTCATCCTCAACATTGCCGGGCCGCACTCCTGGCGTGTGATTTACATGGACGGCCGTCCGCATCCCAAGCCCGAGGATTTGCGCCCGACGT
>PSRJ01000055.1 GCA_003175985.1 Terriglobia bacterium
CCCGCCACTGGCTCGACGTGGGACGCTACGCCGATGGCAGCGGGCGGGCGGATACGCGGCTCGTATTTCTCGGTTACGGTATGGCCCGCGATGGCTACGCCAATACCTGGCGCTATCGCGACTGGGTGATTAGCGCCATGAACCGGGACATGCCGTACGATCAGTTCGTAAAAGCGCAGATCGCCGCCGATTTGATGCCCGAACCGGAACGAGAAAAGATGCTCCCCGGTCTGGGCTTTTTTGGCATTGGACCGTGGTTCACGGGTGACGACGTTGTCTTCGTAGAAGCCCGGGCAAACGAGCGCGACGACAAGATTGACGCGCTGACCAAAGGCTTTCTCGGACTGACGGTCACCTGTGCCCGATGCCACAACCATAAGTACGACCCTATTTCACAGAAGGACTATTACGCGCTCGCAGGGGTTTTCAATAGTTCCGGATTCTGGGAATACAATCTGGCTCCGCAGAACGAAGTGGACGCCTACCAGGCTCAGCGCAAGAAAGTGAAGGCTGCCGAAACGGCTCTCGAAGAATACGCTCAGGCCTGCGCGCTTCGCGTTGCCGAAACGCTCGCTCGTCAGATCCCCGATTACATGATGGCCGTACGCAAGGTGGTTTTGACCGATCCGAAGGCGGATCTCAACAAGAGGGCCGAAGCGGAAAACCTGGATCCCGAGACGTTCACACGATGGTTTAAATATCTGACGGCCGTCGAGAAGCTCCATCCCTATCTCAAGGGATGGGACGCACTGATGGCAAAGGGTGGCGGGAACGACATCGAGGCTCGAAAAATCGCCGAAGATTTCCGCGACCTGGTCCTGAAAGTAATCCCGGAAAAGAATGCCGTGATCGCCGCCAACCAGGACATGGTACGCGACTACAAACCGGACCCCAACGAAGCTACCGTCCTGCTGCCAGGCGACCTGATGCAGTTTGAGCTCTTCCAGTACAAGCAGCAGATGGTGCAGCGCGTTATGGAAACCAATCATTTCTATGTCTGGCTGGACGTGGTGCAGGGTGAAGACGATCAGTCCTATGTCAGGAAGGATGGCATCTTCGAGTACCGGGGCAAGGACTTGCTCCGTTTCCTGACAGCCGCGGAAAAGGCCAAACTCGACTCTATGCAGGCCGAGGTAACGGCGCGCACCAAGGCGATGCCGAAGGAATATCCGTACCTCATGGGTTTGAAGGATGAGGCCACACCCCAAAATGTGAAGGTGAATATTCGCGGAAACGCTCATGCTTTGGGTGAAGAGGTGCCGCGCGGGTTTCCGGCCATTCTGGGCAATACCAACGGAGAGCCGCTGCCGTTCAGGCAGGGGAGCGGCCGCATGGAGTTGGCGGAAGCCATCGTCAAGCATCCCCTGGCGGCACGGGTTATGGTCAACCGGATCTGGCAACACCATTTTGGGCATGGGATTGTGGACACCCCGAGCAATTTTGGCGTCATGGGTGAGCGGCCCACTCACCCGGAATTACTCGACTATCTGGCTGCGCGATTCATGGAGAGCGGCTGGTCGCTGAAGGCGATGCACCGGGAGATCATGCTCTCGGCGGCCTATCAATTGGCATACCAGTCGTCGGAATCCAATGCGGCGATTGATCCCGATAACCGGCTGCTCTGGCGTGCAAACTTCCGCCGCCTTGAAGTGGAGCCGCTGCGCGATTCGATGCTGTTCGTCACGGGGAGTCTGGATGAGCGCGTCGGAGGACCCCCGCAGGAACTGAACAATCCGAATTCCAAGAAGCGGACCATATATAACCGCGCGGCGCGCAATCCCAACAACCTGCTGACGCTATTTGATTACCCGGATCCCAATATCACCTCGGAACAACGGACTGTCACCAACGTTCCGCTGCAGGGATTGTTTTTCTTGAACAGCGACCTGGTGCAACGCCAGGCGGAGGCATTGGTTGCCCGGCTGGGGCCCGAGGGGAGTACGGACGCGGAAAATAGCCAGCGTATCCAGCGAATGTACCGCGCTGTGTTGCAACGCGACGCGACGCAAGCGGAAATCAGTCGCGGCCTGCAATTTCTGAAAAAGGCGGAAGCTCTCTATCGGGCTGCACCAGATCCGCCTAAGGCCGCACAGGCTACGGCCGGCCAGGGAAGACGGGGCCGCCAAGTCGCGGTGCCACCACCGGACGAAGGCGAAGCGCCGGCGCCGCCTCCGGCACCGGCAGCTAAGATGACTCCGTGGCAGCAGTATGCGCAGGCGTTGTTGAGCTCCGGAGAATTCACCTACGTTAACTGAAAGGAAGGAGGAGAGGCTGATGAGACACGATCTGAATTTGCCACCCTTCACCCGCCGCGACGCGTTGAAGAAGTTTACGACTGGTTTTGGAATGGCCGGATTTGCCATCGCAGCCGGCCAGCCGCTTGCCGAGGCAGCAGAAAGCGGAAATCCGTGGATGCCCAAGCCTCCTCACTTCGCGCCCAAGGCGAAGCACGTCATTGTTGTCTTCCTCCAAGGCGGTCTCTCCCAGGTTGATTCGTTCGATTACAAACCGATGTTGGACAAGTATGACGGGAAGCCGCTTCCTTATGAGACCCCGCGTACTGAATTTGCAACGGGCAATTTGATGCGCTCCCCGTTTACTTTCAAAAAGTATGGCCGTAGCGGTATTGAGGTCAGCGAATTGTTCCCGCATATTGCGGAAAACATCGACGATTTCTGCATCGTTCGCTCGATGATATCCGACATTCCCAACCATGGGCCTTCCGTGCTGATGATGAACACGGGATCCATCCGGGCAGGACGGCCGTCAATGGGTTCGTGGATCGTCTACGGCCTTGGGACTGAGGACCAAAACCTTCCGGGATATATCGTGTTGACCACTGGAGGCGGTGGCGGCGATTCGTTCGCTTCGGCGTTTCTCCCGGCCGTCTATCAAGGAACATTGGTGCCGTACAACCAATCGGATCCGCAGAGGCAAATCCAATATCTGGCCAATACCCGGTTGAATCTCACGCAGCAGCGCGAGGAACTGGATTTGCTGCGGGACCTGAATCAGATGTACGTGGATCAGCTCCACGGAGCGCCCGAGCTGGAAGCAACTATTCAGTCCATGGAGGTTGCTTTCCGGATGCAGACCGAGGCGCCGGAGGTTTTCGACACACGAAAAGAGAGCGCGGCCACGCTCGCCAAATATGGAGAAGGCGGGATTGGCCGGGCCTGCCTCACCGCGCGGCGACTGGTGGAGAAGGGTGTGCGGTTTGTGCAGATCGTCCATGCCGGATGGGACCACCATGCGGATATCATGGGCCACAAGCACACGGCCCGCGACGTCGATCAACCCATTGCGGCATTGGTTCAGGATCTGAAGGATCGAGGATTACTGAATGAGACCCTAGTAGTTGTGACCAGCGAATTTGGCCGTACACCGGTACTCAATCTCGGCGGTTTTCGGTCGGTTCACAATGGGCGGGATCACAATATTTATGGTTTCACCATCCTGATGGCCGGCGGCGGCGCTAGGCCCGGCGAGGTGTATGGCGCTACCGATGACTTCGGGTTCAAAGTGGCCGAGAACCCGGTTCATGTCCATGACCTCCATGCCACGGCGCTGCACCTGCTCGGCATGAACCACGAGAAATTGACATACCGTTATGCAGGCCGCAATTTCCGGCTCACGGATGTCGCGGGAGTGGTTGTAAAAGACCTGCTAGCCTGACCGAGCGGTCGTATATTTTCCCGTCTTCCGAGGGTTTGGTGTATACTGTCCAAACCGAAGCTTCAATCGAGGGACAATGAGAGGAAGATCCGCTTTATTTCTAGTGGTTTTTGTCTGTCTCCCATTCGCCGTTTCCATGCTCGCCCAGGAAGGACATCCTTTGACGGGCTCATGGCACGGCAGTTGGGGCCCCACTCCCACACAGCGCACTCCCCTTTTGTTCTATATGAAATGGGAAACGAAAAATGTGACCGGCACCATCAACCCCGGGCCGAATGCTATCCCCTTGAAGGTTGCGACTCTGGACGCGGCGAACTGGACCGTGCATTTCGAAGCCGACACGAAGGATGGCATGCACATCGTTGCTGACGGCAAGCTGGATAATATCGGCTCCTACAACCGCACGATTGCCGGGACCTGGACTCAGGGCGCGATGAAGGGTGACTTCAAGCTCACCCGGGATTAGCAGGATGCGGCTGGCAGCGGCACTCTTGTTCCCGGCTCTGGCTTTCGCCGCCGACCGGGTGCAACTTCCCGCCGGCCCCGGCCGCGGCACTGTGGAAACAGTTTGCTCGTCCTGCCACGGACTGCAAATCGTGACAGCCCGCAAGCTGGATAAGAACGAGTGGCAAAGCGTTGTGGAGACGATGATGGAGCGCGGCGCGTCGTTATCCAAGAGCGATGCGGCCGCCGTTGTGACTTACCTCAGCCGGAATTTCGGCAAAAAGGAGCCGGGACGCGAGCTGGTCGAAGACGTCTGCACTTATTGTCACAGCCTCGCCAAACTGGCGGGACAGGAACTGACCCAGGAAGAATGGCGCGACCTGATCAAAGGCATGATCTTCGAAGGAGCGCCCGTCACTGACGATGAGTTTCAACTGATCGTCGAGTACCTGGCGAAGCATTACGGAATTAAGGATCAGCAAAAACCATGAGAGCGAACGCATTGCGATTGCTGGCCGCAGCGATGGGTGTGTACCTGGCGGCGACGCCGGTTCGCGCGCACCACGAAATGGCGGCTGAGTTCGACGACAGAAAGCCAGTGACGCTGCGGGGCGTAGTCACCAAATACGAGTGGAACAACCCGCATGTCTATGTTTTCGTCGATGCCCGCGTGAACAACGAAACCGCGAACTGGGCCCTCGAATTCGCCGGCCCCTCCGATCTGCGCAAGGCTGGGTGGACACGAGACTCCGTCAAAGTGGGCGATGCCATCACAATCGAAGGAAGTCTCGCGCGCGACGGCAGCAAGACAGCAGGCGGCAAGACGCTGACGCTCCCTGGGGGCAAGAAGCTCTCCACCGTGTCGGAGGACGTCATCAGCGCCGCACCCAAAAGCGCCGCCCGCCCGACTCCCCGCTGGCCCGATGGCCACCCGCGCCTGGGCACCGTGCCGGGAGAAAAGGGATATTGGGCCCACCCCAGCGCCGCTTCGTTAGCCGACAACACGGCAGGAAACATCCGTATGAATGCCAGCGGCCTGCTGGCTAATATCGCGGATGCCGGCAAGGTGGCTCCTTTTCAGCCTTGGGCGAAGGGGCTATATGAGTATCGGCAGCGCACGCTGTTGAAGGACGATCCCATGGCTAGTTGCCTTCCGCCCGGCGGGCCGCGGCAGTTTCAGGCGCCTCACGGCCTGCAGATCCTGGAACAACCCGATCGGCAGCGTGTCTTCGTGCTCTCGGGCGGTGGCAACCGCAACTGGCGGCTCATCGATCTGGACGGGCGCGCGCTTCCGCAAAGCGAAGATGTCAGCCCTACCTATTTTGGGTACTCTTCCGGCAAGTGGGATGGCGACACCCTGGTGGTCGATTCCGTCGGATATGTCGAACGGTTTTGGTTTAGTAACGGCGGCTTACCCCATACCGAAAGTTTGAAATTGACGGAGCGCATCTCCCGGCCCGATTTCAGTACGTTGAAATACGAAGTCACCGTAAACGATCCCGCCACCTACACCCGGCCCTGGACCAGCGGCTGGACTTTGCAATGGACCCCAAACGAGGATATCGAGGAATATTATTGCCAGGACAATCCGAGGGATGCCGAACATTTGCTGGGCCAATGAGGCCGCGTCTTCCGCGGCCCTTGGAAACGGGAATCGGTTTGTTTAGACTTTTACAAGGAGATTAGTCGATGAAGCTGAGCGCGGTTGGTCTTTTGGTTGCGAGCGCGTTTCTCGCGGTGGTCCCTGCCATCGCCCACCACTCTTTTGCTGCCGAATACGACAGCAAGAAACCGGTCACGTTGAAAGGCATCGTGACGAAAGTGGACTGGATGAACCCCCATGTCTATTTCTATCTTGACGTGAAGGACGAGGATGGCAAGATCACCAACTGGGGTCTGGAAATGGGTCCTCCGGGATTGTTGCAGCGCGCGGGCTGGACACGTAACTCCATGAAAGTCGGCGACGAGGTGATCGTCGAAGGCACGATGGCCAAGGACGGCTCGAACCAGGCCAATACGCGGTCGGTCACTATGGCTACCACCGGGAAAAAACTGGGCGGGGCTTCGAGCGAACAGACGAATCCGTAATCAGGAGAGCCGGCGATGAAACCAACCGTATTTGTGTGGCTGGCGGCAGCGTTCCTGAGTGTTGCGCCCGCCATGGCGCACCACTCGTTCGCTGCTGAATACGACAGCAAGAAGCCGGTGACCATCAAAGGCGTCGTCACCAAAGTCGACTGGATGAACCCGCACGTCTATTTCTACATCGACGTGAAAGACGAGGATGGCAAAATCACAAACTGGGGTTTGGAAATGGGCCCTCCAGCCGGACTCCAGCGCGCGGGCTGGACACGCAACACCATGAAAGTCGGCGACGAGGTAATCGTCGAAGGCACCATGGCCAAAGATGGATCGAACCAGGCGAATGCGCGATCTGTCGTCATGGCGAACACTGGCAAGAAACTGGGTGCCGCATCGAGTGAAAGAGAGAACCCGTAACCGCGAGGGAGGAATCAACGTGCGACATCGTTTAATGGCGGCGGCCGTAGTATTCGCTTTCCTGGGAGCGCCTGCATTTGCGCAACAGAATGCCGGCATAGGCGGCGCGCCGCAGGGACGCGGACGCGGCAGAGGCCCGCGGCCGCCTTCCCGGCCAACGCCCCACATGCCGGATGGCCATGTGATGCTGGGCCCTCTTCCCGGCGAGAAGGGGCTTTGGAGCGGAATGGCCGGCACGACTCTGGCCACCAACGCCAGGGGTCTCGATAACCCCGGCATGAACCTGCCGAGCAATCTCAAAGTCGCCGATGTGCCGTTCCAGGATTGGGCGCGTGCGCTTTACGACTATCGCCAGGCCAAACTCACTGCCGACGACCCGCACGTCCGCTGCAAACCTTCCGGAGGCGCCCGTTTGTTCCATACGCCATACGGTTTCGAACTGGTGGATGTCCCCGAACTGCAGCGCGTTTATATGATCGAGGTAGGCGGCCCGCATACCTGGCGCGAGATTTTCATGGACGGCCGCGAGCACCCCAAAGATCTGGATCCGTCTTACCTGGGCCACTCCGTCGGCCGTTGGGAAGGCGGTGAAACGCTCGTTGTGGACACGGTCGGATTCAATGAACGCTTCTGGATCTCACGCGAAGGCCCGCCGCACACGGAGAAACTGCACGTCGTCGAACGCTTCACCCGCTTTGAATACGACACGCTCCGTTACGAAATCACCGTGGACGATCCGGGCGCTTATACCAAGCCATGGTCGGGCGGATGGAACATCCGCTGGTCCGCGAACGATGAACTCTACGAGTACATGTGCCAGGAAAACAATAGAGACGTCAAGCACATGTACGGCGGCGAACGATAAACATTTGAAAGCGATCGCGCTCGTTTTTCTGGCTGCCACGCTCCTTCCGGCCCAAACCCCGGGGCGCAAGAAACGGACCGTGACGGACGCCGAGGTGCAGCGTGTACACAGCTCGGCGATCCTGATCGACACCCACAACGATGTCACCAGTCAGACCGTTACCGGCCTTGATATCGGGGGCCAGAATCCCGGCCATCACACCGATCTTCCCCGCATGAAGCGGGGCGGCATGGGCGCGCAGTTCTTTGCCGTATACGTCGCCGCCAGCTACGTGGAAGGTAACCACGCCGCACATCGCACCCTCGAGATGATCGATACCGTCAGGCACGATATTGCTGGAAAATATCCCGCCGATTTCATGCTGGCGTTGACCGCCGAGGATATCCGCCGCGCGCACCAGCAACATAAGATCGCTGCGCTATTGGGTATCGAAGGCGGCCACGCGATTGAAGACAGCCTGCGGCTGCTGCGGCGCTACTACGATGAGGGCGTGCGGTACATGACCCTGACGCACAGCAACAGCAACCATTGGGCCGATTCCTCGGGCGATCCCGCGCAGCCGAATAATGGCCTTTCGGCTTTTGGCAAGGATGTGGTGCGCGAGATGAACCGGTTGGGCATGATCGTCGACATCTCGCACGTCTCCGACAAGACCTTCTGGGATGCTTTGGAAACCAGCGGCGCCCCGATTTTTGCCTCGCACTCTTCCTGCCGTGCCCTGTCTCCCGCGCCGCGCAACATGACCGATGAGATGATCCAGGCGCTGGCCCGCAAGGGGGGCGTCGTACAAGTTAACTTCTCTTGCGACTTTCTAAATCCGGAGGTCCTCAAAGCCGGCAACGAAGTGGCCGCCAGGCGTCGCGCGCTGAGAGATCAGCTCGCGCAGAAATACGCGAATCAGCCCGATGGACTCACCCGCGCCACGAACGAAGCCCAGGAGGCGATTCCACCGCCCCGCGAACGTGCCACCCTTCGCGACGTGGTGAAGCATATCAATCACATCGTCGAAATTGCGGGTGTCGATGCCGT
Source organism: Terriglobia bacterium (assembly GCA_003175985.1). Lineage (GTDB taxonomy): Bacteria > Acidobacteriota > Terriglobia > Bryobacterales > Bryobacteraceae > PSRJ01. The sequence goes on from PSRJ01000055.1 coordinate 8,513, forward strand.
GGGTCTGGGCAGCGATTTTGACGGTGTCTCCTGCGTACCCGAAGGCCTGGAGAGCGTGGAGCAATGGCCTAACCTGACGCGGGCTCTCTTGGAAGAAGGTTACACCGCATCGGACATCCGAAAAATCTATGGCGAAAACTCGCTTCGCCTGATGACCGCTGTGGAACGTGCCGCCGGCCGGTAGCGTCGGCCACGTAAATCCCTGGTTAAGATGGTATTGGAGCGTTTTATTTGAAGAAGCTGTTGTGGACCCTGCCCCTCGTGGCGGCGGTGGTCGTAGGTTGGGGACTCTTGCGCAAGCATTCTCCGCCCAAAGTCAATTTCACTCAGGTCAAACGAATCAACCTGATTAGCACTCTCCCTACCAACGGAAAGGTTGAGCCTTTTGAATGGCAGGGCATTCGAGCGGAACGAGCCGGCGTCGTGCGCAGCGTCGCGGTACGAGATGGCCAAAGAGTCGGTAAGGGCGAAGTGATCGCCTCGATTTCCGACCCCTCGCTCGACGCCGACATTCAAGGGACCGAAGCCCGCGTGGCTGAAGCTCGCGCCAACCTTTCGGCACTCGATCTGGGCGGAAAACCGGCCGAATTGGCCGATCTCGACAACAGCCTCAAACAGGCCCGGCTGGAATTACAGCAGAATCAGAAAGAATACGGATCGCTTGACCGGTTGGCGCAGAAGCAGGCAGCCACGCGCGTCGAAGTTGACGCCGCCCGCCAGAAAATGCAGCAGGTGGAAACCACCATCGAAGGGCTGGAGCGGCGCCGGCAATCACTCGTGGCGAAAAGCGACGTTGCAGCCGCGCAGGCACGTCTGCAGGATGCGCAGGCAGCCCTGAACCTGGCGCGGGAGCGCGCAGCGCAAAGCGTCGTGCGAGCCCCCATCGCCGGCACTGTCTACGGCCTCACTGTCCGTGCCGGTGGATACGTGAATCCGGGCGACCTCCTCGGCAACGTCGGCCAGCTCGACCGCTTGCGCGTCCGGCTGTACGTAGATGAACCGGAACTCGGCCGCGTCGCCGAAGGGCAACCTGTCAGTATCACCTGGGAAGCGCTTCCGGGCCGGAAGTGGGAAGGCTCGGTAGAACGCAAGCCTACATCGATTCAACCCCTCGGCTCGCGGCAGGTGGGAGAGGTAATCTGCTGGATCGACAATTCCGGGCATGAGCTAATTCCGGGCACCAACGTGGACGCCACCCTCCGCACGGCCGTGGTGGAAAATGCTCTGGTCATCCCGAAAGAGGTCTTGCGGCGCGACGCCCAGGGCAGTTTCGTGTTCCGTCTGCACGACGATATGGTGGAACGTTGCGCCGTCAAAACCGGGAACAGCAGCGTTAGCGATGTGCAGGTCACGGAAGGTCTTCGAGAAGGCGACCGGGTGGCGTTGCCCTCGGACGTGTCGTTTAAACCCGGAGACCGCGTCACGCCGGTGATGGCTTCAAACGGACTAGGGTAAACTGGGGATATTCAAGGCGGAGCCCGTTTGAATCGATTTCTGCTTTCAGCCATCCTGGCGGCCCTTACGGCATACGCTCAGAACGCCGAGACAGGACAATTGGACGCCAGTCCCACACTGTTCACAGTGATGGCTGCCATTAATGCCGCGGGCTATAGCGCGGATCTTGCGTCGCCGAATAATCACCCTTTGCGGGACGCAGTTCGAGCGGAATTGGCCAAGCAAAACGTGGAATCGCTCGCCGGCCTGAAGAGCTTTTTCGAACGGCACCGCAAGCAGACCGATTCCGAAGAGCTGGGACAGTACATTTCATTTGCGCTGACCGCGGGCCCGCCGCCGAATTTCACGATCAAGATCCGCGACGTGGATCTTCCGCCCGATGTAGCCGGAATGAAGGAACTTTCGGGCCTGCTTGCAGCGTTCTACAAAGAGGCGAATATCGCCGATCTCTGGAAACGCTCGCAACCGGCGATCGATCAATATCTGGGGCTGTATCATGGCCCCGTTGCCGAAGCCGTCTTGCAGGTGAACTCGTACCTGCGGCAGCAGACTTCGGGGTTCAAGGGGCGGCATTTTCAGATCTTTGTCGAACTTCTGGCGGCGCCCAACCAGGTGCAGACCCGCAGTTATGGCGACAACTACACGATCGTGGCCACTCCCTCGCCGGAGCCGCGTATTTTCGACGTGCGCCATGCCTATCTGCACTATTTGCTGGACCCGCTGGCTACGCGGTACCACGAAGTTGTCGAGCGTAAGAAACCGATTTCCGATCACGCGCAGCGTGCTCCGGCGCTCGATAGTTCCTTTAAGGACGACTTCCTCCTACTGGCCACCGAATCTCTGATCAAGGCGGTGGAGGCGAAGCTGGACCACAGGCCGCAGGCGGTGCAGGAAGCATTGCGCCAGGGCCATATTCTTGCTCCGTACTTCGCCGAGCAGTTGCCGGTATACGAAAAACAGGAACAGGCGATGCTGTTTTACTACCCCACGCTCGTGGGCGCGCTGGACCTGAAGACCGAGGACGCGCGGCTTTCCAAGGTGGAATTCGACAAGAGCGTGCCCGTGCGCGCAGTGCGAGTTGCCCCTCCGCCGGCTCCCGCGGCCCTTACCGGCGCCGCCAAAACCCTGAGTGACGCAGAGGAACTTTACACCGCCCGCGATCTCGATAAAGCCAAAAAGCTGTACCTCGATGTTTTACAGCAGACCGATAATCAAACCACTCATGGCGACGCCTACTACGGGCTCGCGCGCATCGCTGCGTTGCAAAAAGACCCGGAGATGGCGGAGCGGCTGTTCCAAAAGACGCTGGAGCTTCAGCCGGAGCCGCAGGTGAGAGCCTGGGCTCTGGTGTACTTAGGGCGATTATCGCTGGCGGCGGGCAATCGCGAGCAGGCAGGCAATTTTTTCCAAAACGCTTTGAAGGTGGAAGGTGCGTCGCAGGCGGCGCAACAGGCTGCCTCGCAGGGCGTGGAGTTGACTTCGAAGCAACCGTAACGAAATTGAAGGAGTTTTAGCGATGAAGCGAACCATATTCACCGGAATCCTGGTGCTGGCAACCGGCGCCGGCCTTCTCATGGCGCAAAAAGGCAAGGACAAGAACGATAAGAGCAAAGATAAGAACCAGCCACAACAGCAGCAGCAGTCCGCTCAATCGGGGCCGAAGACGTCACCCGGCGAAGCGCAGGCGCTGCAGGCTCTGATCCAGGCGCAGGGGAAGCCGGACGAGACGATTGTGGCAGCCGAGAACCTGCTCACCAAGTACGCCGATACCAGCTTCAAGGACACCGCTCTGTTTATGGAAGCTATGGCGTACCAGCAAAAAGGCGATCGGGACAAGCAGCAGATCTATGCCGAGCGCGTATTGGCTGCAAATCCCAAGTACTTCCAGGCGTCGCTGATGCTCGCCGAACTGACGGTGCAACAGACGCGCGAGCACGATCTCGATCGTGATGAAAAGCTGGCCAAAGCCGACAAATATGCCAACGAAGCCATTGCCAACATCGGCGCGGCGGCGAAACCCAATCCCCAGCTCACCGATCAGCAATGGGAAGAGGCCAAGAAGGATCTTATGGCCCAGGCCCACGATGCTTTGGGAATGAGTGCTCTACAACGCAAGAATTACGATGGGGCGATCAAGGAGCTCAAAGAGGCGGTAGAGGGCGGGGCCCATCCCGAACCGGCCTTCGAGGTCCGTCTGGCCTCGGCATACCAGCAATCCGGCAAGAACGACGAAGCCATCGCCTTGGCCGAAAAGATCATGAACGAAGCGCAGACGCCGCAGCAGATCAAGTCTGTCGCGCAGTCGATCCGCGCGGCCGCCGTGGTGGCGAAGAATGGCGGCAAACCGCTGAACGCACCGGCCCCGCCGCCGCAGGTCGAAATCAAGAAACAATAACGCCGGCACATGCCCGCGAATTTGGCATCGCTGGAGCTGAAGCTGTGCCACAAGTTTTCAGATTCCGAGGTTCTGCGCCGGGCGCTGATCCACAGCTCCCATGCGCATGAAGCCCGCGCCGGCCGCGTTGCGCCGCTGGATGACAACGAACAACTCGAATTTCTAGGTGATTCCATACTGGGGTTCCTCATCGCCGAGGCGCTGGTACGGCGTTTTCCCGGCCATCGGGAGGGTGAATTATCCCGTCTCAAGGCGCACCTGGTAAGCGCCGCTCATCTTCATGGCGTAGCGCGACGGCTCGACCTGGGCAGCTACCTGGAACTCGGACGCAGTGAGGAGATGAGCGGCGGCCGCGCCAAAAAGACCCTGCTGGTCGATGCGCTGGAAGCCGTTATTGCTGCCATGTACTTCGACGGCGGCATCGAACCCGTTCGCTGCTTCGTGGCCGCTCATATTCTCGATGCTCCCTTCGAAGGCGACGAAGAGTCCGGAACCGATATCCACCCGGCCATCACGAACTATAAGAGTGCCCTTCAGGAACTGGCGCAATCGCGCAAACTGCCGCAGCCCCGCTACGCCATCGTTCACGAACGCGGTCCGGAACACTCGAAGGTATTCACCGTCGAAGTGAGGGTTGGCCGCGAATGGGCCGCCCAGGCCGAAGGCCGCACCAAAAAAGTTGCCGCCCAGCGGGCCGCCCGCAACGTGTACGAGCGCATGCTCGCGGACTCGCCTTAGCCTTGGGGGCGGACCACTCCCTGTCGGTCGTGGCTCGGAAAGTCATACTGCGTCGCGCGACCGAAGGAAGCGGTCCAAACTTGTTCATCTGAAAGTGGTAGAGTCTTAGGCAGGGTGAATCGTATGCGGCACAATTCCCTACGTGTCTCTGTCCTGTCTGTAATGGCCGGCATCTGGCCGGCGGGCATCGTTTATGCCCAGCAGGCGATTTCGGCCCAGTCCGGCATGGTCCATTTTGTGGAAGGGACCGTCTACGCGAACGGCCAACCGGTCGTTGCTAAATTCGGCCAATTTCCGGCGGTACGCGAGGGCCAGGACGTGCGTACCGAGGACGGGCGCGCCGAAGTGCTGCTGACTCCCGGAGCGTTTCTGCGTCTGGCCGATCACAGCTCCGTGCGCATGCTTTCCAACCGCCTCACCGATACGCGTCTGGAAGTGCTCAAGGGTTCCGTCATGGTGGAATGCGACGAACTGCTCAAGGATAACTCGCTGTCCGTCATTTACCAGGACAAAACCATCCGTTTGGAAAAGCATGGCCTCTACCGGCTGGATACGGAGCCCGCGCGTTTTCGTGTCTACGATGGGATCGCCAGAATCCAGTCAGACGGCCTGCAACAAATCACGCTGAAGCGCGGAAAAGAGGCGGCTCTCGAAGGTCTGGTACTCGCTCAGGAGTTCAACACCAGGAGTACCGACAGCATGTACCTCTGGAGCCGGCAGAGGTCATCCACGCTTGCCTACGCGAGCATTTCCGCCGCGCAAAGCCTGCTCGACAACCGCACCTCCTGGACTGCCGGTGGGTGGCTGTGGAGCCCGTTGCTGGATGAATTCACTTTCGTTCCGCGCAGCGGCTATTGTTACAGCCCGTTCGGGGCGCGATTCTGGAGCCCGGTCACCTTGGGTTATTACTACACGCCGTATTACGACTATTCGGGATACCGCGCCGCGAACGGCCGTGGAAATCCCAACCCCTCCGCCGCGGCGGAAGCCATCGTTCATCGCCCGGCTCCAGCGATCTATTCGCGAGGCGCGGCCGTAAGCGGCTGGGACGCTGGAATTCGCTCCGGAGGTGGTTATGCCGGCGGGTACAATTCCGGAGGCGGAGGATACAGCGGGTATTCGGGCGGCGCGCCTACAGCGGCAGTTGCGGCTCCGAGTGCAGGTGTTGCGGCGCCAGCCGTGATTCACACCAGCGGGTCAGGCCGGGCGACGCAAACCCAGTAGCGGCGGCACCGTTAAAATACTTACATTCGGTTGCGCGCAGCCCTTCTACTGCGATACAAGAAGGCATTGCGTGCATCGTCTCCGTATTCCGGTTCCAAAGTTCTCGTAACGGGCGGCCTGGGGTTCATTGGAAGTAATCTGGCGTTACGTCTGGCCGCTGCCGGGGCGCAAGTGACGGTCGTGGACTCCGTGGTGCCAGGTTGCGGAGCAAACCCCTACAATCTTTCTGGCGCGGGCCTGCGTCTCATCGAGGCCGATATCGGCGACGCCGCGCTGTTCGGCGCTGAA
>PSRJ01000010.1 GCA_003175985.1 Terriglobia bacterium
CCGCCGGCCCGCCAGTACGATGGGGCGGCTTCCGCGGAGTCGTTGAAGCAGTTAGTGGCCCTCGGCTACGTGGCGCCGCTCGATGCCGATAAGCGGCGCGCCGTCGAAAGTAGCGTCACCGAGAACCGCTATAACCTGGCCCGCGCCTATATGGGCGGCAATTATGCCGGGCTGGCGGCTGAGATCCTGGAGCAGCTCATCGCAGCCGATCCGGAACAGAGCCGTTTTTATCAGCACCTCTTCCAGTGCCGGTTGCAGCAGCACGATCTGAGCGCCGCCGGGGCCGTCCTCGATCGCTTCGATCAGGCGAGTGCTGCCTTTGCTCCCGCGGCCCGCGAAGAACTGGAGCGGCGTAATGCGGCGCGCGCGGACCGCGAGCTTACGGGCCGGCCCGGGCCGGATCAGGCCGAGATTTTCGCGCGCCGCGAACTTACCGAAAAGGCCGGCGGATTCGTCGCGGAGCGTCTTTTCCTCCGCACTCAGCTCGCGTTGTCCAATAGCCGTACTCCCGAGGCCCGTGCTTCCGCGCGCGCTCTGCTCGAGCAACTGTCGGGGGTGGTGGAGCCGCGCCCCGAATTTGCCCTATTTCTCGCCGAAGGCTTTGCCGTTCTCGATCAGTACGAGCGCGCTTTCGAATATACGAAGCGCGTGCGCCGCGCCGACCGCGAGAATTGGCGGGTCATGGCGCTGGAGGCGCGCATCCATCATGCCTTGGGCCGCCATCAGGCCAGTGCTGAGTGCGCCATCGAGTCGCTGGCGCTGGTTTATTTCCAGCCGTATCTGCATTACCTTCTCGGCCGGTCGCTGGCGGCGTTAGGCGAGCCCGCCCGCGCCGAGCAATCCTTCCGTGTGGCACTTTCGCAGATGCCCGGCCTGGCGCCGGCCCACGACGAACTGGCTGCTCTGCTTCGCGATGTTCCCGCAAGGACCGCCGAATCCGCCCTGCATTTGGCCCACGCCCAGGTGCTGCGCGAGAAACTGGCTCATCGCCAGCCCAGGCGCCGCGTCACTTCGCTCCTGGAACCGGAATCTCCATCCCTGAACGAAGGCTTTGACCGCTGGACCTGCCCGCCCGCCGATCGTTCGCGCGTCGTGACGATCGTCTCCGGCCTGCCGCGCAGCGGAACTTCCATGATGATGCAAATGCTTTCCGCGGCGGGCATCCTGCCGTATTCGGATGGACGCCGTGCTCCGGATGAAGATAACCCGCGCGGTTATTTCGAGCACGAGCACGCGACCCGTCTGTACGAAGACGCGGCCTGGCTCCCCGCCGCCCGCGGCAAAGCGGTCAAGATCGTGGCCCATCTGCTCCCGTATCTGCCAGAGGGCGAGGAGTATCGGGTCGTGTTTATGCTGCGCAACCTGGAAGAAGTAGTAGCGTCGCAGCGGGCCATGCTCGACCGCCTGGGCCGCACCGGTGCTTCGCTGGACGCGCGCGAATTGCTGCGCGTCTACACCGGCCAGCTCGTCCGTGTCCAAGCCTGGCTGAAATCGCACCGCGCGATTCAAGTGATGACTGTGAACTACGCGGAATCGCTGCGTTCTCCCGATACCCTCGCGTGCCGCCTCGCCGCTTTCCTCGGAGAGCCCTTCGACCAGCGTGCCGCGGCTGCCCAGGTGGAGGAAGGCCTCCGGCGCCAACGGGCGAGCTGAGATTTCATCATCACGCAGCACTTGACTTCAGTTCCTCACGAATAATCCGTCGCAGCGTGTCCTCGAACCGTGGGGCTTTGCCATCGAGGTATTCGCGAAGCGCGGTGTTGATGAGGGTCTGGTAACCGGTCGCGCCTCCGGATGCTTCCGCCATCTGAAAGAATCGGGCCACAATGTCCTGGTCGAGCCGGATCGTGATTCTGGTTTTACCCTCAGGCTCAGGCTCAGACGCGAGAACTCTGCCACGCTTTCCTTTACTGAAATCGTATCGGTCTTTCATCGGTTTGCCTCGTACTCCCTTCGCTCACGGGCTTCGGCAGGACGCGCCGAAATGATCCGGATATTTTCGCCGCGCCAGGCGTAAATGACGACGAGCAGACGGCCCGACGCGCCCATGCCAAGCGTAATGAATCGTTGCTCATACGGTTCAGACTCGTCGTCCGCAATTGTGATCGCGCAGGGATCGTCGAAGACCGGAATAGCTTCAGGCATTCGGACTCCAACCGGTTCATTGTACTTACATTTCGTGCATACTTCAATCTTGGACCGTCCGACTCACAATGACTTCAAGAAAACCTTTGGCCTAGATGGTCTGGAGTTTGACCACTTTAGCCTCGTCCGGTTCCGCGGCAGGCTCGATATCTCAACCGACTAGCCAAGCTGCGCGGACCTGAAGTTAAGCCTATTGGCTAGTGTTGTTCACGAGGTTCCTTCATTGGAACATCTCGCCCCTCCTGCCATCCGCCGCCGCTTCTGATATAGTCTTCGGAACGGGAGGGCCTATGCGTTGGAAGAATTACGCCGCTACAATTTCCGGGTGCGTCGCGCTCGGCGGGGCGCTTTGCGGGCTTTTGGCCGCGCCTGCCATCACTCAGCGGAAAGCCGAAAAGCTGAACATGGAGCTGGTGGGCTATAACGACTTGCAAGCCCGCAGCGCTTATCAGCCGGTGATTCAAAAACAGGGCGACCGCTGGTTCGCTTACATCGGCCACCATGGCGGCGTGCAGCCGAATCCCCTTACCGGTAAGGATGAGCTGAACGGTACTTCCATCGTGGATGTCACCGACCCGAAACGTCCCAAGTACATCGCTCACATCCCGGGCGAAGGCAAGACGGGTGGCGGTGGAGACGCCGGCGGTGCATCCATGGTTCGGGTCTGCAGCGGCAGTGATCTGCCGCATGCCGACAAAAGCAAGTTCTACATGCTTCGCAGTTACGGCAACTCCGCGCACGAAATGTGGGACGTTACCGACCCCGCCAGACCGGCGCGTCTGAATGTGATTGTCGACGGGCTGCGCGACACGCATAAGAACTGGTGGGAGTGCGATACGGGCATCGCCTACCTGGTCTCGGGTGTGACGGGCTGGCGCACGCCCCGTATGCTCCAGATCTACGACCTGAGCGATCCTGCCAAGCCTGTCTTTATCCGCAATTTCGGGTTGCAGGGCCAGCAGCCCGGCGCGCGCGGGCAAACGCCCGGCGGCCTGCACGGGCCCATCTCCACCGGACCGAAGGGCAACCGTGTGTATCTCCCTTACGACAACGCCCGCGATGGCATCCTGCAGATCGTCGATCGCGAAAAACTTTTGAATGGTCCCAAGGAGCCCACCGAGGAAAATCTGCGGTACCCGCAGATCGCGAGAGTCGATCTCCCCGTCGATATCGGCGCGCACACGGCATTCCCGATGCTCCAGATGCAGCTTCCCGAATTCGCCAAACAGCGCGATGGCAAGGTGAAGGACTTCCTGGCGCTGGTCGGCGAAACCACTCCCAACGAATGCAACGAATACCGGCAAATGGTGCGGTTCTTCGACATCACCACGGAATCGAAACCTGTGGGCGCTTCCACCTGGACCGTGCCCGAGGCCAGCGGGAACTTCTGCGGCGCAGGGGGACGCTTCGGCACGCATTCCTCCAACGAGAGCTTCACGCCTATTTATTACAAGCGCCTGCTCTTCATCGCTCACTTCAACGCGGGCGTCCGTGTTCTGGACGTGCGCGATCCGTTCCACCCGAAAGAGGTCGGCTACTACATTCCGCCGATTACCGATAAAACCGACAAGCGATGCGTTGGCCAAGGCGCTGAACAGCACTGCAAGGTGGCCATTCAGACCAACAACGTCGAAGTGGACGACCGGGGCTTCATTTACGCCGCTGACCGGGCCAACACCGGTCTGCACATTCTCGAGGTCACCGGTGCGGCGCGGCAGATAGCCGATTTCAGCCAGGCCCCAAGCCTAAGCGCTGCGGCCCGGCACTGATATATTCGAACTGCGGCGCCAGGCGCCGCAGACCGTCATATATAAAGAAGCGCACGCTCTCCTCGAGGCCGACCCGGCCGGAGGTCACGCCCCGGCTGCGGAGAACATCGATGACCGCCGCGAACGGGCTCTCGTCTTCCTGCCACATCCGCAGGTCTGCGGCGCGGATCAATTCGCGCGCGCGTTTTTCCTCGAATGCCGGAAGAACGAAGGCGGGTTCGCCGGTCTGAGCGGCCACCAGGACGAAGGTCCGTTCGCTGCGCCCCCATCGCACTCCGCTGAGGGAAAGCATGGCTGCACCGGGCTCGAATACAACGGCTGCGAGCCCCAACTGTTTCATCATCTCCTGCAGCTTTTGAACCTGGCTGGTCATTACGCAAACGGCTCATCGATGGCCGCGCTCTGTTTTGTGAAGAGTCGCGGCCCATTCTCGGTCATGTAGAAACAATCCTCCAGCCGGATGCCGAACTCGCCTTCGATGGCGATGGTCGGTTCGTCGCTGAAACACATTCCCGGTGCGAGACGCATCTGGTTGCCGCGCACCAGGTAGGTCCACTCATGCCCATCGAGGCCGATGCCGTGGCCGGTGCGATGCGGCAGACCGGGCAGCCGGTAGTCTGGTCCGAAGCCGAAGTCCGTAATCACCTTGCGCGCGGCGGCGTCCACGGATTCGCAGGTGGCGCCGGGTCGGGCCGCCGCCAGAGCGGCGTCTTGCGCCTTGCGCTCCAGGTCCCATATGCGGCGCTGGCGCGCCGTCGGCTTTCCAAGAACGATGGTGCGCGTGATGTCCGATTGATAGCCTTCCACGCTGCAGCCATCGTCTACTAAGACGACGTCGCCCTCGCGCAGCTTCTGCGGCTCGCGGCTGCCATGCGGGTTCGCCGTATACTTTCCAAAAATCACCAGGGCCTCACCCTTCACCCCGAGCGCTTCATATGCGGCCGCGATGAGGCCCGCCAGCTCCGTCTGGCTCATGCCCTCGCGCAGTTCCGCGAAGGCCGCGCGGTAGGCGGCAATGGTAATCTCATTGGCGCGCTGCAACAACGCGATTTCCGCGGGTGACTTGATCATGCGGCAGCCCGCGGTTATCGGTGTGCCGCTCACCAATTCGGCTTGCGGAAGCTGCCGGCGCAGACCGTCGGCCGTTCCGAAGCGGACCCGCTCTTCGATCGCGATGCGGCCCGTAGCCGCTCCCATTCCGCGGAGTGCGTTCCCCGCCGCCGGCGCCTGCGCCCATTGCGGCTCGCTGCGCACCGGCAGGATCCACACCGCCTCGCCGCCTTGCTGGGAAGAACGCATTCCCGTGAAATAGTAAGCGCTCGATCCGGGCTCGCATACTAGCGCGCCGGCGCTGTTCTCGCGCAGCAGTTTGCGGGCTCTTTCGATGCGCGATTCGCGCTCGGCCGCTGTGATGGGGCGAATCCCATCTGTCATCGGCTTCAGCTTGCGTATGGATTCCGGGATGGGTCTCTGGTCGGCGCGCGTCAGAGGCGCCGCCGCGGAAGCCAGAAAGAGTCTGCGTGTTACCCGCAAGACCCATTATCTATCGCTGACGATCTTCTGTAATTGGCCGATCCGCTGCCGCAGGCCCTCCACGTAATAGCGGGTTTCCTCTTCCGAGGCGCCGCTGGCGAGAAGACCGGCGCGAAGCTGCGGATCGGTCACCCGGCCGAGATACTGCATCAGCCATGCGATATCGCTGAACCGGATGTCGCGCGTGAGAAGTTTCGTATGCTGGCCGCTGTATCCCCACTCGAGGCCGTTCTCAGCGAGCCTGACAAAGCGGGGGCTTTGCTCATAGAAGTTTTTGTCGTTCCATTTGGAGCGGGTAAAGAACTTGCCCCAATTGCCCATCGCTCCGCCCCAGTCGTCGATGAAATAAAAGTACTGGCCGCCATGCTGGTAAATCGCCGTGTTCGTGCCGCGTGTGTCGGCGTCCCGGCTATCCTTGTTATCCCAATTCGAAACCAGCATCATCAGGATCTTCAGGCCATTCAATTCCGGCGTGCCGGTAAACGGATTGTCGTCCCACGCCCAATCCACCCAGCGGAGAAACCTGGGGTCCTTCGATCGCAACTGAAACCGTCCATCGCGGAAGCGCCCGTTTCGATCAATATTCTGCGCGGCCCGCCCCAGCCCGTGTACGCCCGCGATCACACCATCGGCTACGAAATACGCAGGCTCGGCATAATAGCCGAGGCCCCAAGCCAGCCGGCTGCAGAATGTGTCGGGCTTCCCCTCGGCTCCGAACTTGATCACCCACTGGCGCTCGTTGGCATCGCGAATACGAACCTTCGGAGTCGAACCGCTGCTATCTTCTTCGATAAACGTGAACGGCTCCTTTGGCGCCATTTCCGGACCGCCGATGCCGTAGCGGAAGTCGAGAGTCTCTACGGCTCCCGGGTCGTGCCAAAGCACAAATTGCCCCTGCCGTACCGCCGGATGATCGAAGAATGCGCGGGGCAATTCGTCTCCCGTCAGGGCGAATAGCGGACTGATGAGCAGCGCTGCCAAAAAACGCACTTAGAGATCACCCCTCGTCGCGGTAACTGCAAATGCATTGCCAGCCCGGATGGTAAAGTAATCTCCATGTTTCGGGTGTGTGCTGCCGTTCACCTTCTGTCCCTCTTTGCTTGGGCGGCTTCGGGAACCGTTTGCCCGCAGACTTATGTTGTGGCCCCAGGGGATACCCTGCAGGGCATCGCCGATTGGTCGTTCGGAGACGCAAAGTACTGGCCCGCACTGGTGCTCGCCACCAATTCCCGCCTCGGCGAGGACTTCCGGTTCATCTCGGACTCGAACGATCTCCGCGCCATTCCGAAGATTTGCGTTCCCGAGTTCGCGGAAGCTGAGCGCTGGCGATTGCGCTACGAGAAATATCTGGCGGCAATCCGCGAGACGGCGCTGCCGGAGCCCTGGGAAGTGGTTCCGCGACTGGTTGAGTTTCCATCGGATCGGCCGATCGATGTCGCCACCTGGATCCGCGTAGACCAGGTGAAGAAAACCTATCAGGACTCAACCGGAGCCTGGCTCCGGCAAGCACCCGGCGAAATCTGGGTCACGGTGGAACCTTATTTACAGAAGTTTTGTTCCGCGTTTGAGCGCGAGCACGGCAGCGATCCCGACCAATTGACCATGCGTCTTGAGCAGCGGCTGGGGCTGCCGCCGGTCAGCGGCAAGACCACATTTCTCGAAATCCGCC
>PSRJ01000113.1 GCA_003175985.1 Terriglobia bacterium
GCAGAATGTGACTCGAGATGATCACGTGCATGCCCTCTTCGGCGAATTGCTTGAAGAGCGCAATTGTTTCCGCGCGCACCAGCGGGTCGAGCCCGTTCAAAGGTTCATCGAGCACCAGCACCGAAGGCGAATGACAGGTGGACTGCGCCAGCTTGATGCGCTGCCGCATTCCCTTGCTGTAAGACCCGACGGCGCGGCGAGCCGCTTCCCTCATGCCGACCATTTCGAGCGCGGCCCAGGTGCGTTGTTCACAATCAGCATCGCTCATACCCCGGATTCTCAGAAACGCATGGATGAAGTCATATCCGGTGAGGCCCTTTGGAAAAGCGTCGAACTGTGCGCAATATCCGACGAGGGAACAGAGTTCCCTTGGCTGCTCTGGCGGGACCCCCAGCACTCGGATCTCCCCCTTGGTCGGCCGGATCAGGCCCGTCATCAGGTTCATGAGCGTGGTCTTGCCCGATCCATTGGGTCCCACCAGGCTCGTAATTCCCGGCGGAATCGCAAGGTTCACGCGATTGATGCCAAGCACCTCGCCGTAAAAGCGGGAGACATCCGCGAAGGTGATGAGCCGGTTGCTCATCCGGCTATCTCCTTCGATCGGATCCGGAACCGTAAGAAAAGCCCGGCGGATGATCCCAGCTTTGGACCGCTCCCTTGCGGTCGCGGCTCAGCATCAGTTTCCGAGCCACGAGCGTCAGGGAGTGGTCCATGCCAAATTCTGCAAGTGGATACCAGGTCCATCACCGCACCACCTGCACGCCGCGAATCTTGCGCGCGAGCATGTAGAGACACGCCATGCACCAGGCCGCTAGCATCAACCAGCAGCTCCAGAAGGGCAGGTGCCTTCCGGCTTCCAACCGGAAGAACGCGGCCCCGGTGCTGGCGGGATAGTCCCCAAGGAATAATTGCAGCCACACCGAGCCGATCAGCGTATCCATACTGAGCAGATGTCCCCACCGAGTATCCTGCGTCGTGTTGATGGCATTGCCGAACGCGGAAGCGACGAAGAATACGCCGAAGACCAAAGCCCCGGCCGCCGGCCGCCATTTCACCCACGCCGAAAGAGCCAATGAGAGCAAGGTCAGGACTACAATCCAAGCCCAGGATCCGAAGAACAGACCTGAGGCGACGCGGGCGTGTTCACCCGCCCAGCCAGCCCCTTCCAGATACCCTTCCAGCCAGAACAGCAACAGCCCGGGGACCCAGGTCATCAGCGACATCAGAACCAGCAGGACCGATGCTTTTCCGAGGACGTACTCCGCGCGCGAAAACGGCCGCGCCAGGTAAAGCGCGAGCGCGTTGTTGGCAAGATCCGGTGACACCTGGCCCGGTCCGATAAAGGCTGCCAGGAACAGCGCCAGCATGCTTTGCCATCCGAGAAAAGACATGAAGAAGCCGGCGTCGATGGCGATCAACTGGGCCGCGGGGCCGAGATTCAGAAGCTTCAGGGCCTCCACATTGTGCTCGATGTAAATGATCAGCGCGGCAATCAGCGGGTAGAGGAAACTGGCCAGATAGAAGATGGTCAGAAACCGCGAACGGTGCAGGTCCTCGAAGGCGTAGCGGGGAATCACCAGGAAGCGCTTCCACGAAGGCGTAAGCTCGCCCTGGTAAGGCCGGTAGGATTTCTTATAAACGGCCATCCGCCGCCTCCATGGCCTTCAAAAAGATATCCTCCAGCGAATCGCGTTTGTGGCTCAAGCGCCGGATCTGTACGTTTTGCTCGGCCGCCACCGCATACAGCCGCTGGACCTCGATGCCTTCCGGAAGAATTACCTTGATGCGTCCCTGCGCGCCGCGCGCCGTGTGGCAGCCCAGTTTTTCGAGGGCTTCGAGAAAGCAGCCGTTGGACTCGCTGCGCGTCTCCAGTTCCAGGAAGCGGCGGTTGGCGCGCCTCTCCTCCTCCAGGTTGCAATGGGCGGCAATATTGCCGCCCTTGAGGATGAGCACCTGGTCGCAGCACTCTTCCACATCGCGCAACAGGTGGGACGACAGGATCAGCGAAAGATCGCCGCGGTCGCGGATCTCCTGAATGAGCCGGATCATGCGCGCGCGTTGCGGCGGATCGAGCCCGTTGGTAGGCTCATCCAGGAACAGGATTCGCGGGCCATGAGCAATCGCCGTGGCCAGCTTGGCCGATTGCTTCATGCCCAAAGAGTAACTCCCCAGCGGGCGGTAGCGGACCTCGCCCAGTCCCACGTAAAAGAACGACTCGTGCGCCCGTTCCAGGGCCTGCTGGGGCGGCAGCCCCGCCAGTTCCGCCATCATGCGCACAAACCGCACGCCGCTCATGGATGCGATGAACGCGTCGTTTTCGGGCATGTACCCAATGAGCGCGCGTACCTCGCGGGCTTGTGTGCGCACATCCAACCCGAGTAAACGCGCCGTGCCGGAGAAGGGCTTGTGGAAGCCCAGCAGCGTGTTCAGCAGTGTGGATTTCCCGGCGCCGTTGGGCCCCAGAAGCCCGATTGCCCTGCCGGTGAGGGAGGCATGCAGCTTGTTGAGTACGGACCGCCCTCCAAAGCGCACCTCCAGGCCATCGAGCTCAATGACTGGACCCATTACTCATCGAGACGAGGATCGCCCGCCGATTGTTCCCAATACCTGGCTCCAGGGCAACGTGCTATTAGCCATCCGGAGCACGCTTCCGCTCAGAAAATCGTTGAGATTCATGCCGAGGAAATCGCCGCTGCTGGCCACCGCGATGCGGTCCGGCTCTCCATAAGCCGCGATCAGGAGCGGCTCGAGCGGGACCCCTTTACCGGCGCCCTTGGGATCGAACAGCCCGGCGAGCGGCGCTATCGTGGGACCCAGGTTCCGGTACAGTACGGCGGAAAAGTCGGTGTAATGATCCCGCGGCAGCAGCGCGGTAAAGTTTGCTGACCGGGCGATTCCAGCGCCGTTGGATCGCGTTTGCAACGCAGTGGTCAGCAGCGCGCGCGTGGGCGCCGCGATCAGATACCCGCGCGAAAATGTGTACCAGGCCTGCGTCAGGGGGTTCGGATCGCCCCCGGCGATCAGGTAATCGGTACGCCCGTCGCTTGTCTCCTGGGATGTCCGCAGCGGCTTGCCTTCCCGGTTCGCCACACGCAGCAGTCTTTGAATGGCCGATTGGAAGCGTGCCGGATCGTAGACTTCGGCCACCAGTTTCCAGGAGGGCACGGGGAAGACGGGTCCGTCCATGGCCAAAGCGATTTCGCCGCCCAGGCTGGCGGCCAGGTCCCTCTCTAGTTCACCAGCCTCCGGCTGCGGCAGCTTTACTGACATCTGATTGAATGCAGCCGCCGGGTTGGCTACCGCGAAACCCATCACCAGCGCCGCCTGCGGTGTGACGTAATCGAGCGCTCCCAATGACGAGGGCGCCGCCAGCCACGCGGCAATACCGGTCCTCGGCCCGTCAAATCCAAGCGTAATATGTGTTTCCAGCCGCTGGCCCGCCTGCTTCTGTTCCGCAATCAGGTACCTTGCTTCCGGCAAACCATGGCGGGAGGCCCCCATGCGAGTCAGGTCGCCGCACAGCAGGAGCCCCGCGCCCTGGCGATAGACGTCCGCGATGCGCGCGTAGAAGGGTGTACCGCGGAAGCCGGAGTCGAGTAGTGGCGCGAGCCCCTGCTTTGGCGATCCAAACAACACGACTCCCGACCGCACCTCAACGGCGAGCGGCAGCCCGGTCTGCTTCAGGAATTCCGGAAACCCGGGGCGCTTCACTTCGGCCAGAAAGACCGGTCCGGCGGAGGCTTCCGTGCCAAATACAACGATCTCGTCACCCAGATACTCGCTGGCCGCGCGCAACTTCTCCAGCACCGGCTCGATCGAGGCTCCCGGCCCCGCCAGCCACGCGTCCAGCTCGGGGCTCTCCGAGGCTTTGCGCCGGAACACTTTCTGCGCTTCGCCCAAATACTCCGCCAGATTCGGAATACCGGCGAAGAAGACGGTGGAAGCGGGCAGCAGCCCGAGCAGGCGGCTTGAATAGCGGGCCTGGGGGAAACGAAGCCCGTGCAACTCCTGCCTTAGCGCGGCCAGTTCGCCTTTGAGCCGGGCGTCGCGGCTCCAGGCGAAATCTTCATTCTGCGCAGCCGGATCGAGGCTTTCGCCGGTAGTTTCCTGATCGCCCGGATGCAGCACCTTTTCCTGGTTGTGGTGGGTCACCCGCACTTCGCCTTCGAGTACCGAAACCCGCGAGCCCTTCACGCCGGTGCTCACGCCAAAGAGTGTACCGGTGACCGAAACCCGGCAATCGGCAGTAGCGACATACAGGTGGCCGGAACGGCGTTTGGCGGCGCGCACAATGATGCGGCCGCCGCCCAAATGAACGGTGGTTTCGCCGCCGGTTTCGGTGAAAAGGAAATCGGCGCGCTCTCCCATCTCGACGGTCGATCCGTCGCGCAGCAGCAGCATGGCGCCGGAATCCCGGGCGGTACGAAGTTCCATACCGGCCGGCACTGCAGTGCCAGCAGCTACAGAGTGCAACCCGCCGGCATTTACCTCGTACAGGGTGCCGGCGACCGACTGCACCAGCGTGGGCCCGGAGCCGCCTCCAAACTGCGCGATCGAGAACCAGGCCGCCAGACCTATGCCACCTGCCAAACCGGCTGCCACCGCCCAGCGCACCGCAGGCGACTTTCGCGGCGCCGCGATGGGGACCGCCGCTGCCGCTTGCACCTTGCCCTGGAACACACGCCGGCAGGCCACGCATTCGCTTAAATGATCCTGCACCAGCAGGGCGCGAGGCCCGGAAAGCCGCCCGGCGCGATATTCCGCAAACAAGGCTTGAAAATCATCACACGTACGAATGTGTTCCGCGGGTTCGGAAAGCCGCGTCCAAACCCGCCCGGCCGCGGCTTCGATCACCTCGGGAGGCACAATTTCATCGCGGATTTCGGAGATGACGCGATCCAGGGCGGAGTCCTTGCGAGTGTCTTCGGGGTTCATTGCCCGCCTCCCAGGAACGTTCGGAATTCCTTTTCCAGCCGGTCGCGCGTCCGCGAAAGCGTGACGGCCACGGTTCCGGGCGTGGTATCCAGCAGACGCGCAATTTCCGGGTTATCCAACTCTTCAAAAAACCGCAAAATGAACATTTGAGCGGTACGCGGACTTAGCCGTGCAATCGCCTCCCGCAGCCATTCCCGGACTTCGCCCGACGTCTGCGCGCGGTCCGGTTGCCGGTGCGGAGAGTCGGCCAGCACCGGCTCCCAATCGTCCAGGGGCAAATTCTTGATGTTTCGCCGCGAGCGCAACAAATCCAATGCGGCGTTCACCGCTGCCCGCTGCAGAAAGCTGCTCATGTTCTCGATCGGCTCAGCTGCCGGATCGCGCTTCAGCATCCGCAGAAAGACGGTCTGCAGCACATCCTCAGCGTC
>PSRJ01000125.1 GCA_003175985.1 Terriglobia bacterium
GGCGGCCGGACAACCTGCCACTCCTTTTGACGCTCTGCCTACCGATACCTTCCACCGGGATATGAAGCTCAGTCATTTTTTCAATGGCGAGGGCGTTCACATTATTCACGAGTCCGCAGCCCACACGGACGGGGACAGCCTGGTGTATTTTCGCGGTTCAGACGTAATCAGCACCGGCGATATCTTCGTGACCGGCGGGTATCCGAACATCGACCTGGCACGCGGCGGCAGCATCAACGGGGAGATTGAGGCGCTGAACCAGATTCTCGATTTATCGATCGCCGAGTTCCGGTCGGAAGGCGGGACGATGGTGATTCCCGGACACGGCCGGCTCTGCGACTCGGCGGATGTGGCCTATTATCGGGACATGGTTACGGTGATTCGGGACCGCATTCAGGACATGATCAAGCGCGACATGACGCTGGAGCAGGTGAAGGCGTCCAAGCCGACGCTGGATTACGATCCGCGTTACGGTTCGGGAGACCGTTTCATCGAAGCCGTTTACCGCAGTCTCAGCCAGAGGACGAAGTAATGAGCCGCTCTCTCAAATTCGCGGCGGTGGCGTCCCTGGTCACGGGAGTGCTTGGCGCGCAAGGCGGGCGCGGCGGACCAGCGGCTGCGAGCGCGCAAGCTGCGGCGCCCGTAGATCTCACGGGCTACTGGGTTTCCGTGGTGACGGAAGACTGGCGGTATCGCATGGTGACGCCGGTGAAGGGAGATTATCCGAGCATTCCTCTGAATGCCGAAGGACGCAAGGTAGCCGACAGTTGGGATCCGGCGAAAGATGAGGCGGCGGGCAATCAGTGCAAATCCTACGGAGCAGGCAACGTGATGCGCGTTCCGGAACGCTTGCGCATCACCTGGGAAAACGAGAATACGCTCAAAGTAGATACGGATGCAGGGCAGCAGACGCGTCTGTTCCATTTCGCCCGGACGCAGCCATCGCCCGGCGAGCCGACATGGCAGGGCGATTCCGCGGCGCAATGGGAGTTCGCAGGCGGGGGCCGTGGAGGACGCCGGGGTCAGGGGCAGCCGTCCGGCGGGAATCTCAAAATAGTCACCACGCATATGAAGGCGGGCTATTTGCAGAAGAACGGCGTACCGTATAGCGGCAACGCCGTAGTCACCGAGTATCTCCACCGAACCGCGGAAGAAAATGGCGATTCCTGGCTGATCGTGACCACGGTCGTGGAAGACCCTCAATATCTGAACGCCCGGTTCGTCCGAAGCACGCACTTCAAGAAGCTGCCCGATAGTTCGGGGTGGAATCCGACTCCCTGCACGGCGCGCTGATAGACTGGAAACAGAATGTCCCACCCGCTCGTGGGCATGGAGCTTCCCGACATTCGTGAAGTTCTGGGCCCCGAACAGCCAGCCTACCGGGCGAAACAGGTTTACGAAGCCATTTACCGCTCGCAGGCGCCGGAGTTGATACAGATCACAGCGCTGCCGCTGCGTTTGCGAGAGGAACTTGCCAGCAGCCATGCGGTAGGATTGCCCGAAATCGCGCGGGTCTATGAATCCGTCGACGACGGCACGCGACGCTACCTGCTGCGGCTGGAAGACGGGCGCACTGTGGAAACGGTGCTCATGCCCGAAGGCGAGCGCGACACAATCTGCATCTCGAGCCAGGTGGGGTGCCCGGTGGACTGCAAATTTTGCATGACAGCCCTGCTGGGCCTGGAGCGAAGCCTGACGCCGGGCGAAATCTTGGGGCAGGTTATGCTGGTCTGCCGCGAGAACCGGTTGCGGCGCGATGGCGGGCGGCTCAACATCGTCATGATGGGCCAGGGCGAGCCCTTGCTCAACCTGTCGAACGTCCTCAAGGCGACACGCATTCTGCTCGACCCGGCGGGCTTCGCGCTGTCTCCGCGGCGGATCACCATCTCGACGGCGGGCATCATTCCTAAAATTGAAGAGCTGGGGCGCGCGCCGATTCGTCCGAAACTTGCCATCTCCCTCAATGCCTCTACGGAAGAAATGCGGCGCGAACTGATGCCGATCACGCGCAAATACCACTTGAAAGAGTTGCTTGAAGTTTGCCGCCGCTATCCATTGCGTCCATGGGAAAAGCTGACATTCGAATACGTTCTCTTGAAGGGCGTCAACGACACCGACGCCGACGCGCGGCGGGTGGTGAAGCTGCTGGCGCACATCAACTGCAAGCTGAACCTGATTGCGTTGAACCCGGGGCCCGATATTCCGTTCGAGACGCCGGCGCCCGAACGCGTCACGGCATTTCAGCAGATCGTACGGCGCAGCCTTCCCTGCTTCGTGCGCAAGCCGCGAGGTTTGGACATTTATGCGGCCTGTGGGCAGTTGAAGCGGAGCACGTGAGAACACGTGCTGCGCTGATTGACTTCACTCTCCGTTGAATGTATGATGCTTCGCTGTACAGAGGGGCAATCCGTCCAAAGGAGTCAAACAACAGATGGAACGAAAGAAAGCTTCCGATTATCCGCAGGAGTTGCTGAACCTTTTCGATCTCTATGTGCACGGCGATATCGACCGCCGAGGGTTCTTCGAAGGCGCGAAGAAGTTTGCGGTGGGTGGGCTGACCGTGACTGCCATTTTTGAGAGCCTGCGCCCGAACTACGCCTGGGCGGAACAGGTTCCGAAGAACGACAGCCGTCTGAAGACCAGCTACGAGACGGTGCAATCGCCACAGGGTAATGGCAGCATCAAAGGCTATTTCGTTCGTCCGGCGAATGCCACTGGAAAATTGGCGGCGGTGCTGGTCATTCACGAGAACCGCGGTCTGAATCCGTACATCGAGGATGTAGCGCGGCGGCTGGGCACGGCGGGTTTCATGGCGTATGCGCCGGATGGGCTCACCAGTATCGGCGGTTACCCAGGTGACGACGAGAAGGGCGCAGCGGCGTTCGGCAAGGTCGACCGTCAGAAGATGGCGGAAGATTTCGTGGCAGCGGCGATGTGGTTGAAGAACCGGTCCGACTGCACGGGGAAAATCGGCGCAGTGGGCTTCTGCTTCGGCGGAGGCATCGTGAACAACCTGGCCGTGCGTCTGGGCCCCGACCTCGCGGCGGGAGTCCCGTTCTACGGCGCGCAGCCTCCGGCTGCCGATGCCGCAAAAATCAAGGCGCCTCTGCTGCTGCATTATGGAGGGCTGGACACGCGGATCAACGATGGATGGCCGGGATTCGACAAAGCGCTTACGGAAAACCATGTGACGCACACCGGCTATATTTACGAAGGCGCCAATCACGGCTTCCACAACGACACGACGCCGCGTTACGATGAGGCGGCTGCCAAGTTGGCGTGGCAGCGTACGATCGATTTCTTTAACAAGTACTTGAAGAGTTAAGAGCGGCGCGCCGGTTGTCAACCGGCGCGCAGAGTTCCGCTCCGCTCCACAATCGGGTTCAAACTGCGGCGACGCGGGCCGGGAGCGTTTTTCCGGCGATAGACCGGAATTCGTCTTCGGTCAGCAGGCGCTTGTGCGCTAGAGAAAATTCCTTCACCGCCATCACCACCTGCATCGCCTCTTCCTCGGTGAACTCCATCCCGAGCCTCCGGAGCCCGGCTTTAATGGAATCGATGCCGCTGCCCTTTCCGAAAACTATTTTTGCGGGGGGCTGGCCGACGACATCGGGCCGGAAGGGGAAGAGTTCGGTGGGTTGCTGCTGGCCGCAATTCTGGAACCAGCTTGCGATGATGCCGGACTCGATCTGGAACAGCGCGTCCCCAACCACCGGCCGGTTGCTGGCTACGGCATGCCCGGACAGTTCCTGCACCAGATGCGCGAGGTCGTAGAGCTTTTCATATTTCAGCCCGATATCGATGCCGTAAAGCGTCAGTAAGGCCATCGCTGTTTCTTCCATCGGGGTATTGCCGGCGCGCTCGCCGAGGCCAAGAACGGTCGAGTGAATCACTTCCACGCCTTCAGCCACGGCCATGATGGTGTTCGCCACGCCCATTCCGAAATCCATGTGGAAGTGCGCTTCCAATCGTTTGTTGATGCGCGCTTTCACCTGCCGCACCAGGTACTGCATGGCATGCGGCGACACCACGCCGAAGGTATCCACCAGGGCGAGGGCGTCCATGTGGCCTTCATTGGCAACGCGCAAAATCAGATCGAGCACCCAGTTCATATCGGCGCGGGTGAAGTCGATCGGGAAGAACACGACTTCGAGACCCTGCGAATGCGCGTAGGCCGTAGACTCGATGGAAAGCTGGATCGCCCGCTCGAGCGGCCATTGATAGGCGTATTGGATAATGTGCTGGCTGGACGGCACCTCCATGACCACTCCCGAGACGCCGCAATCCACGGCGCGCTTCACATCGTCCACCATGCAGCGGGAGAAGGCGAAGATTTGAGGCCCGAGATTGCGTTTCACAATCTCTTTGATGGCCGCCTGGTCGCTGGGCGAAACCACGGGCATACCCGCTTCGATGCGGTGCACACCGGCCGCGGCCAAACCCTCGGCGATGCGAATCTTGTCGTCCTTGGTAAAGATCACGCCGGTCTGCTGCTCGCCATCGCGCAGCGTAATGTCGTGAATCTGAATCTGCTTCGGGAAACGGAACTCGGCACGGACGGCATCGTTGAAGTTCCAGGGGCTGACAAACCACTTATCGGTTTTCCACGGTTCTTGAGACATGTTTATTCCTCCACGATAAAGACGTTAATTCTTGCCCGCCGCCTGCAGCATTTCGGCATTTACGGGATTGCGCGGCGCCTGTCCGGTAAGGACTCGCAGCACTTCCTCCGCCGCTTTTCTTTGCAGATCGACGAGAGATTCTTCCGAGTAGAAGCTGGTGTGCGGCGTGATGATGACGTTGTCGCGTCCGAGCAGCGGCGAACCCGTCGGTGGCTCCTTCTCCATGACATCCAGAGCGGCGCCGGCGAGTTGGCCTCGGTCTAGCGCATCGGCCAGAGCGGTCTCGTCTACGATCGGCCCGCGAGCCGTATTGATCAGGTACGCAGTCGGCTTCATGCGTCGAAAGACATCGGCATTGAATAGGTGATGGGTCGCAGGCATGAGCGGCGTATGAATCGAGATGTAATCCGAGATCTTGACCAGTTCGTCGAACTCGACCCGTTCGACGCCGGCGCGCGCCAGAACTTCATCGGCAACGTACGGATCGTAAGTCACTACGCGCATGCCGAACGCCTGGGCCTTCGGCGCGAGGAGTTGAGGGATCTGACCGAAGGCGACCAGGCCCAAGACCGTCCCGCGAAGACGATGAATCGGGGCGACGGCTTTCATTTCCCAGCGGCCGGCATGCGTGCGCACATTGGCGGAAGGGATCTTGCGCACCACCGCGAGCAGCAGAGCCATGGCGTGATCGGAAACTTCGTCGATGCAGTAATCCGGTACCCGTGTGACTACAATCCCTTTGGCTGTGGCGGCAGGGATATCGACATTGTCGACACCGATCCCAAAGCGGGCGATGATGCGGCACTTCGTCATTTCCGCGATGATCTCCGCCGGGATCTTGGCGTAAGTGGTCAGCAGGGCATCGGCGTCGCGTACCACTTCCAGAAT
>PSRJ01000017.1 GCA_003175985.1 Terriglobia bacterium
GCCGCGCGGCGGCCCGTCGAATTCGATTTTGCGCTGGAACACGATTTGCGAAAGCGCTCCGGCGTGCTGCGCCGCGGCAACCTGCACTTCGGCAGCGCACCTGCGGCTCTCACCGGAAACTATTCGCTACGGCCGGATGCTACTGTTTGGAACCTGGTTTTCTCGGGACCCGAGATGGCGGTTCCCGAACTGGTGGAGTTTTTGCCCGCCCTGGATATTGTGCTCCCCGCCGGATCCTCGCTCCAGAGCGGCACCGCCGGCGCCAAACTCGCTATGGAAGGTACGGCAAATCGCCTGATCACCACGGGATCCGTGGGCCTGAGCAATACGCGCCTGGCGGGCTTCAGTCTGGGAGCAAAGATGGCCGCCATCGAGCGGCTGGCGGGAATTCCCGGCGGACCGAACACCGAAATCCAGAGTTTCCACGCAAACCTCCGCATGTCACCGGAGGGAACATCCGTAGACGCACTGGAGCTGATTGTGCCGTCGATTGGCAACCTCTCGGGCGGCGGTACGATCAGTCCCAGCCACGCTCTGGATTTCAGAATGCGCACCACGCTGCACACATCGGGAACCGTCATGGCGGCACTGGGACAGAAGGGCGATACCAACGTGCCTTTTCTGATCACGGGAACATCATCGGATCCGGTGTTCCGGCCCGACGTGCGCGGCATCGCCGAGGAGAAGATCGAGCACTTCACCAACAAGAGCGGCCTCGGTAAAGCGGCTGGCGACCTGTTGAACGGACTGTTCGGGAAGAAGAAGGATTAAATCCCTTGTGCGGGACTGCGGACTGCCACGAACCAGTCGCCGGCGTGCAGGATGGTTCCGCCGTCCAGTTCGGCTAATAGTTGGGCCGGAGTAAAGTAGCGCTTGAAGACTGTGTGGCGCGAGCCATCGTTCAACTCGCGCTCCTGTATCAGCTCAGCGGGAATATCCGGCCGCAGCGCCGCATCGATGATTACCAGCTCCCGCGCCACCCGGCGGGCTTCGGCCAGGAAGCGCGTGCGATCCGGCTCTTCAAGATGCCCGTAAAAATGACCGGTGAGCAGGATGTCAAATGAGCCGGCCGCAAACGGCAAGCGAAACGCGTCCCCTTGTAATACGGAGCCTTGCGGCAAGCGGAGGCGGGCGATGCGAAGCATAGCCGGGCTTTGGTCGATCGCCACGACCCGGCCTTTCAAAAGCCGGGTCAGAAACCCGGTGCCGCAGGCGACATCCAGGAACTTGCCGGCATGCAGACACGCCACAACGGTTTTGAGCGCTTCCACTTCTTCATGCCAACCCGGCCGATGCCGCGCGGCGTACAAACCTGTCCCCAGGTACCAATCGTCGTATTCAGGCGCCCGCCGCGTGTAGTAGGCCCGCTCCGCGATAGTCACTATTTTCCATCCACCGACAAGGCCAGCAGCACGTTGCCAGGCATACCCACCAGTAAGTTATAACCGGAATTCACAAACAGCATGCCGGCTGCGATCGCCGGGCCAGCCACGTTCATCGATCCGCCGTGCGCCTTCACGCCGTTGACGGTATCGAAATCACGCAGCGTATCGAGGTCCCAGATTACTTTGCCGTCGGTCGTCGAATAGGCACGGAGATGGCCGTCGAACGATCCGGAGAAGACCACACCGGGAATCAGGCTGGCGGCAGCGGATTGCGCCGGGCTGCATCCCTTAGTCTGTTTGCAGGCCGGCTCGGCAGGGGCAACCGACCACACTTTCTCACCCGAGGCGATTTTCAACGCGAACATGCCGCCGCCGGGACCGGGAATGATATCGGAGAGCGGCGCGTACACCTTTTCCGAGTCTGCCGCCATTCCCCATTGAATGCCGCCCATCGCGCCGCCCTTACCGATCTCGGTGTGCCAGAGGATTTCGCCGCGCTGGTCCGGGTCCATACCGAAAACGATGCCCGATTTCTGCCCGACCAACAGAATGTCCTTCCCTCCGGGCAGCGAACGCAAAATCGGTGAGGAGCCAATATCGACGTCGCGATCCGGGTTTTCCGGGCAGCTCGGCTTTCCCGGCTGCGCGCAGCTCAGGTTCCATGCGTCAGCCGTCAGTTGCTTAACCCATCGCATGGAGCCGCTATCCATATCGAAGGCGATCAGAGCGTCCGATGTGTTGGTGGGAGGATCGGAATAGTTGTTGCCGGTCCCCGCATAAACGGCTTTCCGTTTGACATCGATCACCGGCGAGGACCAGATGCCGGCGCCGGATGGCCCGAACAGATCTGTTCCGGCCGCGCTCTTTCTGGTTTGCTTCGGCGGATCGGTTACCGTGAACGTCTTCCACACGATTTTGCCGTTGGCGGCATCGACTGCCGCAAGGCTGCCGCGGAAGGTGCAGCACGGATACTTGGGATCGCCGGCGGCTACTTCTTCCCCGCCCGACCGCACACCCACATAAAGGCGGCCTCCGTAGAGCTTGGGAGCGCCCGTGATACCGGCCATCCGGTGATCGTCGAGCTTGGTTCGCCAAAGTAATTGGCCGGTCTGGGCGTTCACTGCGTAAAGCGTGGTGGTGGCGTCGCCGAAGTAAGCCGCGTACTGGCCGCTGCCCGCGGGCGCAACAGTGATTGCGGCGCGCACCTGGCCGTCGGCTTTGAAGGTCCAGTGAACACAGCCGCTGCGGGCATCAAGCGAATACACGGTGCCGTTGGAACTGCCGAAGAAAAGGCGGCCTCCCACGGCCGTAACCTGTGCGGCAACACTGACGGTGTTGGGGAACCCGAATGCCCATTTCACCTTGAGCCTGGGAATATCGGCGGCACGCAAGCCGGCGGCCGCGGCCGGTTGCATCCGCGTGTTGAACAGATCGATGCCCCATCCATTCCATCCGTTCACATTCGAAAGCCGCGGCCCGCCTCCGGGACAGGCGTTCTCGCGCGCCGTCTCGGAGCGGACCATGGGGGATAGGAAGTCGGCAACGGCCTGGCGCTCGGCGGCGCTCAGATCCGAGCCCTGGCTGCGCATGACTCCGAATTCCAGCGCCGTGACAATCTCCTGGTTAGGCCGCTTTGCCAATTCTTCCGGCAGTGGCGCACGGTTATCCGCCGCACCGGCTCTATGACAAACCGCGCAGTTTTTTTCGAACAGCGCCTTGCCGTCAGGCGTGGATTGAGCCAGCGCGCTCACTGCGATGGCGAGAAAGAGTCCGGTACGAGGGAACATAACTGCTTATTATGGCAGAGGCCGCTCAGGCTTCTCCGGCCAGCACCAGGCCTGACGGCAACTCCTCGCCGAAGATCCTGCCCAAAGTTCGGTCGTCCTCCTCTTCGCCCTCGAAAACCGGCAATAATCGCTCTGCCTGTGGCAGCTTTTCCAGTTTGCGTTTGACCGTTTCGCGCGTTGCAGCCGACAGATCGCGCGTTGGGTCTTCGGTGCCGCGCGCCATCGTGGCCAGAGCATCCCCAGCCGCAGGTACGACCAGCAGTGCTTCCACCCATCGCGTCACAGTCGCGGGCGGGACCACCAAATTCATGGGCCCATAGAAAAGATGGCGAGCGCCCAGCCGCCCCAGGCACCAAAGCTCGCTCTCTTTGTAATCGCCCGCTTTGACGCGCTTGATCAGCGCCTCTCCCAATTCCGTTTTGGTTCCGATGGGCAACAGCTCCAGACTGGCAGCGGTTCGCCACATTTCGCGCAACAGCGCGGGGTTGATGCGCTGCGGCTTCTTGCTGCCCCGCGGCAGGAGGCTACCTGAGAGACGCTGGTAGATATCCGTCTGCTGGTTGCGGTTCAAGCCGCCCGCCACGCGTCCCCAAAAAATCCACCAATCGATCTCGCACTGCACCTGGTTTCCATAAGTGACACCCGCGGCAAACAGACGCCGCACCTGCTCGATTCGAAAGTCGTCTCCCGGAAAACCGAACCCCGGCCTCAGACAGAACCCGGCAAGGTTCAGCCAGCGGATTTCATAAGCAGGACTCTTTTTGCGGCCCTCCGAGGCGGCTACAAACGCATCCGCCAGTTGGCGAATGGCGGAAAGCGGCCAGGAGTTCCTGCCCAGCCCCATCGTTTGCTCCAGCTTGGCTGGAAGCTCCTCGGGAGCAATGGGCGATTTCCCCGAAACCGAAAACACCGCCGCGATCAATTCCAGCGAAGATTGCAACGCCTGCTCGCTCACCACCGCCGCAGCCTTGCGCTCCCCGGGCTGCACGGCTGCGGCCTTCCGCAGCTCGAACTGTAGCCGCCAGCGATTATCGCTGATCTTCGATTCGCACCATGTTTCGAGAGTGCCGATCTCGGTAAGCCGCGCGCCTAATTTCACGGGTATCAGACGCTCCTCGGCCTTCCGGCCGAAACGAATTACGGCCTGAAGCGGCGCATGAGTGTGAAGATCGGGATCGTTAGCGGGGAACTCGACGATATCGCCGAGCCGGTCTTCCGTTCGCGTGAGCGAGCTGTATAGCCGGAAAGAAACCGGGCGGTTGGCGACTAATTGTAATGCCGCATTGTCAACTTCTATCGCCGCGCCTTCCTCGGCGCCGCGGGGCACCAGGCAGACGGCTGGAAATTTGCCTTCCCGAGGCTCGCCGAGTCCGATGTAGTAGGTTCGTGGAAGCCCTCCCCGCACCAGCACGCCGCTGCCGGTAGAGCGCACGTACGAGTAATACGCCGCGCCGCGCGCCACGGCCAGATCCAGGTCGATGTTCTCCAGAATCTCAGGACGGCGGCCGTACCAGCGGCCCACGACATCGGCCACGCGTTGCTGCAAAATCTCGGGAATAAAGAAGCCGCCATTGAACAGGATGGCGTCGGGCGCCTGGCCCGTGGGTTCGAGAAAGGCGTTCAGGTGTCTGGTAATGGCGGGGTCCGAAACATACGGAAGGCCCAGCTCGCGGAAGAGGCTGCGCTTTTCTTCCTTGGGCGGTTCGCCGCGCTCGGTGAACGGCAGGAACCCCTCCAGCGCCAATTCCAGCGCTTCCTCGCGCAGGATTTCAGTCTTCAGCGCTTTCCCGATGAGTGCCGAGCCCGAGCCAAGCACGGTGATTTCCACGCTCTTTAGGTTCGGATCGTTGAGCAGCTTTTCCTTGGCTGCGGAGCACTGGCGCCGTAGTCCGCTCCGCTGGCGAATGGAAATCGGCACGCCCAGCTTGGTCTCCACCAACCATGTCAGTGTCAGATCCAGATTGTCGCCGCCCAACAGCAAGTGCTTCCCTACCGCCGTGCGCGTAAAATTCACCAGGTCGCCTTCTCGCGAAACGCGGATCAGGCTGAAATCGCTGGTCCCGCCGCCCACGTCGCAGATCAGCACGATCTGCCCGTCGAACAACTTCTTGCGGGATTGCGCCAGGTTGTTGGCGATCCAGGAATAAAACGCGGCAGCCGGCTCTTCGAGCAGTGTGAGCCGTTCGACCCCGGCGTCGCGCGCCGCCATCACTGTCAGCTCGCGCGCCTCCTCGTCGAACGAGGCGGGCACAGTCAGAACGATATCCTGGTCCGCGAGCGGCATGCCCTTGGCGCGCTCCCACTCTTCGCGGAATTTGGAGATGAATCGCGCGGAAACCTCGACCGGCGAAAGCACGCGTCCCGTCTCCTGGGAGTCCCAGGGCAGGATTTTCGCCGTGCGGTCGACATCCGGATTGGAGAGCCACGATTTTGCGGAATGCACGAGACGCGTGGGCACCAGTGCGCCCTGCTCCCGCGCATAGAGTCCCACTGGCTGCCCATCCTCCAGGAAGAGGAACGATGGCAGAGTGCGCCGCGGCTCGGACCGCCCCGCAGCCACGAGCTGCGGCGTTTCAAATATATGGACCGGCGGGAAATCGCGGTCCTCGGCCTCGCGTTCATCGATATAAGCAAGGGCAGAGTTCGTGGTCCCGAGGTCGATCCCGATTTTCATATGCTTTTAGCTTACGTGACAGGCGGTCGACAACACGGCACTCTAGTATGCCTCGCCGCGGTTATCGATACCTAAGACCCGCACCAGGTCGGGCGGTTCAAGGATGAAAAACACTCGCCATTTACCAATTCGAAGCCGGAATTCACCGGCCCGACCTTTCAATGCTTTTACATCCCCGTGGCCTGTCGTGGCATAGCGGGTAAGACCAGCGTCAATCCGCAACTGAACAATCTTGTCGAGGCGTTGGAAATCACGTATCGCCGCGGGTCGAAAGACAACGCGCCGAATCACAAACCAAGTCGCCGCCGCACTTCCTCCAGCGGAACATCTTCTCCCAGTTCGGAGAGGGCTGCATCTAACTTAGCTGCAGTCTCTGGTTCGACGACTTCTTCATCACCCATCTCCGCGAGGAAGCAGAGAGCAGCTTCCAATTGATTATCCGGCAGTGAGTCCACGATTTCATGAAGGCGCTGCCGGTTGGTAGCCATGCTTCGATAGTAACGCACCTGGTTCGCAACTACGCTTCCACCCGCTCCCGCACATTGAACTCCAGCTTCCAGCGCCGGCCGTCGCGGGCGACACACCAGAGCTGAAGCATGCCGGTCTCGGTCACCACGGTTTCGAAGGATACGGGGACCACTTCCGACGAGCTTTCGCCGTGCTCGAACGCCACCTCCATCGGCGCCAGCTCCTCCAGTTCGCCGCTGATGTCCTCGATCAGGTCGCCCGGCTGATCGTTCTTGCGGATGGAGGAGGTGAGGAAGCGGAACTCGGCAGACTCGCCCACCACCAGGCCAAATTCGCGGCCGGGGATACGGGTTTCGGTACCTTCCTCCATGCCGAAGGGCACCACTGTCAGCGCCTTTAGCGGAGCGGCGAATCCGGGGATGGAAGGCATGGCGCTTTCGATGCCTACATAATAGGTGCGAGGCACACCGCCCCGAATGCGAACACCCCGTCCGTGCCGCGCCAGCCCATAGTAGGCCGCGCCGCGCGCTACAGCGTGCATCAGATCCTCGCCGCTCAGGGGCTTCACGGGAGCCATCCCCTCCTCCGCCAGCCAGGAGTTCAGCGTTGCAATGACCCGGTCGCGCACCATTGCGGCGTTCAACACACCCCCATTGAACAAGACATGCGTCGGACAGGCCAGGCCGCTCGGACCGCGGCGCACGCTCCCATGTTCGGACGTTGCAGCCTGCTGCCGCAGGAAACGCGCCATCTGCTTGGTGATCGCCGGGTCCGCCGCATACGGCAACCCGAGTTCCTGAAAACCCGAGCGCCGTTGGCGCAGCGGCATATCGGAACTGGTCACGGCCGGGAAAAAGCCTTCGCCCAGGATCCGCTCGACATCGTCGCGCGAAAGGGCCGCCTTGATAGTCCCCCCCACCAGCCCCCTTCCCTGCCCTAGAATGGTGACCGTCTGCTCTTTCGCTTTGGAGCCCGGTTCCAGTAACTTTTCCTTCGCCACGCGGCAGTTGCTCCACAACGTCTGAAGCTGCCGGCTATCCAGGCGCGTGCCCTTCTCCGCCAATTGCTGGGAGATGGTAGTGGCTAAGGCCAAATCGATATTGTCACCGCCCAGCAGAATGTGCTCGCCGACGGCAACGCGATTTAGTGAGAGCTCACCGTTCTGATCGGTTACGGCGATCAGGGTGAAGTCGGTCGTGCCGCCGCCGATATCGACCACCAGGATCAGGTCGCCCAATTGCACGCGCTCACGCCAGTCCGGGTGGCGCTCGATCCACGCATAAAACGCGGCCTGCGGCTCCTCCAGCAATGTGATATCGCGGTAGCCCGCGGAGCGCGCGGCCTCGAGTGTCAACTCGCGCGCCACCGCATCGAAGGACGCGGGAACGGTGACCAGGACATTTTGCTCCGTGAAGGGAGCTTCCGGCATTTTGTAATCCCACGCTTCGCGCAGATGCTGCAGGTAGCGGCGGCTGGCCTCCACAGGTGAGATCTGCTCCACGCCCTCGGGCGCGCGGAAGGGCAGCAGCGGAGCGGTGCGATCCACGCCGGAGTGCGAGAGCCAGGACTTCGCGGAGGAAACCAGGCGGCCGGCATTCTCGACTCCGCGCTTCTGCGCCAGCCGCCCGGCGGCATACCCGCGTTCCGCATCCCACGGAAGCGCCAGCGTGCCCGCGGGGAAATCGGAGCTGCCGGGCAGATAGAGAAAAGACGGAAACAAATCCTCATCCCGGACCTCTCCCCGGTTCGTCAATTGCGCGATCGGGAGCACCTGCACGTTGGCCGCCTCGAACGGATCGGCGCCCGGCTTGATCTCCGCGTAGGAAACCGCCGAATTCGTGGTGCCGAGGTCGATTCCAATGACGTATTTGGCGGCCACGGTTATTCGATCTCGATTTCCGCGGGTGAGAGAATAGCTGCGTCCTGTTTGGGCGCTAACTGCGGGAGATCCACCTTCGCCGCTCGCCAACCCCGGTGGCGAAGTGTGCCTCCCGCGGGCGGCTGCGCCGGCACGTTGCCGACGAACTTCACGACGTTCGGGTCTTTGGAAGGCGCTTGCACGAAGGTGCCCTCCACGCCGTCGATCACGGGCTGCAGCGTCACATACCGCGAGACCGAGTCGCGGCATTGGTCGTGCAATTCGCGGACCGCGGCGCCGATCTGGTCGTCGGAATACGGGGCAATATCTTCCATCAAAAAGTCGAGAAGGCGTGCGTCGCGCTGCAGGATCCCCAGGATCTGCAATGCGCCATCAGAAGTCTTCACGGCCGGCGCGGCGGG
>PSRJ01000342.1 GCA_003175985.1 Terriglobia bacterium
GGCAGTTCCATGGCGATGGCTCTTTCCCTAATGGCACACAATGAGCGCTCACGAACGATCTGGCTGTATGACACGTTCGAGGGAATGACCGAACCCACCGAGGCCGACCGGATCCACTCGGGAGCCTCCGCCTCCGCTCTGTTACAGGCGGCCCGCGAATACGAACGAAAGGAGTCGAGTCGGGTCATCGCTTATGCCAGTCTGGAGGACGTGAAGGCCAACCTTGCTAGAACCGGCTATCCGCTGCAACGCCACATTAAAGGTCCCGTGGAGACAACCATCCCGCTGACAGTACCCGAGCGGGTCGCCCTGCTCCGCCTCGATACCGACTGGTACGAATCTACCCGACACGAACTGGAGCACCTTTACCCCCGACTCGTTCCGGGCGGCATCCTGATTATTGACGATTACGGCTGGTGGCAAGGTGCCAGGAAAGCCGTGGATGAGTACTTCGCGGGCCAGGCAGTATATCTGCACCGTATTGACACAACCGGACGATTGCTTGTGAAACCGTGCTGCTGAAGCGACTGCACATCTCTTGCAGCTAGAACCTTACTACTGCTGGCCCAGTCGCCTATCCAGCCTCAAAGCCGGAGAACCCATCGGTTAGTAGTGCGTGTCCTGAAGGCCACAGGCCGGCGAGTTCGCCCCGATGAATCCTATAAATCGTTCGGCGCTATTTCCATTCAGCGCTCGGCAGAGGCTAAAATTGCCAGAAGCAGTCCAATCTCACAATCCCGGCGATCCTCAGCAAGGCCAAAAGCAGTTTCAGAAACAGGCATAAGTTCGAGTCAGTGCGCCACAGACGAATATGGAGCATTCGTCCCCAGGCGGGCTCCAGCCACGGCCTGCTGGTAAACCCGCATGGTGCGAGCGGCGACCATATCCCAGGAATAGTCTTCCGTGGTATTGCGGGCGGCAACCCCCAGACGCCGCGCTAAGTGCGGGTTATCCAGCAAAAGGCGCATTTTCGATGCCAGTTCCGTCGCATCACTGAAGTCGTCAAGAACAAGACCATTGGCGCCATCTTGAATCAGTTCAGAAACGCCCGCCTCACGGCTGACGATTACCGGCAGGGCGGAGGCCATTGCCTCCGTCACGACCATCGCGAAAGAGTCATAGTGAGTAGGCAAAAGGAAAGCATCGGCAGCCGCATAGTATTGTTCCACTTCAGTAGTTGCACCCAAAAAGACGGCACGGGCACCCAACTCCAATTGGCTGGCGAGAGCGCGGTAGGGCCCATCGGGCGTGCGGGACACGAACAACAGCTTACCTGCGGGAAGATGCGCGAGCGCTTCCAGACATTGGCGGGCACCTTTCCGCAAGTCGCCCACGAACAAGAATACCGTCTCGTCACTTGCCAACCCGCACTTCGCCCGTACAAAAGACCGCTGGGGATGGTCGCAAGCCGGTCTGAACGCCTCCAGATCGACACCGTGGTGAATTACGGAAATATTCGACCGGCACCCATACAGCATTTTCAAATCACGCGCGATACGGTTGGAAACGGCAATTACCTGGGAGCCGGCTGCGGCGCGGTAGCTGAGGTATTCAAGAATGGACAACGTCGAACCGGAAATCCATTCGTGCACGCTCAAACTGCCCTGGACGCGACGGAGCGCGCGGCTCCAGGCGCGATTACAAATGTGAGCCGTGATTACGTTTCCGCGAAGGCCGCACAATCCTTGATTGTGAATGATATCGAAGTCGCCGCGAACTCGCAGGGTTGCCTGGAATGCAAAACTGACAATACTGGTAAGCGCGTTAGGCCTCCAGGCGGGGACGAAATGGCATTGTATGCCCCGAGTATCTCCTTCAAACTGATTGGCAAATACATGAACTTCGTGGTGCTTCGCAAATCGAGTGGCGAGCTCCACAACGTAGCGGCTGTGTCCCTCCATGCGCCGATAGTCGTGTACCACAAAGGCGATCTTCATAAAGATGTTAGCGCAATACCGGGGTGGTCCTTGAACCCGTTCAGAAGAGCGTATAAATAAAAGGCGCGGCTCCGGTGCCCGCCAGCAGAATCAAAACTCCGAAGAGAAGCAAGGTGATGACGATCGGAATCATCCACCATTTCTTGTTGATCCGGATAAATAACCACAGCTCTCCGAAAACAGTATTGTGCGGCCGTTCCTGGGCAGCTTTTTCGAATCTCGTACTGGTATCGTTTGGCATATTCTTGCTCCACTCAAAACTGCCGTAGGTAACTGGCCGGATCCGAAGGCTCAGGCTTGGTGACCCAATAGGTTTCTGCATCTGCACGCTGCAGCCGCAGTCGGTCACGGCGTGCGAGGCGTAGCGTCATACTCATGGGCGACACAATGCCATAGTAGAGAAGAACAGATAGCACCTGCGATACGATCCACCCTATCGGGAATGCCAGAAGCATTGCTGACACGAAAGGAATTCGTAAGACGCGAGGAGCCGCAACTCCGAGCAGACCGCCGGCGGCGGCAAGCGACAGCAGGGCGAGTGGGTAGGCAGATGCTCCCTGTGAGAAGAGTCTCCAAAGGCCCGCGCCTCCCAGAAAGACCGCGCAAGCTCCTCCAAATTGACGCAAAGTCCGCGTATTCGGATGAAAATCGATATCACTCCACTGCAAGGATTTATCTCCTAATCCAACTGAAATTGAGCCAGGTAATTGGCCCGTTCTGACTCGCGATGCGAATCCGTCATTTGTGTCTTAGCGAGTACACAGTCTTCCAATACGAGGACGTCCATCTCAGTAGCTATGAAGCAGCGATAGGCATCTTCGGGGGTACAAACTATCGGCTCCCCACGCACATTGAAACTGGTGTTCACCAGCACGGGGCAGCCCGTTATCTGATAAAACTGGCGGAGCAACCGGTGCATTCGCGGATTACGAACGGCGTCCACCGTTTGCACGCGCGCGCTGTAGTCCACATGGGTGACGGCGGGGATGGTCGAGCGGGCGATGTTTACGCGTTTGCACAGATCCGCATCGCTCTGCATGGTTTCCAATTCTTCAGAACATAATGGCGTTCGATGTTTATCGAGAACGGGGGCCACCATCAACATGTAGGGACTCTCTTCACCGGGTTGCATCTCAAACCAGTCGGAGGCATACTCCTGGAGCACACACGGGGCGAACGGCCGGAAACTCTCCCGGAACTTGATCTTTAAATTCATGACTGCTTGCATTTTCGGTGAGCGCGGGTCTCCCAGGATACTTCGTCCGCCGAGAGCGCGTGGACCAAATTCCATGCGTCCCTGGAACCAGCCCACGACTTTCCCTTCACTCAGCAAAAGCGCCACTTCCCGATAAAGTTCGTCGCCCTCGATTTCCCGGAATTCGATATTCTTCGATCTGAGCCAGGCTTTCGTCGTTTCAGATGTAAACGAAGGCCCCAGGAAACTGCCCTGCTGCCCGTCCGGCGAAAGTGGGACGCGCGGTCTCTCGAGCAATTGATGCCAGACAAACAGAGCGGAGCCCAGTGCTCCCCCGGCATCTCCGGCTGCGGGTTGCACCCAGATCGACTCAAATGGCCCTTCACATGAAAGCTTTCCATTGGCTACGCAATTCAGCGCCACTCCGCCCGCCAGTACGAGGTTTCGGCAGCCGGTCTTCCGGTGCACGTCGGCCGCCATACGGCGCATCACCTCTTCGGTCACTACCTGAATACTCGCCGCTAAATCCATGTGGCGCTGGTCCAATTGTGATTCCGGCTTGCGGGGGGGCCCGCCAAACAAACGGTCAAACCGGCGGCTGGTCATGGTGAGGCCCTGGCAGTAATTGAAATAGTCCATATTCAACCAAAAACTGCCGTCCGGTTTGAGATCGAGGAGGTGTTTGTAAATCGTCTCAGTATAGACAGGCTTGCCATAAGGCGCCAGCCCCATCAGTTTATATTCGCCGCTATTGACCTTAAAGCCACAGTAATAAGTAAACGCAGAGTAAAGCAATCCCAGGGAGTGCGGAAATTCCAGATGGCCGCTCAGCGAAATCCGGTTACCTTCACCTACGCCGTAAGCCGCCGTACTCCACTCCCCAACTCCATCGAGAGTAAGGATCGCAGCCTTCTCATACGGACTTGGAAAAAACGCACTCGCTGCGTGGCTTTCGTGATGATCCAGAAATAGGAGCGGGAAGGCGGAGTGCTTTCCTAAGTCATTCCGCAGCTTGCGACGCAAAAAGAGCTTATCCTTGAGCCAAACCGGAATCGCCGTTTTGAAACTCTGCAAACCGCGCGGGGCGAATGCCAGGTAAGTCTCCAGAAGGCGCTCGAACTTCAGCAATGGCTTATCGTAAAATGCCACGTAGCTCAGATCTTGCGGCCTCAGACTGGCTTCCTCGAGGCAGTAGCGGACAGCATGTGCAGGGTAGCCCGGATCGTGCTTTTTTCGTGTGAAGCGTTCCTCTTGAGCGGCGGCGACAATCTTTCCGTCAACCACTAAGGCTGCAGCACTGTCGTGATAGAACGCCGAAATTCCGAGAATCGCAATTGGATCTTGTGACATCCAGAACCTCCAGAAACCTGCTGAGTATCCTACTTTCTCTGTTCGCGCCGGACTTGCTGGAACACATCGGCCAGATCAAAGAAGGCCTTTTGGTGGTTCCATTCTCGAATGACATATTCGCGGCCACGCAAAGCCTGGGCCCGCGCGGTTTCAGGGTTAGCCGCAACCCAACCAAACGCTTCACACATGCTTTCCGGGTCCCGCCGGCGGGTGAGGCAGGCATATCCATCCAACTGCACCCGCATTCCACCGACGGAAGTACAGACTACAGGTGTGCCGCAGGCGAGCGCTTCCAGAGTGGAATAAGCCGCGCCTTCGGCCAGCGACGCGAGCGCCATCACATCGGCGCAGCGAAAGTAGTCCATCACTTCCGTGACGGGATGGGCAGCAGGCCGGCCCAGGACCCACTCCTCCGCGTCCTCCAAATGAAGGTCTTTGGCCAGCCTCAGAAAATCGCGGTAGCCTCCTCCCAGATTGATTACGACCGCGTCGAGGCCTCTTTGGCGCGCCAGCGCGGTGGCACGCAGTACGGTTTCCGGATCCTTTTCGTGGCTGATGCGGCTTGACAGGAAAATCACAAACTTATCCAGCGGGAGATCGTGGGCGCGCCGCAATCCGGCGCGCTCCTCGGCGGTGGCGGGCCGGAATCGCTCCGTATCCACACCATAGTACAAACCGACTTCGCTGCGCCGGCAATATTGGGCTGCAACATCCCGCAGGTAAGGGCCCATCGCTAAGCACCGGGTGGCGAACCTGCCGTTAAAAGACATTAGAAAACGGATGACTGACTCGCCAATCCAAGCCTTGACCACCCCAATTTGGCGTCGCTCGCGGCGGCAGCGAAAATATTCGATCGGATGGACGCCCATGTAGGTGATGACCGGAACTTGGGTGAGCGCCCCAACCAGAGTACCGTTAAACGCGCCACGCAGCACCTCTTGGCAGAGAATGACATCGAAGCGATTAGCATGGCTTGCAAGATAAGCCAAAGACGAAAGTTGAAATCGCAAGCGGCCACCAGGGATTTCATCGACCTGCACTTGGCAGCCAGCATCTCGGACCCGGCGTTGTAAGTCCCCTTCCCGATAAATCCTTCGTGGCACCGCCATGGTTAAAGCTGAGATCTTACTCAATCCCATGACAAAGCGGATATCGGTATTCCCTTCCACTAAGAATAAGACCCTGGGAAGATTCGCGTTCATGGAACGAGAAGACCCCTCTTTGATTGGGGACTGCGCCGTCAAGCGAGATGTGGTTGATCCTGAAGGGATTGAGCCGAGTTCCTGGAAATTGTGGTTCATGAGGTCAACGTACCCTGATCGCGATTCGAGATGCGCTCATAGAGAGCCAATGTTCGCGAAGTCATTGTCTCCACGCCGAATTCGTCCCGCGCGCGCTTTCGAGCGCGATTTCCTAGCGCTTGGCGCAACTCGGAATTATCGAGGAGGAGGTTGATGGCCCCTGCCAGTGAGTTGGCGTCGGCCGGAGGAACCGTGATACCCGTCTGTCCGTCCAGCGAGACAAACGGAACGCCGGAGTCCAGTGCCGTGTTCACGACCGGTGTTCCAGAAGCCATGGCTTCAATTTGCACGATGCCGAAAGCCTCGCTCCGCGCCACGGATCCGAGCACGAATAAGTCGGCAGCGTGATAATAGGGGACTATTTCTTCGTTTTGCACCTCGCCCACAAACACCACCTTGTCGCCGAGACTCAGTTCTGATGTGAGGCGTTCCAGTGAGGGGCGCAGCGGGCCGTCGCCGATGATCAAAAGCCTTCCCCGAACTTGAGTCATCGCACGGATGAGATACTCAAAGCCCTTGTAGTAGACCAGACGCCCTACGCTTAGGATCAGGCGCTCGCCATGCTGCGAGCGCACTTTGTTGACGCGGGATCGCTCGCAGTTCTCGAACTGATCTAAGGAGATTCCGTAAGGGATAACGTGGCAACGATCGAGATACCGTGCGAGAACCCGTGAGGTACGGCGGTAATCCGGAGATGTGGCGATGATGGCCGCACTTCGTCTCAAAGCTGCGTGCAAGAACGGCTCGAAGGCAGCGCCCAGAAATTTTTGGCGCACTGTATCGCTATGATAGGTGTAAACCACCGGCCCTCGAAAGCCGCTCGCCAGGTAAGCAAGAACCGCGTTGGGATTAGGCAAGTGAATATGTAAAATGTCCACATTGGACTTGCGAATCTTGTTAATCATCCCCGGGCAGAGAGGCGTCCCTGCCAAGGTTAGCCTGGTCGGCACACGCGAGATGGAAATGCCGTCTAGTTTCTGGTCTGCGGACGTATGGTTCTCGCTGGCGACGAAAACCTGTAGTTCTACAGAGTGGCGCAAGCCGACACAAAGGTTCTGCAGGTGGGTCTCAATTCCGCCCATATGCGGCGGGTAGTACTTGCCCAAATGAAGCACGCTCAGCTTAGCAGCTCTGGCGCGGAGGGGAACGCACGTGCTTGTCGGCACTAGATCCGGAGGTTTCGTGGTTGAGTTCATACTGCTATTGGAGCGGCCTCTATAAAGAGTTCTTTGTTCGCGCTGACCCAGTCGAAAAGCAATCCCAACCCTTGGGACGAACTCGTCTTGGGCGCCCAGCCGAGCTCTGTGCGGGCGCGGTGGATGTCGCTAACAAACACCTTCTGATCGCCGGGCCGCCAGTCGGCATAGGCGCGCGGTAATTCTCGATTCTGGCGGGATTCGATGTAAGCAAGCAGATCCAGAAGGGAAACTACGTTGGAAGGGCCGCCCCCAATGTTATAAGCACGCCCCCACACGGTATCGCCCCCTTCGAAACCCGCGTCATAGGCATCCAGCAGATCGTCGACGAAGAGAATGTCACGGACCTGCTTGCCATCGCCGTATATCGTGATCGGGCGCCCCAACTGGCTGGCGATCATAAACCAAGCGACCCAGCCTTGATCTTCAGCCCCGAACTGGCGATAGCCATAGATACAGGACTGCCGCATGACGAGAGTCCGCAGGCCATAAATACGGTGGTAATCAATGAAGTACTGATCGGCGCACCCCTTGGAGCAGCCGTAGGGCGAATGAAAATCGAGATTACGTTCCTCAGACACTCCGGCTGGCAGGTCTTTGTAGGCATAACGTTGGTTGCGCTCCACAATGCCCTGGTCGGTCATTTCACCGTAGACCTTATTCGTCGAAGAATAGATGACGGGCGCTTGCATGCCCGCCAAGCGCATGGCTTCCAATATGTTCAGGGCTCCCAAAGCATTAATCTCAAAATCTTCTCTGGGAGAAACTACGGAAGTGGTAACAGCTACCTGGCCGGCCAGGTGCAGCACGCGATCGGCGTCGGCATGGCGGCGAAACAAGATCTCCGCGCCGGCGCGATCCCTCACGTCCAGACGCTCGAATGCCGGTGCGCCTTGCGTTCTTAGCCATTCCAGGTTTTTCTGCACGCCTTCGCGCGCTAGATTATCTACAATGATGACCTGATGGCCTTGCTGCAAATAGCGGCTGGCGGCATTGCAGCCAATAAATCCAGCACCTCCGGTTATGATGACTTTCATGGTTCCAGCGATCTCCTGATCAGTTAGTGACAACTTCGCGATAAATGCCGGCAAGATTTGCCGCCGTGTTGTTCCATGTGAAGCGAGCGGCGTGCCGTATTCCGAGACAGCGCTCGCGTTCATACACTTCCGGAGTCTTGACTTGGCTGTGTAGAATGCGGATCGCGATCTCCGCCCAATTGGTTATGTCCCCTACAGGACCGAATCTGATCGCGCCCCCCCCCACCTCCCGGAAAACGGGAAGGTCACTCGCGATGACAGGGCAGCCGCATGCCAACGCTTCCACGACCGGCAAACCGAACCCCTCCGCCTCGGAAGGCTGTAACAGAACCGATGCCCGGCGGTAAACGGCGGCCAGCACATCCCGCTGCAAGAAAGGCAACACGTCAATGGCGTCGGTCAACCCCAACCGGCCGGCCAATTCGAACTGCTGCTCAGTGAATGGCCCGCCCACTCGCACCAACCGGATATCCGGAAAAGCTTTACGAACCTCGGCGAAGATGTGCAGCAAGACATCAATGCGCTTGCGGGGAACCACGCTTCCAACATGAAGCAGATAAGACGGTAAACGCCCCCCGTTGCGACGGAGCAACCGCGCCGCAGTCTCATCCGCGTGTAGGTCCGGCTCCGGACTGCAACTGGGATGAGCGCCGTTGTGTACCACGACAAGCCGGTCAGGTGAGACTAAGTCTCGCCTCAGAATCTCATCCTTGATGGCAGCGGACACGCAGACCACTCGCGCACAACGCCGCATACCGTCCAGGATGCGTCCGGCCATGGCCCGGAACCAAGCCGATCGCTTCTCTTGTTGCGGCTCCAGGAGGCATCGAAAAGTGTTTAGATCGTGGCAAGTTACAATGGTGCGCCCGGGCACAAGTTCCAAAGCAAGATGAGCATAACTGTGATCAACAATGTGGAATAGATCGAACTCGCCGCTTCTTTGCCGCAACCACCGCGGATAATCCACCATCCGGTTCATCAGTCGATCAAAATTCAATGCCGTCCGGGACAGCATGGGCAAATGGGACAGGCGGCGGCGCATGATCGGACGTAGCTGTGAGGTGACGAGTTCACCTTCAAAATCCTGCGAAAGGTAGCGGAACAGCATATCGCCAACCAGGTCCATGCTGGGCCATCCCTCTTCGACCAGATCGCAGATCAAAGCCAGCCGCACTCTGTCACCCATCAGCAAATGCTCGATTTCCCTAATGCAACCAGGAAGCAACGCTCCCGCACAGCGACGCCGCCTCGGGCCAGTGGAACAAATGCCGAGCCGTCCGGCTTAGCCGTAAAGAGAGTGTAATGTGCTTCCGGGAAGAACTCAAGAAGTTCCGGTACGGTACCACCAAAGTCTTCCAACCCTGCGCCTACATGAATTTCCACGAAGCAATCGGGTTTGTAAGACAGCGTTTTCGCTGCGCCCCGCAAGGCTTCACACTCATATCCCTCGACGTCGATAAATAAAACATCAGGCATTCCATAACGTTCGGCCAAGTCATCGACGGAATATGCCGGAACAACCACCCTGGCGCTCTTCTGGCTGGGATTGTCCACGTGCCCGTCTAGTGTAAAAGTGATCTCACCCGATTTCGCGGCGATCGCGCCATGTACGATTTCCAGATTCGCTGCCTGGTTGCGTTCGCAATTCTCGCGCCCGATATTGACGCAGTGGCGGTCAGCCTCGATCGCGATAACCTGACCCTGCGTGCCCACAATTCGGGACAACATCAAGGCGACCACTGACTGATGCGCTCCTATATCGAACACTCTCGCCCCCGGCTGTAGTTTCCCGGTTCGGAGTAAGTCGAATTCCGCCATTGTGGGCCAATCGTGGTCATACCAACCCTGAGCCACTCCGTCGGCGATACGAATTTCGAATTCGCTGCCGTAATATTGATGATGAACTAGATAAGGGCGAAAGAAAGAGGAAGCGACCGAAACTCTCGCGCGCTTCAAAATCGCCCAAGCCGCCGTAGGCACGATTGTTTTCACGGCTTGCTTGAAATTATTCATAAAGCTTTCACGCGATCGTGAGGCGCCGCTACTCCGCGAAAGATCGCTTCGAGTAGGTCGACGTGAGGTGATATTGTGCGCCGCTGCGCCATCCTCCACGCTCCTAAACACAGGTCCCGGTAGTGTTCGTGATCGCCAAAGGCGCGCACTATGGCTTGTGCCAATCCTTCGACCGTCGGTGGATCACCACTCGCAAGCTCCCCCGTGATTCCACCATGCAGCCATTCAGGAATGCCGCCTACAGCGTATCCTACAGCCGGAACCCCCAGGCATCCGGCCTCTATTCCCACCAATCCAAACGGTTCAGGCCAAAGACTCGGAACGGCGAGCAGGTCACAACTCTGAATTACTTTACGCCGGCGTTCGTTAGCCACCCATCCCAGGTACTCGACGGGGATTCCGAGACGCGTACCGAGCAACTTGAGGCGGTGCTCTTCCGGTCCTGCCCCGGCAATAGTCAGATGCAAAGGGCGATCGAGTCGCCTCGCTGCGATAGCTATGGCGCGCATCAGATAGTCACATCCTTTGACATCCGTCAATCTCCCCATCATCAGGATACGGCCTTCCGGCGTTCGCGGCGGCAACACGTGCGTCCCCGGCTCAATCGCGCTCGGGGGCAAGGGCGTCACATGAATGCGTTCGCTCTGCACACCGTGATTGCGCAGTTCTTTCGCGATATATTCGCTGGCCGCTAATACGGCTGAAAAACGCGGCAACAGGGCGTTGCGTTTCGATTGCGAACGATAGTTCTTCACCGCCGTCACAGGACCTAAGCCCCCGCATCGTCTGGGATAGTGAAGCACCAAACACATCCGGCCGAACGTCCTGTTGCAGGGCTGAATTTTGGGAACCCGGCAGCACTTTCTCCCCGTGGCACACATTCCGTAATGACCGTGTACGAACAAGGCGGTCGGGTATCGCTCAACCAAGGCGGTTTCCAGTTCTACTGACTCAAGCACGTGCGTAAAGACCAGTTCGGGGCGCCAGTTCTCCACAGATCGCAACAGGTTCGAAAGCCCCAGCTCTTCGAGATTCCAGCATGGAAGAAAAACACCGTTCGGATGCACGGTCTCTCGTTCGGTGGTTGTCTGATACCCGTGTACGAGTGCGATTTCGTGACCGCGGCGCTGTATTTCGGGAATTACCGCTTGCAGATAGGTCTCAACGCCACCGACTATATTCCGATGCCAATTTGCAATTAGGACGCGCACAATAATGCTCTCGGCCTCGCTCTACCTTGCCTGGCCCCGAAGCTTCTCCACCGTATGCGATATGGCAAACTGACTATCGTAAAGGGTTTGAGCCGCTTGACCCATGCGGGCTCGTTCGCTAGTATCTGACCGCAATTTTTCCATGAGATCCATTGCGGAATTAGTGTCTCCAGGAGCAGCCATCGCAACCGCATGCCCCTCCCGCCACACCATCTCCGTCAGCGGCCCGAAAGTGGTGACAATTGGCTTGCCATGGCAGAGACCAGCCATCAGGCTACTCCGTCGTGTGTTGACACCCTCGGGATATGGCTGCAGCAAAATGTCGCACGCAGCGATGTGATGTGACAGTTCATCGGGAGCGAGCGAGCCTGTGGCGTGTACCCAGGCTGCACAGTGGGGCGCCTTGCCGATCAGTTTCTGGCGGAAGGACTCGCTACCCCGACCCATCAAAAGAAAGGAATACACCGGTGTCCTGTTGCATAAGCCCGACAGAATGGGTTCCAGCATCGTCGTGATCGACTCACCATAGGTTCCGAAATGGCCCACCAGGACCTGCTGCCCCACGTACCGCTCCCGGACGCGACACACACGAACAGGGTCCTCCAGGACAGGGATGGCGCTCGGAATCGGAAGAGATCGAAAGGGAACACGCCGTCCAAAAAGATACGAGCGCAGGCGCTTCTCCACCTCAGGCGTTGAGGTCCATATCTGGTCGGCGCCTCCGAGCAAGACGATTGTCATGAGACGGTGAATGCCTGCCGCCAAAGTCTGTCTCAGGCCGTTCCCGAATGACAG
Organism: Terriglobia bacterium; assembly: GCA_003175985.1. Classification (GTDB taxonomy): domain Bacteria; phylum Acidobacteriota; class Terriglobia; order Bryobacterales; family Bryobacteraceae; genus PSRJ01. Next base: position 12,036 of record PSRJ01000342.1, read on the forward strand.
AAACGCCTCATGCGCCATAATCTGAACAGTATCTCCATGCTGGTTCCGTCGTTTCCACAACCACCAGCAAAACGGCAGATTCAGCGACCGATACCCGAATCCATGAGGCACCCATTGAACCAGGATTCGCCGCGGAGCCGGAAAAGCTTCCAGCTGACTGGCCACGCGCCGCGTGTCGTCGGGTGTAAACCTGCCCAGCTCCCGATGTACGTGAAGACGGTCGACATTGGGTAGGTTACCCGGGCAGGGTGGGCACCATACATGAACCGTATCTCCTTGTGCGGCCAGAGCGGACGCCACGAGATGCGTATAGTCGCTCACTCCCCCAGGCATGGGCGGATATTCGCAGGTAATTACATGCCAGCAATTATCCTGTGAGACCTCCCTCGCTGTATCAGCCATTGCGGTCGTTGCCGGCATGGTATCAATTCGTCGAAGTAAGATACTTGAACCGATTCCACAGTGGAATGACGCGCGGCCGGATATACATTCCCAACGCCGACTCCTGCACCTGCCGAACCATCACTCCCAAGTAAGCGGCAGCAGTGATCGCAGCCACAATTACAATCTGAATGAACCCGCGAGGGCTCCAATTCCTTGCCAAAATCCCAGTCGCGGCAAAAAGAAGCGCGAACCGCCAGAACCAGGGCCACATGGGCGCCAACAGGTTGCCAACGGTCAGGCCCACTTCGCGTTTCAATGCGTTGAGGTTTCCTGGCAGGCTGACGAGCCCGACGCCCAAAATGCATCCAATGGGAGCGCCTATCGGGCCAAGTTTGGAAGCCAGCAACAACGCCATGCCAGCCGTAACCAGGCCGTCTAAGAGAGTCGTAAAGCAAAGCCGGCGTTCATGGCCAAAGCAAAATACGCTGTATGTCAATGTCGTATTCCAATGCCTGAGAAGCATATTGAGAATAAACAAAGCGGTTAACAGCCCGCCTCCATACTGTTTCGGTCCGACCCACCAACTCACAAAACCCGCATTCACCGCTAAAACAGTGCACCCAATCAATCCGCTGACACCCAGCAGTGCTTGTGTGAGAGCCGTGATTGCCTGTAGCACGCGTTCAGGGGAAGACCCGGACTTGAGCTCCGTTAAACCCGGCTGTGCGACCGCCATAAGAAGGTTCGGTTGATTGGCCAGAACAATGACCACCTTGCCGGTACAGGCATACGGAACCACCGCTAACGGTCCAAAGAGTTTTCCGATGATCAACACATCGGCGCCATTAATCAAAGCCGAAGCAACCTGTGCCAAGCTGATCCAAAGCCCGCGGCCCACGTAACTCAACAGCAGTCTTCCGTCAAGCGGCGGTAATTTCCTGGGTAATATATCCGGAAACGCAATACGAAAACGAAACATCGCCACGGCTACG
>PSRJ01000220.1 GCA_003175985.1 Terriglobia bacterium
CAGCGGCAACCTGCGGGAGCGTTTCCGTCTGCTGCTGGAACTCGATTCCGGGACCCATTGCGGGCCGCCTATATACAGCCCCGCCGAAGGGGCGTTGCGGGAAGCCTATCGAGCCGCAGGGGCGGAAGCTGTCTAGTGCGTGTGGGCGGGCACGCTGGACAATTAGAAACTACGCAGGTCGGTGACGGCCCCGAGGCCGCTGTTGGTGATCACAGCCGAGCCCAGGACGATGCCGCCCGTGGGTGTGGTCTCCGGATGCAGTGTTCGCACCACGGAGCAGGCGCCGCCGCTGCACGTGCCTTGAGCTCCAAGAGGTATCTGATATACCAGCCCCGTATCCACGATGTACGCATACACGTATCCGGAAAGTACGGGAAATGAGGTGATGATCAGTTGCGAACGTTCGTCTGTGGTGATGTCGCTGCCACTCACGGAGCGCTTGGCGTAGCTGTTCTGGCAGCCGTCGCAGACGTAGAGTTGCGAGAGGCTGCTGCCGTTGCGAGTCAGTTTGAAATCCTGGTCTGCCGTGGTCAAAGACGAATAGACGCCGACCAGTTTCACCGTGCCGGTGAAGGTGCTGGCGAAACTCACGGTGACATCGTAATTGCTACCGGTGATCCAGGAGTAGGCGGTTGTCGGTTGCTTGACGCCGTCCTGGTTGTAGATCAGCACGCCGAATTGACTCGAATTGAAGCCGTGCTGGGAGTTGGTGATGGTAACGCCGAGACTGCTGGTAACGCTTGTCGTATAGGTGGTCCTGGCGTACAGAGCCGTCGCCAGGCAGGCCGTGAGGGCCGCAAGGGTCCGAATGTTCTTCATACTGGCTCCACCCTAGCAGGCACAAAAACGGCTGGCCGCGCCCTGCTGGCGCATCTTGCTGATTTGGTGGGACTTCTTTTGTGATCGGCTCTGTGAATGGAGCAGAACACCACTGCCCAGAGTTTTGGGGGGCTGACATCTCCAATAATAGTAATTTCCGATAACGATTATTATGTAAACTTTGAAACGACGGTGGCCCTCCACCACAAAAAAATCGGCCCGGCCCCAGCGCTGAAACCGGGACCGGGCCCATGGGAAGAAACTGATGTCTAAACTGAAAAAACCTTATCGGCCGCGCCCGTGACCTCCGCCGCCATTTCCTCGCGATCCCCGGTCACCCCCACTGCCGCCAGACGGCGCACCGCGCGATTCCGCGCGTCCTCCGCCGAAGTTGCCTCGCTCGGGTGCGCGCATCTCCCGCGGCGCACCAAAACCTCCTCCAGCTGGCGGCGGCGGCCGCATTTCCGGCCGGGACTCCATGCGTGGGCCTCCAAAGCGGCCGCCGAACGATGGCCGTGCCTGCTCTTCGCCTCCCGGCCTCTCGCGAACCACCGGCGGCGCAATCCGCAGCGATTCCGGCTGGCCGCGATCCTCGAAACGATACCCGGGCGCTACCGGCCTCCGCTCATTGCGGATCTCCTCGCGCGGCATCGCTGGCCGGCGTTCGATCTGCGGGCCGCTCGGATCTCCAAACCGGTTCCACCCCCGGTTGGCTGGCGCGGCCGGTTGTTCCATCCTCTGCGGAGCCTGTTCCACTCGCGGTGCAACCTGTGGTGTACGAGCCTCGCCGAAGCGCTGCCAACCGCCCGCAGCGGCGGGCTCCCGCACCACCGGCGCGTTGCCAAAACCACGGTTCTGCGGAATTCCATTCATCTGTTCTACGCCGCGCCGCTGCTCGGCGAACGGTATCCGCGGCGCTGGCGCTGGTTGCCTGTATGAGAAAACTCTCGAGTTCCCCGAATTCCGAGGGACGAACGCGGCCTGGCGATCCGAAAAACGCAGATTTGCGCGATCCGGCGCCACTGGAATCGGCCCTCGGGCAAAACTGGCCTGCCGCAGATCCTCATTGGAAGGCCGCAGGAAATTGTTGAACCGCCCGGTTCGGAAATCCGCACCGCTTACGGCCGTATAACCATTTGCGAAGCGGGCGTTCCGATAAACATTGGTGATGTTTACGTTCACAATGTTCACATTGCGGTTTACGTAGCCCGGCCCGCCGTAATAGCCGCGGCCCCACCACGGATGCAGCACCTCGTAAGGAGCCAGCGGCACCCAGCCAACATTGCCGAAGCCTACCCCTACTCCTCCACCGCCAAATCCAAAGAACGCGACCAATGCCGGCGACCAGTAATGCCGCACGCCGATCGCCCCCGGATACCAGCACCACCCATAAGCAGGCTCATAAAACCAGCGGCCGTAGTGATACGGAGCCCAGCCCCACGGGTCGTAACTGACCCACGTCCATCCGTACCAATCCACCCACACCCATCGGCCATTGCGATACGGCGCCCAGCCGGGTGTGGCGGTTGGCTGCCAGACATAACCGTACGAAGGTACATTCACCCAGTTCCCATAAGGATCCAGATCCTCCGCCCCGTACACGCCGGGAGGAACGTACTGGCTGCTGACGGAAGCGGTAACCGCTCGGTCGCGGCTGTCGCTCCAGCGATCCCACTCGTCCGCAGGAGCGGCGCGTACAATCTGAAACTCCGGATCCGAAGCCGTACCGCGCGCCACCATCATCTGGCCGGTCGAAACCCATTGGGAACCCCGCGGCGTGAAGACTTCCACCTCGCCCGACCGCGAGGTGATCTCTGATTCCCCCGCATCGTTCACGGCAATACGGTAACTGCCTTGCCTGGAAGGGCGAACCGAGACATTCGGAGTATCCACCTCAATATCGTTGTTGGAATTCCTTAAAACGCGGTAGGTTACAGTTCCCCGCCCCACCGCCATCTGATACCGGCCATATTCCAGTTGCGACATGGTCACTTCGGCTTCGCCGCCGATCCGCAACGCATTGCCGGCGTCGAACTCGATTTCAACGCGCGAATTGGGTCCGGTGGAGATCCGGTCATTCGTAACCACAGGCGCATTGACCGCTGCCGCCACCCACTCACCGGAATCGCCGCGCTGAATAGAAGCCTCTCCATTCACCAGGCTGATGCGCGCCACCCCGCGCTTGAGGTCATCGGGATCCTGCGCGCGAGCGGTCTTGCTGCCGCCGGCCAAAACGGCCACCGCGGTAAAAGCGTAGAACCAAAAGCTTGAGATGCGTCGCATGACGATTACCCGAACTGCACCCTCGATACGGCATGGTTTGGGCCAAATCGGAAGATGATTCTTTTCAGACGATTACCTGTCGAAATAGAAAGTGAACACTGGCTCAAAACCACCAGCGCTGGCCGCCTTCGATCACTAATCAATCTGATAGAGCCGAATGCCGGGAACCGCGGTCAGCTCGGTCAAGCGCCAGAACTTCGCGTATTTCCGCATGTCGTCGGCGAGAAAATCAGTATCGTTGATCAACAGGTAACCGATGCCGCGCGCCTTGAGTTCCAGGGTGGCGGCCCGACGAAGCCCGGACGGGATATCCAGGAGCACCAGCTCGGACTTGTCAGTCAGCGGTATCCAGCGGCCGCGTTCGTTGACCACCTCAACCTGAGCTTTCGCCTCCGGTGCGTAAGCCATTTCCAGCACAAGTTCATCGATCGCTTGTGGCTTTCCGAAATCGATGCCCACGAACATTCCGGGAGATATGGATTGCCAGCTTGACCAGCGCGTGGCGTAGCTGCTATCGAAGGCCAATTGCACTTCCCCTGCGTTTGGCGATGCTTCGACACGCCAATCGGAAGAACGAGGCAATTCCCTGCTCTGCGAATATACGCGCATCTCCGCGATGCTCCAGAAGCCTTCGCCCGACGCTGTTTGCACCACGCGCAGGCCGCGTGTGGTCACTGGAAAAAAACGAAAGCTCTGGCGCAGTGTGGGACGCGCCCGGGCGTCCACCGGCCCCGCCAGCATATCCTGAGCAAGATTGCCCAGCACCGACTCGTACGCGACTACGAAATGACGGTTTATGTAGGCCTCCGGGCGCGTCTCAAGCGTAAAGACTTTGCCGCCGGGCGGCACAAGGGTTTCCAGTGCAGGCTTGAGGGCGTAATCCGGAAGGTGCTGTTTCAAGAACGACGCCTCCGGCTGAAGACGCAGAGCTGCGGCCACCGGAATCGATCCCAGGTGCCAGTTGGTCTTGTCGCTATAAACAGACAGCATGTGCGGCCAACCGCCAATGGCTTGTGCCAGCGCTACCACAGCAAGAGCTGCGGGAAAGCTTGCAAGCGTCAGCCCCATCGCGAGGGAAATAAACGGCAGCACCGGAATCCAGAATCGGGAACCCACATTGAAGTAAGTAGGAATCGCGAAGACGCAAGCAGCGGCCAGGAGCCTTCGTCCCATCGGCTGCCGCAGGCCGAGCAGCGCCACAGGACTCAGCAGGAACAGCGGTCCGATCGTGCCGCCTGTAAGATGGCCGCGCACCGCCACCTGCCAGGGAATCTGCCAGAAATACCTGATGTCTTCATAGTGCTGCAGGTCGTTCAGATAAAGCTGCTCCATGCCGGCGTGGTAATACGGGTTGGGGAACCAGCGGTTCCAAAAGGGCGCGAATGGATTTCCAACCCAGATCCAGTTGCGGACAATCCACGGGAGTATCAGAATAGCGGCGGCGGAAGCAAGCAGCGCCAGGTTCCTCCAGCGTTGGCTGCCGCGCGATCGCCACCAGAGGAACACGGCTGAGAAAGGCAGAGCAAGCGCCCCGGTGTATTTCACGGCATAGGCAAATCCAGCGAGGAGTCCCACGAGAATCAGCAGGTTCCGTTCCCGCGTTTCATCCCACACTTGAAGCAGGTAGAAGACCGCAAAAACAATAGTGGCGACCGCAAGATCGTTATACGCCGATGCGCCGGCTTTACCCACGACCGGGCTCGCGTAAACCATCAGGCCGGCAAATAGACCCGCTCGAGGAAATCCAAAGCGCATTCCATAGCACGCGATGAATAACGGAAGGGCGGCCTGAAACGCAAAGTGCACCAGCGTCGCCGCGGAATGTCGGCCAAAAGAAAAGGCCACCAGAAACAGCATCTCCATTCCCTGCGAAAGGTAGGAGTACATGCTGTGGTAGTCCCAGTCGAACCCGTGCTGCACGCGCATTCGCGCGACATTGCCCAAGTGATAGCCGCTGCCGTCCGGGCTTGTCTCGGGAGCCAGTGCATTAAAGAAATAGACAAAGAAAAATGCGGCAAATATCAGAAAAAAAAATCCCTTCCACAATCGCGGGGCCGCCGGCAGCGCCTTGCGTACCGGTTCCCGCCGGCTCTCATAAATCGCCGCAGCAATCGCAACGAGTCCACCCAAAACAAACACAGCGGTCCGCGCCTGGTGAATCACCGCGAGCAGAAACGCGGCGAGACTTAACAACGCCGCGCCGCAAACGAATCCCAGCAGGAGCGCCTCTTCCCGGTGGAGCGCGAGCCGCAGGCGGTGAATGAGAAGCAGCCCCAACGCCAGAGACACGCCGATTGTAAAGGCAGCGCCAAAGAGGATGGAAACGACTTGAAGCATTACGGCGCAAAGCCCGCATTGAAGAGGAGAAAACTGAGCTGCGCCCCGTCATCCGGCGAGATCCATTTCCGATCGGCTTCGAACGTCACATGCACATACTGATTCGGCTCCACCCATCCGCCGGGCACCGGCTTACTTACTTGATATTTACCGGCGTGATCGCAACGAACAACACCCAGAGGCTTGCCATCCACGGCATACGAGATCGTGACCGGGCCGGTTACCTTGAAGGTGACTTCAGGCAATGCGAGTTCCGCCGTAAACCGGATATCGGCTGAATGCGTGACGCGAAAACGAAGTTCCGGATGCGCCATGCACCAACGGTAGACGCCTCGCTCGCGGCTGATATCGCGCACGATGTAGTCATCGGCCACCGGATCGCCCATGCTGATGAACGACGCGATGCCGCCGGGATCCACTCCCAGGTCGAGCGATCGCTGCGCCGGGACCGGATAGCTGTGAGGTTGGCGTCCGCACGAAACCAGCAGCAATCCGGCACCCCCTATGAGCAACGGCCACTGCGTCACGCCACTGGCGAGTATACCAGTTCCCGCCGTACGTTCCGTGTGCTACTGTAACCTTGGTACGCTGCTAACGGGCCTGATCGACGATCTCCGCTATGCCGTGCGGGGATTGATTTCGAATCGCAGCTTCGCGGTGATCGCGACCCTCTCACTGGCGCTCGCGATCGGCGCAAATACCACTGTTTTTTCATTCCTGAATGCCATTTTCCTGCGGCCCTTGCCTGTGCGCGAACCGTCCGAACTGGTTTCGGTTTTCACCTTGGATCCGCGGATTCCGGGCTATTTCCTCTGTTCCTTTCCCAATTACCGGGACTATCGCGAAAACAACCGCTCCTTCTCGTCGCTATTGGTCTATTCGAGCATTGGCGGAAGTCTCACCGGGGGCGATCGCGCCGAGCCGATACTTTTCCAAGTCGTCTCCAGCGGCTATTTCCGGACTCTCGGTATCGATCCGATCCGTGGCAGGACTTTTCTGCCCGAGGAAGACTCCGACTCGGCCATCCATCCGGTAGCAGTGATCAGCTATTCGCTATGGATGAACCGGTTCGGCGGCGACCCGCAGATCCTGGAAAAAACTGTCGAACTCCAAGGCCGCCCTTTCCGTGTAATTGGTGTATCCCCTCCGGGCTTCCAGGGATTGAATCTCTTGAATCCCGCGGAAATCTGGGTGCCCCTCGCAACATACGCGCAGATGTACCCGAATGCTCTCCCGGTGACGCAAAGGCGGCCGCTGCTATTCTCGGTGGTCGGCCGGCTCGGGCCCGGCGTCACCATGCAGAGGGCCGCGGCGGAAATGCTCGCTTTATCCGAGAGCTTGGAACGGCAGTATCCCCGCGAAAACGAAGGACGCCGCGCCGCGCTCTTACCTCTGGCACAGGGCGCGATCAATCCGCGTATGCGATCTCTGATGACGACTACGGGCACCGTGTTCCTGGTCATTACCGGCCTCGTCCTGCTGATCGCATGCGCCAACGTCTCGAACCTGCTCTTAGCTCGCGCAGCCGCCCGAAGTAAGGAGTTCGCCATCCGGTTGGCGCTGGGAGCGGGCCGCGGCCGCCTGATCCGGCAGTTGCTTACAGAGAGCATTCTGCTGGCCGCCATCGGTGGCGCCGCGGGCCTGCTGTTCGCCTCCTGGCTCCGCAACGCTCTGTGGTCCCTGCGCCCGCCACAACTCAGCGGAGCCGTTTTCCGCATCGATCTGGACGGACGCGTGCTCGCGTTTACGATCGCTCTGACATTGATCACCGGCGTTCTTTTCGGGCTGGCGCCCTCCTTCCGCTCGGCGCGGGCCGATCTCGCCACCGATCTCAAGGAGCGGACCGGACAGGCTCCCGCGGGTACCGCTTCGCGGCGCACGCGTTCGGTCCTGGTAACTCTCGAAACCGCACTGTGCGTGATCGCCCTCGTGGGCGCTGGCCTGTTTGTCCGCAGCCTGCGCAACGCCGAACGGGTCGACACCGGATTCGATTCCGAGCACCTGGCCATGATCTATTTCAATGCGGCCACTCTCGGCTATGATGCCGGCCGCACACGCGATCTGCAGCGGCGCGTGCTGGAACGCGCGGCATCCACGCCGGGAGTGAGTTCCGTCGCGCTCTCCAAAGATCCGATGTTTCGCGTCTCTTTTACGCGCACCATTCTCACGGACGACGGCGCGCAGGCGAACCAAGGCCGAACTACGCTGGCGAGCGCCGTCTCCCCCGGTTATTTTCGGACAACCGGCATTCCCTTGCTGCGCGGCCGTGACTTCAACGCTCAGGACACGCAGAACACGCCCAGGGTAGCGATCGTCAATGAAGTGGCGGCGGCCCGCTACTGGCCCCGCGGGGAGGCTATCGGCAGGCGCTTCCGCTTCTTTGGCGACAACACGCCGATCGAGGTGGTGGGGATCGCACGCACTGCCAACTACATCGCCGTCGGTGAGGTGCCCCAGGC
>PSRJ01000216.1 GCA_003175985.1 Terriglobia bacterium
GCATCGAAATTATCGAGCGCGAAACCCAGCGGGTCCATCCGCACGTGACAGCTCGCGCACGCCGGATTCTGGCGGTGTTGCTCCAGCCGCTCGCGTACCGACGCCGGGTGATCGGTCTCACCCTTCTCCTTCAGAGGAGGAACGTCCGGTGGAGGAGGAGGCGGCGGCGTGCCGAGAATCATTTCGAGGAGCCACTTTCCGCGAAGCACCGGCGAGGTGCGGTTCCCGTACGAGGTGAGGGTCAGGATGCTACCCTGGCCCAGCAAACCTTTGCGTTTTTCGTCGTTCAGCGCCACACGCTGAAAGCGCTCGCCGTAAATACCGGGGATCTCATAATGGCGGGCCAGCCGTTCGTTGACGTAGGTATAATCGGCGTCCAACAAATCGGCGACGCTACGGTCCGCCCGCAGTTGGCTCTGGACGAACAAAGACGTTTCCTTCAGAAACGCCTGGCGCAAGTTTTCGTCGAAGTCGGGAAAGATGTCCGGGTCCGGCGACGCGCCGCGAAGTTTGAAAACGTTCAGCCATCGAGAGACGAAGTTATCCACAAGGGCCTGAGAGCGGGGATCGGCCAGCATTCTTAGAACCTGTTGTCGCAGGTTCACCGGGTCGCCCAGTCTCCCGCGGACGGCCAGGTCCAATAGCGTGTCGTCCGGGATGCTGCTCCAGAGCAAGAAAGACAGCCGCGATGCGAGTTCGAGGTCACTCAACCGATAGATAGCGCCCGGCGCCTGATTCGCCGGAGCGGTCTCAATGCGAAAGATAAAGTCCGGAGAGGCGAGGAGTCTTTCCAATGCCGACTGGATTCCTGCTTCAAATCCACCTCGACGGCGGCCAGTGCTATAAAACTCGAGCAGCGTCTGAAGGTCGTCTTCGCTAACGGGCCGCCGGTATGCGCGCCGCGCCAATGTGGAGAGGATCTTGCGGGCGCAAGATTCCTCATCGGAGCTGCCGGCGGGAGTGCACGAAAGGATTTTGCGGCGGCTGGGCGTGTCTCCCGGGCCGGTCACGTTATAAGGACCACCGATCGCAACACTGTCCACGGACGGGTTGCCGTCATACCATTCGTTAATGGATACGGCACGCCCGCCGGCCGGTTGCGGGACCCCCTCGAGTTCCGCCGTGTCTTTGGTGAAAGAAACCGCCACCACCCGACTGCCGGCCTCCGCGGGAAAACGAACTTCCAAACCGGCGTCGGCCGAATGCATGTATTGCTCCCAGGCCGGATCTCCGAGTATTTGTCCTACGAAACTGGCCGGCGCCCGCTTGCCCTTGTCCTCGCCGCCGACCGTGAACGTCTTAAGAAGTTTCCCATCGAGCCGCACTTCAAGCTTGTGCGGCCGGCCAAGCCCAATGATGTAATCGTAGAGTTGCCTTCGCAGGCGGATTTTGACCAAATACTCGGCATCGACCGGAAAACGATGATGAATGGCGATTCCGCCGCGCGAACCGAAAGGCAAATCTTCACTCGTCCGATCGTCTTGAATCAAACCTTTCGGCACTTCATAAGTTGCAAATGCGGGAGCCAGGGTTACATCTCCCATGGCGAGCCGGCTGATGCTTCGGGCGGCCGACAGGTAACGCTCCAGGTGCGTCGGTGAAATTGACAATACTCCGGCAATGTTGTCAAAGCCCTGCTCGTCGGAATCGTCCGCCAGCACGGGCGGGCGGCCGTCGAGTTCCAGCCCCAGCAGGTCGCGCACAACGTTCATATATTCCACCTGGTTCAGCCGGTGGACTGGAATTCTGCCGGGATTAGGGCTGGCCGCGGAGGCACGATCGAGGGCCGCTTCCAACCAATTCGCAAAACCATCCAAGGCGGTCTTGTCCGGCCGGGGCATGGAGGGCGGAGGCATGGCGCCCGTGCGCACTTTAAGCAGCACCTTCTCCCAAGTCTGCGCTTGCCTGCCGGTATCGTCGACCGCGAGCGTATCCAGCGTGAGCCCCGCGGTCCGGAGGCGTTGATTATGGCAGGTGACGCAGTATTGATCGAGAAGCGCGCGCCAGGGCGTTGCGGAAGCTTGCGAGCTTCCCTGGGCCGTCGCCGCCGACACGACGGCGAGTACACACAAACCAAGACTTCTGCGGCTCCCCGCCCCACGATCGGAGTGCATATCGGACCGCTCCAATGCTATTCCTCTTGAAAATGGTTGGCAAGCCCCCCGGGATTCTCTGCGAGGGACGATTACCGAGGCTCGTTACTTGCCGCGGAAATGCAACGTGATGCCGGCGACAGCAGTCAGCGGAAAGCCAGGTGTGCCGTGAATCCGCGAGATTACCGGAGCATCCGGTGTGACGCGGGATTCGAAATAGTTCTGCGTTTCGTAATAGGCGCGGTTGGTCAGATTATCGGCGCTGAAATTCAGTTCCACGCGATGGCTAACCTGTTTCACGATTCCAAGGTCGAAGACCGTGTGTCCCGAGGCGACTATAGCCGGGGCTTCCCCATCCAGGCGATAGTGATTGATGGCCCGCATGCGCAGCGAGCCGCTCCATCCATGCCAGGACGCCAAGGTGAGGGCAGCGTTGGCGACGAAGTGCGGCGCGCTATCCACGTACACGCGGTGATCGCCTCCTTTGTAGAACGCATTGGCGACTTTGGTGACGCCTCCGTCTAACGAGATGCGGCGCGTCAGTTGGACCGAAGCCTTTGTCTCATAGCCGTAGGCTCGGGTGGGTCCTTTGAATTCGAAACTGCCGTCATCCGGGATATACACTTCTTCATTCGAATGATCGATCAGAAAAGCATCGGTGCTGAAGCCGAAACGGCCGTAGTTGGAAGACGCTCCGAATTGATAGAAGTCGGTCGTAGCGAGGCGCGCCTGATCTGGGCGCTGGACGACCCCACGCGCATCGATGCTGTTAATGCCCCGGCCATAATTGGCATGAAAGGTGAGCGGCACGCCCTGGGCCGGTGTGAACGCAATGTTCCCCTTGCCTTGCCACCGGCCGCCATTTTGCAATCCACCCAGTTCGGGAGCAACCCGGTCCTGCACGTTGTACCGAAATTCGTCGAAGCGGATGCCGCCGCCCAGGAGCAGCCGGCCGCGCAAAAGACTAAGCGTTTCCTGCGCATACGCGGCTTCATTGGTCACATGGGCATTGGCGCGCGTGGTGACGCCGGACGGTGCGCGCGACTCGCGGGGATACAGGCCGACGTTAATTTGGTTGTCGTGGAAGTTCATCCCTGAGACAAATGACGCCTGTATCCCCGCGATGCGATGGGTGTGGACATATTGCAGATTGGCGCCCTGCTGCAGGCGGGAGTCGTGCTGCTGAAAGGCATCGCCGTGTACGGGGTCGTGCAAGAAGAAAGTGAAATTCGAGTACAGATCGAACAGCGACCGCCCCAGGAATCCATCGGCCTTCAGCGAGTCTCCGTTGGCGAAGGACTTGCTGTAGTAGGTAGAAAAGGTTCCGAGTTTGACGCGCCCGCCGTCTGACGGATCGATGAATCCGAAGCGATCGATTTGCCCGCTGCTCACAAGATCGAGCGGAAGCTGCCCCGAAGAGTAGAAATCGTTGCGTCCGATGATGGCCCGGAAGCCTAGTTTCTGCGTTTCGTCGAGCGTCCTCGTGTAATTCGCGTTGGCATTATCGCGGCGATAGCGCCCGGGATTGAGGAAAGGCCCGTCCGTGTAAGAGCCTTCGTAAGCAACGTAGGCATCGGTCTTCTGCGCATCGGGACTGTAGGCCAGGAAAGCACGGCCATTATGGAAATTGCCCCCTTGCAGGCGCGCCGTGAACTGATCCGGGAGAGATTCGCGCTGGCGGATATGCACTACGCCGAGACCGCTGAAATCGCCGTATTCGGCGCGGAACGGCCCATTGATGACCGTGACTTCCTGGATCAATTCCGGGCTTAACGCCTTCAATGCGCCGAGGTAACCCTGGCCGTGTCCCTGTGTTCCCTGGTTTTGTTGCACATCGTCGACCAGCACTTTGAGGCCGCCATTCACGCCACCATGATCCAAATTAAAACCAAACCGGCGGATTTCGAGCGACTTGCCGCCGCCTTCGTGCTGGCCGGCATTGATACCGGCGTCAAGCTGCTGGAAGACCTGGTCGTCACGCGAGAAGAGAGTCCGCGTAAATACCTCCGAGTTGCGAAGATCGAGGCTCGGCTCGATCGATTGGGCGGAGATGACGAGGCTCTGCATGTGGGGCTCTAAGGCACTGAATTGCAGATCGATTGCATTGGATTCGGCGGCTGCCGAGACTTCCCGGGATACCGGCACGAAACCAGGGGCGGAGGCTAGAATGCGGTACTCGCCCCTGGCGACGCTGCTGAAGGCAAATTGGCCGGCTCCGTCGGTTCGCGTCTCCTTGAGCGTCGACCCATTCGACAGCGATAGGCTCACGGCCACTCCGGCAACCGCTTTGCCCTGTGGATCGCTGATTTTCCCTGAAATGCTCGCCTCACTCTGAGCGCGAAGAGTTACGGCGAGCATCAGCAGCAGAATGGCTCGGAAGCGCGGCATCTGGTGGATACTACGGTGGAAACAGACGGATCGGATCTTGAGTTGTTGTAATTATTTTCCGATCGAGTGGACGGAGTCGCGCTCGTTGTCGCACACGTCTTCGATCATTTCGGTGTCCGCAAGATACTCAAACTGCATAGGAAACGACCAAGGGCGGGTATAAGCCTGTGGGTCGTCGATGGTGACTTCCACATCCATGTGGCCGAAATCGCGGCGGCGAAAACGTCCCAGCGTGTGGAGGGCCTCTGTATGCGGGCGGCCGCTATCGTCGAGCCAGCTCTTATCGTTAAACCCTCGCGTATCCACCACGAACCAGTCGCCTTCCCACTGGCCTATGGAGTACCCGAGCCATGTTGGGTTGAGTATGCGCGGATGAGATCGTCCATCGGTAAAGATCTGGCGGAAGCGGGCGAACTCTTCGTAAAGGATGAGCGTGAGTCCCGGATTTTGCACGATCTTCATGGGCACGCGAATGAGCATCTGATCGGGGATGCCGTGGGGCAGGCAGCGCGATGAGGGACGGTCGGCCATGAAGTTGGCCTGGCGGCTTTTGTAGAGCGCTTCGGCGGCGGGGAGCAGGGGCGGAATCTTTTCTCCCGGCCGCATGAAATCTTCCAGATTCGGTCCCATCGCCAACGTGGTGACGCGCTGGTTAGGATTGGGCGAGCGCTGCCAGAGCCCCGTAAGATCAGGCTTGCCGTCGGGAGACTTCGGAGCAGGAGCCGAGAGATTGGGTTTGCTGTCAGGCGTGCGCGGGATGCCGGGCGTGGGATGGTCCAGCCACTGGGCTTGCATGGGGAGGGCAGCGAATACAAGAGCGAGGCAGGAGTGCGGACCGCGGCGGCTGGACATGGGAGAAGCAAGTATACCGGAGCTAAAAACGGAAAGCGAATTCGGCTAGCGCTGGGGTCTTGAAACGGCGGTCGCGCTGTCTTTCTCGTGTATCTGCTCGCCAGTGCCGGATACCGGGGGCTTCGCGGCAATAGCTATCAGCGACGTGGCTGGCCAAGGGACAAATGGGTCGACGCGTCGCCAAAGCCAGACCAGCTTGTCAAACAACTTAAGCTGCGTGCGGCTGATCCGGGAACGCTTCAGAAGTTTGCCAGTTATATACCAGCCTGGCCGGGAGATGCGATTGAACTCGAGGACTTTTTCAACCACGAAGCCGGCGCGCTCGAAAACGGCGCGCAATTGCGCCACGGAGTAGCGGCGGTGATGACCCAGGATCACATCTAATTGGCCGAATATTTCTTCTCCGCAGGGGACCAGCACTATCGCCCGCCCTCCCGGTGCTAGAGCGCTGCGAAGATTGCGAAGCGCTGCCAAATCATCCTCGATGTGCTCGAGCACGTTAAAGCAGACCACAGTGTCGACGGAATCCGCCAGAGATTCGAAATCGGATGCGCGGGAAACGTCGCAGAGGCATGTTTCCAGATTTACCCAGTGACTCAGGCGAGTTTTCAAACGGGAAAGATGTTCTTCGTCGATATCGGTGGCGATGTAGCGCTTGCGGCCGCGCGCCAGTTGGCGCGTCAGATTGCCCATGCCTGCGCCGATTTCGAGCACGCTCTTCCGTACATACGGCCGAATGGCGTCGGCCATCCACTGATTGAATCTGGGAGCCACCGAAAAGGCATCGAGGATTTCGGCGCTCAGGTCCTGGTAGAGGTCGTCCACGATCCAGAAGCGGAGCATCACAAACACTGCCTGAATGGCATCTTTGAGGCCGATTTTCTTGCCTTCCTCGTAGGTCCGGCCGCGATAACTGATGGGGACTTCGTAGATCCGCGCCTGGCGCTTCGCCATCTTGATGGTAATTTCTGGCTCGAACCCAAAACGATTGCTGCGGATGGGCGTGCTTTTCAGTAGCGGAGTGCGAAACGCCTTGTAACAGGTCTCCATATCCGTCAGATTGAGGTTGGAGATGATGTTGCAAAAAGTTGTCAGCAGATGATTCGCGACGCTGTGCCAGTAGTAGAGGACGCGGCGTCTGCCGGAACTGAGAAAGCGCGAGCCGAAGACAACGTCGGCGGAGCCATCGATCAGGGGCTCGAGAAGTTTGGGGTACTCTTCCGGACTGTACTCGAGGTCGGCATCTTGGATGAGGCAATAGTCGCCGGTTGCGAATTTGACGGCTTGGCGGATCGCGGCGCCTTTGCCCTGGTTCCGCGGACTGCGTATGAGACGGACCACGCCGGGGTTCTGCCCGATGACTTCCTCGACCAGCGCCGCCGATTCATCTGTGGAAGCGTCATCGACTACGATGATCTCGCGAGCGAGGCCCGCCGGAAGCGGAGCGGCCAGCACGCGCTGCAAAATCGCCTGGATAAACTCCGCCTCGTTATAGAGCGGAATCAGAATGGAGACTAGCGGGACCGCCGGAGGCGTCCCGCCGCCATTCCGGGCGGCCGCATTGCAAGAGAGGGCGCGGTTCTGCGCGTTCATCTGTGTTTACCTAAACTTTCGCATATCTTGCCGGCCTGCGAGTCCCCGCCTCCTTCATCGCACGTAGATCGGATCCTGATAAAACAGGTGTAATACAGGACCTCTATAAATCCGCGGCTCGTGGTCAACTAGTTCCGTGATCCGCGCCTGAAAGCTCCAGGCAGGTCCTCTATGGTTCGGACAGGTCTCATTTCAAATTGAACGACGCGTCCCTTACGAATCGGGACCAGCCGTTCTAGACCGCCAAGTCGAAGTAATACTTCGGCCGTCCGCTAGGTGGAACAGTTTTGTGGTCCAAAAATATAACTAACTTGCGCAAGTTAGTCAAGAGAGAAATTTGGAAAACCATCTTGCGGATGTTAGAGTCGAAGTGGAGATGGCCAAAAAGAAGAATGCGGCTGCCGTAGCCCTGGCAAAATTGCGGCCGAAGAGAAATCGCACGAAAGGCCGGGCGTGCGGGGGGACGCGGGCGCAAGAAGACATGAGCGCTTATTGAAATCGGGAATTGGAGTTTATCGGGTGACTGTTACGAAAGGTCTGACAGCGCAAATTGGAATCCTTTTGGTATCTGCGAGTTTGGGATTAGTGGGTCTGCCCGCTCCTGGGGAAGGGTCAACCGACAGAAATTTAAGCAGTTGCTTGGAAGGCCTGCCGAGCTGCGATGTGTCAAAGCTTGCTCCTACGGAGTTGCAACAGGTTTCTGCGGCGACCAAAAGGCGAAATTTGGGCAACTGTTTGGCGGGTCTCCCGTCGTGCGATCCGACGACTCTTAGCGCTGCCGAACAAAGTGCCGCGGTTGCTTCTTTTCGACAGCGGAACCTTCAAAAGTGCCTGGCCGGTTCTGCCCAATGCGATCCGACGCTGCTGACCCAGAAAGAGGCCGAACTGCGTGCAGTGGAACTCAAAAGACGCAACTTGGAGCGCTGTCTGGGTGGTGTTTCCACTTGCGATCCGACGCTACTCTCGATGAAAGATGCGGCATCAGTGGTCGAAAACGCCAAGCGTCGAAACTTCGACCGCTGCCAAGGGCAGTTGTCCACCTGTGATCCAACCCTGCTGACCGCCGAGCAGGCTCGCTTGTGGGCGGCACAAAACCATGAGCGGAATCTCAGGTCGTGTCTGGATGGCTCTCCACGTTGTGATTCCAGTATGCTGAATTCGACAGAAATGAAAGCATTTGCGGAGGCAACCAAACGCCGGAATGCAGAACGATGTCTCAACGGCCAAGCCGGGTGCGACCCAATGGGGCTTACCGATTCGGAAAAGACGGCTGTCGCGACTGCGGCCAAAGAACGCAACCTCAAGAGCTGTATGAGTCGGCTGCCTAGTTGCGACCCGGCACGGTTGACCGCACCCGAAATGGCAGCTGTCGCAGCCGCACGACAGCGATATCCAGAAAGAGCGAATTGAGCACGCGGCCGCGCCTAACTAATATACTTGGCGGCATGCCCCGGAACGATGCAAGAAAAAGGCCCTAGTACAAATCACCTGCAAACCTGATATTTTTCCCTTTCTGAATCAATTCCCTAACTCGTATCGAACGATTTTTCTATATTATGCTTCTGCTATTTTTGGAGCAGTTGGAGGTGGCTGTACGCGCGCAGCGCGGCAAGTTATGAAAGAGATTACTATTTTACTCTGCATGTCCCTGACTGTTCTCGCTCAGACGACGATTAACGGCGGGCGCATTTTTAAGGGGACACTGGACGCTTCCGGCGCTTCGAGCACGGTGCCGGAGCGTACGGGCACAGGAAGTCCCACCGGGCGCGATACCTGTGGGAAAACAGGAGAGGTCTATTTTCAGACGGATGCCGCCGCGGGCCAGAATCTTTGGGCGTGCACGGCAGCGGGAACACCTGGGGTATGGACGACGCTAAGTGGAACAAGCGGGCCCGCAGGGACGCCCGGACCGGCGGGCGCGACTGGTCCATCCGGGCCGAGTGGTGCTCAGGGCTTACCGGGTGCACCTGGACCAAGCGGGGCAACGGGACCTGCCGGGCCGTCCGGTCCCACGGGACCCGCAGCACCGGCGGGACTGACCGACCCGGGCACTAGCGGAATGCTGGCGCGAACCGGTTTGAACACTACGGCCGCACGCAGCCTCGCGGCAGGCACAGGCTTCACGGTGGTGACTGGCGATGGTGTTTCGGGGAATCCAACCCTATCGCTCAATACCGCAGTCGTTCTCACCAACGCCAACGCACAGACGATTACTCCCTTCATCTGCAACAGCACCGCCGGAAGTGACAGCTACACTTGCAGCATGAATCCGGCTGTATCCAATTGTATTCTAAATCAAATGGTCTACTTGGTAGCCGATACCGCAAACATCGGCGCCGCCTCGCTGGACATCGGCTGTGGGGTTAGAAATATCAAGAGGTCGAACGGGTCCACGGACCCGAGCGACGGCGAGATTCCAACCACCGGCATTTGGTTGCGCTACAACGGCAGTGTTTGGACAATCCAAGCTTTTCCGGACGTGTCATTAAGCGTTACGGATGTAACCACCAACAACTCAAGCAACACTGCACATGGATTTCTTCCAAAGCTCGACAATAACTCTTCACATTTCCTTAATGGGCAAGGCGCTTGGGCAACTCCTGCCAGCGGCGGTGGCGGAAACTACCAGACGTTAAATACGGCTGGACCAGGCGGTGTCCAGCCTCCACCTGTGGCGGCTACGCAGCGGACGGCCGTCACATTCGCGTACCCATTGCAGGTCGATAACGGCAGTCCGAACGTAGTCCAGGTGATCGGTTCGTGCGACCCTCGTAAGTTCGTTTGCCTGTATGACGATTTTGCAGGTGTCGGGGACAATAATGCGAACCCGCTGCATGGTACGTATGACTGGTATCGCGTGGCGAACGCTGTAACCGATGTCAGCCCGAGCCCTTCTGGAACGTATGGTGTGATTTCTCTCGCGACCACCAATTCGACCAATAACGGCGCCTACATGGAGAAGTGGAGCCAGGTGCAGTTGGGCACCTTTAACGGAACGACATTCGATTTAATGTGGCGGGCGCGAATGGATTCAACATCCAACGTGAGCTTCTTCGTCGGTCAGGGAGATACGTCAGGAGGCTCCGATGAGGGCAACATGGGAGGGTACCTCGGTATTGGGTTCGACACCAATGCGAGTGATACCAATTTCATGTGTGCGTCCAAAGAAGCGGGAACAGTCACGCGTACGTCGATGGGGGTTGCAGCAGACACCAATTATCATACCTTCCGGGTTCGCTCCACGAGTGCCGGCACAATGTTATGTAGCGTGGATGGCGGAACCGAAACCAGCATCACTGAGAACGCCACGCGCGGCCTGGGTCCAGTAGCGTCTCTATTCACCCGGGCGGCCGCCGTGAAGACGTTGTTTATCGATTTCTATTACTTGAGTTTCTCTATTTCCCGGTGAGGCTATCATGGACTTCCGCCGTTTCCTGCTATCTCTCCTACCGGCGATAGCCGCTGCTCAGACCGTCACCATCAGCAGCCCAGCATCGAGCGCTACTCTATCCGGTTTCTCCAGTCCACTTCGGGTTTCTGTTGTCTCGGCTCCCAATGCGTATTCGCTCGAATACCAAGTTGACGGCGAGACGATCGGCTATGTCGATCTGAGCGCGCGGGATACGACCTACACTTGGCAACTCAACACCTGGACGATCGGGAACGGCTCCCATTCCGTGAAGGCCGTGCTGCGGGATGCGCTCAATGCCACGATTGCGACGAGTGCGGCGGTATCTTTTACGATTGCGAACGGGGCAGAAACGCTGAGTGTGGCCACGGGAACACCAGTGACGTCAACATGGTCCGGCGCGGTATCCATCGCTCCGACTGTGACTAATCCGGTAGGCTCCCTAACCTGCTACCTGTTTGTGGACGGCGCGCAGTTGGATTCGAACAACTGCACAGCGGCATTTCGCCCTCTGAATACAACAACCTTCTCAAATGGGACTCATCACGTAGCAGTCCTGGTAGATGATCAATCAGCCGCTCCCAATATCCGCTGCTGCTCCTGGGAAAACGCGATCACATTTGGCAATGGGACCGGGCATTACGAATTGCGCGTCGAACCCCAAGAGGCGGTAATCGCGCCAACCGGCACGCTTCAGCTGAATTCCCCTACCTTGGCAAATTCTGATGGAACCACCTCTTCTGTGACGCTCGCCAAGTACTTCACATCAGACTCCACGGTCAGTACGGTTAGCTCCTCTGGATTGATTACGGGTGTGGGCTTCGGCAGCGCCCAGGTACTGGCAATGTCTACGAATCCGGCCATTCTGACAACCACTCAAAACGGGAGTTTTAACAACGTAAACACCGACTTGTTTGTCAATGGATGTGCGACGCTCCCGAATGGTCAGTTTTACGTGATTGAAGACAGCGAGGTGATGCTGGTGCAGGCGGCTAATCCGAACGCCCTGCCGTCCTGCGATTTTACGGTGCTGAGGGGGCAGTTCGGGACTACGGCGGTGACGCACTCTACGGGCGCAACGGTCACGATTCCGTTCACCCGCATATTCTACGAGTGGATCACGGGCAACAATTCCATTTATAACTTCGGTTCGGATGGCTTGATCCACCAAAATTACGTGAGCAACAGCATCTGGTTCGCTTCGCTGTTCAATGGCAACTCGGGGTTTCAGCAGGGCGACCCACGGCTACCAGATTCGGTGTATGGGCCGCTGTACAAAGCGGGCGGCTACACTGCCTATGAACCGGGGATAGGTCCTCAAGTCGGTACGGGTGAGGGCGCGTACGCAACGAGTCTGGCTAGCTTCATTGCAACTGCTACGGGTGTTGGTACTACAGGGCTTTGCCCGCATCCCATCGGAACGCCTTATCTCGGCGGCGACAACGCGGCGTGGGCGTCAATCGTCGCACCACAGGGCTGGGCATCCCCGGCCTGGACAAGATTGGTAACCGCTTGGAGGAATGCAGGAGCTTGTGGGATTTCTGGGGCCGACGAAGTAAATTCCAGTTTTTACTATCCCCTACCGGCTTCGGTCATTAACGCCGGTGGTCCATTTTCTGAGATCGATTGCGTAACGGACACCTGTACAGTTCACTGGACAGGATTCGATCAAAATGGGGCTCACAGCTTTGGAATCTTCGGCGCAACTACGAATTCCGGCCTGAATACAACGCTCGGCGGTAGCACTTACACGCTTACCAAGATAGACGACAACACGTTCACCTTCACCAAGGCAGGATTCGGCACACACACGGTTACGGCCTCAAGCGACCCCGGTTTGAGGATTGAGCCGTTTCTTACCAACTGGCAGACTGGGAACGGTTACCTGTCATACGTCGCCTTTCAAACCTGGGTAAGCCAGATGGCAGCAGCCTCTGGTGGGCGGCTCCCGATCACCAATCCCACGGCGGCCGCCTCCAATGCTACGGCTGACTACGGATGGATGGGAGATCCAACCGTCTCCGATTTCGGCGAGTATTACGGCGCCGGGTGCCCGAATACAAATTATCTGCCGCTGCGAAACTCTCTCAACAGCTTAATGACCTGCCCGACGAGCGGAGTGTACTTCAGAACCAAGTGGCAGAACATGAAGAGTAACAGGCTGTGGCTGGCTCTTTCAACGGGAATCAATGCCACGTACTGGCCATTCACGACAGGCCAAAGTATAAATATCACCAGTATCACCGATAACATTGTGACATTCGCCAGTCCTCACGGCATCGGGTCCATTGTTCCCAGCGTGACACGGATCGCAATCTCGGGAACATCCAGTAGCTATTACAACGGCAACTTTCTCATCGACTACTGCCCGACGGCCACATCGTGTTCTCTAAGCAGATATCTCCCATCAGACATTAGTGGCTCCGGAAATAACGGCACGATCACGTTTTCCGATGGCTCGTCGTTCTCGCTATCGTCCTTAGCCAGCGGTAGCGCCAATTTGACTAGCAATCAATTCGCTTTCGCCGCCGGTTGTGCTGGGGGAACGAAACAAGGCATGACATTCACGGTAAGCAACGCGAATAGCGGGAGCGGCGTCGGCACTTATGGGAGCGCAATACTGAGCGGAAGATTCTTGTACGCTCCGCTCGATTCGTACCCGTGTAACAGCTCGCAAAATCGCTGGCGGGAGGTGCCGACAGGTCATTCGGCCAGCGGCGGCAGCGGTGTCATCACGCCGGACAACGATTATTTGATGGGTAGGAATGCCACTTCCGGAATGTTGTCTATGGGCGGAGGAAAGTTTCAATTTGCCAGCATCGTGAATGCAGCACTGTTGGGAGCCGCGGGCCATCGGCAGTATGACACAGGTATCGGATCTGCACCGCTGGACTCCAGTGCCCAGTACGCAGCCGGCAAAGCCTACCCAGTCCTGCTGTTTTCCAATCCGGGGGGCGAGAGTTACCAGTCTGGCGTCAGTCCCTTCTGGGAAGACGGTACAGGGCAGGTATTTGCCTTCGTGAGTTCCGCGCATGCTAATTTGCCCCTGAAACGAATCACCAAGTACTTGTTCCAGCCACGCTGCGGCGCACCGGATCTGGGAACTGTAATTCAGACGGCCTGCCGCACTGGGGTAAACGGGACATTGCTGGCCGCGATCAACTTAAGCGACAATGCGGCCGGCATTACGGTAACGCTGACGCCCTACCTCAACGGCAATGCGATCCTACGCTACCGGGTATCGAACCTTGGTATTGGGCCTGTAGCGACACTGAGTGCAGGCGCCACATCAGATTCTCTGACGCTGGATAAGGGCGAAGCCGTATTCTGGGTTTTTCCGGCTGCATCCGACTATTCTGCGGCGCCCTTCTCCGCGCTGCTATCGGACGTACCCGGCGCCTCTAAGATCGTCATCCGGTATGGGTACACTGCCCAGATGTTTAGCTATCCGAGTGTTGCTAGTCTCATGCTGCCGCAAGCAGCAGACTGCGGTACCGGCTCCTGCTCCATTCCCGTTGATCGAAATATCGGTCCGCTGTACTACCGCCTGCTATACCTAGACGTTAACGGGAAGATTCTGGCCATAGGCGGGGTGCAGACACTATAGTCTCCGGAACAGAATTCCGGGGTTCTCTGCATCCCTCCCGAGCTGCCATCTTTCCGAATCCTGCTCTTACACTTGATGGAGAAAACTTGATGCATTTGCGTCGCGTTTTGTCCAGCAAGGGGTCTAGGCTCGAAGAGATGGATTACTAAGGTTGTATCACTTTCGAAATATGGTTACAGCAAGACCAGTACCCAGGTCGGTACCTAAGTCCATTGACAGTTGTAATTCTTTTTGCAATCATCGAGTTGCACGTTTTTTCCAGGTCGTTTTTTTAACCTGTAGGGCGAGGATGATGTGACCGAAAGGGCGGGAGCGTGCCCTCTTCAGTCCGCGAACATCAAATATGGAAAGCTTGTTAGAGGTCTCGGACGCGGGGTTGGTTGCCGCCGTGAATGCCTTCGAGCGTGGAAGGGGATGGGCCAAAGCCGCGCCGCTTCCGTGGTACGCCGTGCGCGTGAAATCGAATTTTGAATGGGTCACCGCCACGATGCTGCGGGACAAGGGATTTCAAGAGTTCCTGCCGGTATATCGAGCGAAGGTTCGCTGGTCGGATCGCGTGAAGGAGACCGAAAAACCCTTATTCCCTGGGTATGTATTCTGCCGGTTTGAGGCGGAGCAGAAGCTTCCGATCATTTCTACGCCGGGGGTGGTGCAGGTAGTGGGGGTCGGGAAGCAGCCGGTTCCGATTGACGATCAAGAGATGGATGCGATCCGGAAGGTAGTGCGCTCCGGAGGCCCATCGATGCCATGGCCCTATCTGCAGGTGGGAGAACGCGTGCTGGTGGAGAAAGGGCCGCTTAAGGGCATGGAGGGCATCTTAGTTCAGGTCAAAAGCAAATGCCGCATTGTGGTGACGATAAGCCTGCTTCATCGCGGGATCGCGGCGGAAGTGGAGCGGGACTGGGTCCGGCCGGTGCCAGGATCACCTTCGTCCAGTTCACACCGGATTTGACGGCGCGTTAGTCGATAGGAGAACGGATATGGCCGTATTAAGGCCGCGCAATCGTTTGGTCTATTTTAGAGTTTCCGAAGACGAATTCCAGCAATTTCACCAAGTCTGTGAAGCGGCCCGTGCGCGGAGCGTGTCCGACCTTGCCCGCTACGCCGTACAGAGAATGATCAATGACCGGAACGGCAGTCCGAATCCCGAGGATATGATGGAGAAGCTCAAGGCGGTGGAGGCCGGGATTTGTGATCTGAGCATGAAGTTGCAGGAGTTAACGGTACTAGTCAAAGGTGCCAGGGTCAACGGGGCGGCCAGCGTCGAAGCGAGCACTGAATTTGGAGACAATGAGGTAGGATGTCGCGATTCACGGATAGACTAAGCGTCAGTCGGGTTGCGGTGGCATTGCTAGTTTCAGCGGTCGGGATGGCGCAGCAGCAACTGCCGGGCGGCGCCTCTGCGTCACAGCCAGGTAATTTGCAGCAACCCACGCCGATGCCAGCGACGCAGGTCCCGGCGGAGGGAATTCGCCCCACATATGTGTTAGGCCCCGGCGACCAGGTGTTGTTACGTGCTTACCAGATGGAGGAGATCAGCGGCACTCCGTTCCGCATCGATACGGAGGGCAATGTTGCGCTGCCGATTCTGGGTTCGATCCATGTCGCAGGTCTCACGGTGGAACAATTCGAGGCGGACCTCACGATGCGTTTACGGGCGTATGTGCTCAATCCGCAGGTGACGGTCACGGTGGTGCAGTTCCGCAACGAGCCTGTTTTTTTTGTAGGGGCATTCCGCTCTCCGGGAATCTACCCGTTGCAGGGCCGCCGCACGCTGGTGGAGATGTTAACGAGCATCGGGGGACTACAGCCCAACGCGAGTCGCCGGATCAAGGTCACGCGGCGAAAGGAATATGATCTGATCCCGCTGCCCAATGCCGCCTGGGCCGATGACGGTAAGACCAGCGCGGTGGAGATCAGCATTGGAAGTCTGCGCGACAACGTCAACCCTGCAGAAGACATCGTCCTGCAGCCGTTTGACGTCATTTCGGTAGAGCGGGCGGAAATGGTCTATGTGAACGGGGACGTAGGAAAGGTCGGCGGAATCGAATTAGGGGATCGCGACTCGATCTCACTGGTTCAATTGATCACAATAGCGGGAGGGCTGGGAAAAGACGCCGATGCGGAAAAGGCGCTGATCCTTCGACCTGTGTTGAACACTTCGCGGCGTGCCCGTATTCCGATCAATTTGAAGGATGTGCTCAGCGGGAAGGCCAGCGACTTTCCGCTTCTGCCAAATGACATGCTGTTTATCCCCCATAACTCGCGCAAAGCTGTATTGAAAACGGCCGCCCTGATTGCGGTGCCGCTTGTTCCCACGGTGCTGATCCTGGTGCTTCGCTGAGGTTATATCGTATGCGGCACTTGAATCACGACCAGCCCGAACCGGGCAACAATCGGTTGCCGGCGCTTCCGAATTCTTACTTTGTTCAGCCTGGTGAACTGACAATCGAGCCAGCGAGTTCCTCGCCTGGAATCGATTATTGGCACCTTCTCCGCAAGTACTTAATCCTGCTGTCGCTGTTCGCTGTGGCCGGCGCTGCCGCTGGATTCTTTTCAGTCGCTTTTCTAAATCCGGTTTATCAATCGCGGGCACTTCTGGAAGTGCAAGCTCCAACGGTAACTCTGTTCAAGAATTCCGGGGTCTCAGGAAATGATGAGGTCAGTCAGGTCAACATTCAAACGCAGATCCAGTTATTACGCAGCTCGTCATTCCTGCGACGCGTGATGGAGCGCCTGCAGTTGGAAACGGTGCCTCCGCCTCCCGTTCAAAACGATATCTTTTCGCGGCTGCGGCGGAGGCTGACGACCAACACCCAGGACCCGATGGCCCTGATGACCAGCGGATTGAATGTCGCCCTCGCTACGTTCGATGCGCGGCCAATTAACGGCACACGAATTATCGAAATTACTTGTGACTCCACCAGCCCAGATATTGCTGCCAATTTCGTCAATACTCTGGCAAACGAATATATCGAACAGAATTCGCAGGGCCGGGCGCAGAATCTGCAACAGACCAGCCAGTGGCTCTCGGGACAGCTCGAAGAAACCCGGAACAAACTCCAGGAGGCACAGCAACACCTGCAGGAGTTTGTACAGAGTTCCGGCAACCTATTTGTTCTCCAGGACAATACACTGGACAACTCGAAACTGCGGCAGCTACAGGGAGAGCTCTCGGCGATCCAGGCGGACCGCATTGCCAAGCAGGCCAAGTATGAATTGGTGGCGAAAACTTCGCCCGAGGCACTTCCCGGCGTTCTGGAAGACATCAACGTGCGTGGTTATCAGACAAGGATCGCCGACTTGCGGCGCGAGGCCGCAGTTCTCAAAACCACTTTGACGCCGGATAACCCCAAGGTTAAGAAGATCGAAGTACAAATCAACGAGCTCCAGATCACACTGAACAAGGAAGTGACCGCGGAAATCCAGCGGATCAAGAATGATTATGACGTCGCACTCCGCCGAGAAAAGCTGCTCAGCGCCGACTATACGAAACAAGCGAGTCAGGTCTCCGCGGAAGCCACCAAAGCGTCACAGTATAGCGGACTCAAGAGAGAAGTCGAGACCTTACAACAGACCTATAGCGCCATGCTCCTGCAGGCTAACGAGAGTAATATCAACAGCTCGGTTCCGCTAGGAATGGGCACCATACGCCTGGTAGATCCCAGCACTCCGCCAGCCAAGCCTTATAAACCCCGCCCCGCGCTTAATATTGCGTTCGGCACAATGGCCGGCTTGTTTCTGTCGGTGGGGATAGCGTTTCTCTGGGAGAGGATGGATAAGAGCGTCCGCACGCCCGGGCATTCGCGGACGTTGTTGAATGTTCCGGAATTGGGAGTTATTCCATCCATCGAACCTCGTGGGTCACGACCGGCGTGGCGTCTGTTACTGGGTCGGGAATCGAGGAATGCCGGCGAAATGGTTGGATCCGAAGTTTCCCTTGATACAAGAGTGGGGTTCTGGGATAGTGCGCCAGCTTCGCAGTTACTGGCGGATTCTTTTCGCGTCACACTGGCGTCGCTGATGCTGGGCAACGGGACGCGACGGCCGCCTCGCGTAATTCTGGTGACCAGCCCCGGCGCGGGAGAAGGAAAAACGACGATCGTCAGTAACCTGGGCACCGCGCTTGCCGAGACTGGCAGGTCGGTTCTCATCTTAGACGGGGATTTTCGGCGGCCCAGGCTGCATAAGGTCTTCGATCTAGCGGACACTTGGGGCCTGACCAACATCCTGGAGGAAGGTTCAGCGGCTCCGGAAAGATTTGGGCTGCTGACCACTGTTCCTGGCCTCTTTGTTATGCCTAACGGTCCAAAGTCCGGCAGTATTTCCAAGATGTTGTACGGTTCAGAAATCCGCCGCTTCTTTCAGATGGTGCGCGAGAAGTACGACATCGTGCTGATCGATGCACCTCCCATACTGGAGGTTGCTGACGGGCGTCTTTTGGCGGAATTCGCAGACGGAGTCCTTCTGGTGTTGCGCTCGGGCGTTACAGACCGTGTCGCGGCGCTTCAAGCGTACCAGCAGTTGTCGGAAGATCAAACACCTTTGTTGGGCACTGTCTTGAACGATTTCAAGGCGACCAGAAGGAGCCGCCAAGGTTACTACAACTACGCCGGCCGGTGAGGCGCGCGCGTTCTTCGCAAGAGCATCGTGGCAAGAATGAATATTGAAACCGAAGCTGTTCCTCAAAAGCGCATTGTTGAACGGCTGCAGCAGTCGGAAAGTATTCCGTGGATTTTCATCGCCGCGCTGTTGGCAGCAGCGTTCGGGCCCACGATCCTAAGCCTCATTGGGAGTTGGTTCGATGACGGAATCAACATGCAGCACGGTGTCATCGTGCCCATGGTTTCCGCCTATATGATCTGGACCAAGCAGGAGGATTTAAAACGTATTCCATCGGCCCCAAGTTACTGGGGTATCCTGATCGTCTTCGGCGCCGCGCTGGCCTGGATGCTGAGTATGTTGACTCAGTGGGTGTGGATCAGCCGGATCAGTTTACTCGTCGGGCTAACGGGATGCATCGCTGCTCTGCATGGACTTCGAATCGTACGGGCTCTCGCCTATCCGCTGCTGACGCTGCTCTTGATGATTGCGCCTCCCAGCTTCATCAACGAGCAGGTTACCCTGCAGCTCCAGTTGCTGGCGAGCCGGCTGGGGGAGGTTTCCCTCGAGGCGTTGGGCTACTCAGTGCTGCGAGAAGGGAATATTCTGGAGATGGTTGGCGAAAAGCTGGCCGTCGCGGAAGCCTGCAGCGGTATTCGGTCTCTAACTTCGCTGCTGTTTTTGACCGTGGCCTACAATTACTTTTTTGTTGGCCGGCGGGCGCACCGGATCATCATGCTGTGTGCGGTAGTGCCAGTCGCTATCCTTTGTAATGCTGGACGCATCCTGGCTACGGGTGTTGTCGGCCAGTATAATCGCGCATTGGCTCACGGCATGTTGCATGAGGCATTCGGCTATTTCGGGCTGGGGCTAGGGGCAGTCCTCCTGCTGCTGCTGCACCGGGTGCTCGTGAAGTGGCCGTCGCGAGAGGTGGCACATGTCTGAGCGCAAATCCATTTCACGCCGCACTGCAATGATCGCGATCAGCATGATCTTGATCGCGCAAGTTTCCAGTTCCTACGCATTGTTCATTGGGGAGCACGCTCCTTCGAAGCTCGATTTGGATGTGATCCCAAGCAGAATTTCCTCCTGGGTTTTAGAAAGGGAACAGCCCCTCGAACCGGATGTAGCCGCCTATCTCAGGCCGGACGACTACATTCAGCGGGACTACCGAAGGATATCGGATGGCAGCTTCATCAGTCTGTTCGTAGCGTACTTCAAGTCTTTGCAAACTGCCTACGGACCCCACTCTCCCCGCGTGTGTCTACCCGGAGCAGGATGGCTGGTAAGGGAATCGCAATCCATCAAGCTTCCGGTTCCAGGAAGACCGGACGGAATTCCAGCAAACAAGTACGTTCTGGAAAAGGGCACGGAAAGCATTCTAGTGCTGTACTGGTATCAGAATGAAAGGCGGATTTGGGCAAACGAGTTCGAGTTCAAGCTGCATCTTCTACCAGACCTGTTGCGGTATCGACGATCGGACGTAAGTCTCGTCCGAGTGGTGATTCCGCTCGGGCGGGATGCGTCCGTGGATCCAAGCATGAAAGATGCGACTCGGTTTGCCGCCGCGCTATACCCGCACCTGCTGGACCGGTTCGCGACGCCGGAGCAACCCCTCCCGAGATGAAGATACTTTATCTGAATCCGTGCGGACAGATCGGCGGGGCCGAAACAGCCTTGCTCGGAATACTGGGGGGTTTACGGTCTGCCGCACCGGACTGGGATCTTCGGCTTTTGCTTGGAGAGGCTGGGCCGCTGGAGGGACGCGCCCGAGCGCTTGGCGCTTCGGTGATTGTGATGCCATTCCCGCCGTCTGTAGCACGACTTGGCGATTCGGGCGCCTCGGCGCTGGCGGTCCTCAGTTCGATTTCCCGGACGGCGATTCCCGCCGCCATCTATGCACGAAAATTAGCATCGACTATAGAAGCGATTGCGCCGGACCTGATCCACACCAATGGGCTTAAGATGCACCTCCTCGGAGCCTGGGCACGACCGCGGGGCACTCCGCTGGTCTGGCACATTCACGACTACCTGCGGTCGCGGCGTGTTATGAGAGTTTTGTTGCGACGAAATCGCAGACAATGTACCGCAGTTATTGCC
This sequence comes from Terriglobia bacterium, assembly GCA_003175985.1. Lineage (GTDB taxonomy): Bacteria > Acidobacteriota > Terriglobia > Bryobacterales > Bryobacteraceae > PSRJ01. The sequence continues at coordinate 20,645 of PSRJ01000216.1, forward strand.
AACTCGAGGAGCGTGGCTTCCGATGTGAGTGCCGTCCTGCCGGATGTACGTATTGCGGCCATTTACAACTCCGTGGAACGAGCCCAGTTCCATCCGGAAGGGGAAACACTCGATCTGGATTCTATCTCCGGATTACCACCGGCTACGTCTCCTGTGTTGCGTGTCGGCCTGGTGGGAACATTTGCCCGCTGGAAGGGCCACAAAGTGTTTCTGGAAGCAGTGGCGCGGGCAGCCAAAAGCGTTTCGGTCCGAGGTTATGTCATCGGCGCTCCTATTTATCAGACACGAGCCAGCCAATGGAGCATGGAGGAACTCAAGCAAGAGGCTCAACAGTTTGGGCTGGAGCGCAGCGTGGGGTTCACGGGTTTTGTCGAGAATGTTCCTGCGGCGATGCGCGCCCTCGATGTTATCGTACACGCGAGCACCGAACCCGAGCCCTTTGGTATGGTCATTGCGGAAGGAATGGCCGCCGGGAAGGCAGTGATCGTAAGCCGGTCGGGCGGCGCAACCGAGTTGTTTACGGAAGAAAGTACGGCTCTGGGACACACGCCCGGAGATGCGGTGGATCTGGCGCAGCAAATCGTACGTCTGGGCCAGGATGCATCCCTACGGGCGAGACTCGGGCACGCGGCACGCCTCGCGGCATTACAAGCATTTGATGGAGTGCGGCTGGCGCGCGAACTCATGAGTGTTTACACGAACGCCCGTGATGCTTCGATAAATACGAGATCGGCGAGCATACACTCCCTGCCGGAACCCACAAGGACATCTACGTGGGGGAACTCCAGTTCGTGATTCGCGGGTTCAAGAAGCTTCTGAAGTCGGTGCTTCCCGCCCGAGCGTCCAATACGATCAGCGCCTACCGCTCCCGGAATCACCAGATTCGTTATGTGGAGCGGATGGGAATACCTAAGGATAACCTCGCGTTCATACGGGCCTACGGTGAAACAGTAATGGGTGGTCCGTTTCAAGGTCTGCGGTATCCAGCCTCAGAGTTGGGAGTCAGGCCATCGGTTCCGTATCTTTTGGGGATAGCAGAGAAGGAACTCCATGGCGTTCTCAACACGGCATTCAGCCGGTCTTATGACTGCGTGATCAATATCGGATCGGCAGAAGGCTATTATGCCGTTGGGTTGGCGTGGAAACTCCGAATACCCGCGTACGCTTTCGAACCGGAACCCCGAGAGCGTCATTATTGTCGAGTACTGGCCAAGCGTAATAATGTCCAGCACCTGCTTACCGTGCGATCCTGGTTTTCCGAACGGCAAATGAGGCAGTTTGCCAATCGCCGCTGTCTGGTTGTGTGCGACTGCGAAGGTTATGAGACAAATCTTTTTCGGCCTGGGACTGTCGATTGGACACGGCAATGGGACTTGATTATCGAGTTACATGGGAGAGAGGCCGAGGAGTTACTGGTCTCACGTTTTTCGACGTCCCATTGCGTCTCATTGATTGAAGCTGAAGACCGGCACGAAGCGGACTATCCGATGCTACACGGCGTGGTCGGTAATCCTTCGGCGGCGATCTCGGAGAATAGACCCATGCCGTCGCGGTGGCTGTGGGCAGAATCGCGTATGGAGAAGGAGGGGAGACCAGGGCCAGACTCCAAAGCGTCCGCTGATGTTCTCGATATCAGTTCCTCGATCGCCGGAGCCCTGAATCGACACCATCGATGAGAGTTCTCCATATCAATGCCGGTAACATGTACGGCGGCGTAGAGACTTTCCTGCTGGCGATGGCACGTCACGGGAACGTTTGCCCGGCGATGAAGTCTTCCTTTGCATGCTGCTTCGAGGGCAGATTCAGCAAAGAACTCCGCCAAGCCGGTGTTCCGGTACATTTGCTCGGACCGGTGCGGGTCAGCCGTCCTTGGACGGTTTGGCAGAGCCGCCGCCGCCTGCGAGAGTTATTGGACCATTCAGCGGCAGACGTCGTAATCTGCCATATGCCGTGGAATTTTGCGGTATTCGGGCCGGCAGTAAAGGCCGCTGGGAAACCCGTGGTGTTTTGGGCGCATGGTTTAGCTAACGGTGGGGGCTGGTTAGAACGATGGGCTCAAGCGACCCAGCCGGACCTAGTCATCTGCAACAGCCAGTTCACTGCCGCGTCAATGCCTTCGCTGTTCAGTAACGTCCGCCTTCAAACCATCTATTACCCGGTGGTGACGCAACCAGCCATAGTGTGCGATAAGGCCTTAGTCCGGCAATCCTTGGGGGCCTCTCCGGATGCTGTTCTGATCGTACAGGTTAGCCGCATGGAGCAATGGAAAGGGCACTCGCTCCACCTGCGCGGGCTCGCAAAACTGAGAGATCTAGCGGGCTGGCAATGCTGCTTCGTGGGGGGGGCCCAGAGAGCCGAAGAACAGGAATACGAAACACGGCTTCGGCAGGAAGCGGCACATTCGGGTATTGCGGACCGCGTGCGGTTTCTCGGGCAGCGAACGGACGTAGATACGATCCTTGCGGTTGCTGATATATTCTGTCAACCGAATCTGGCTCCCGAGCCGTTCGGAATCGTATTCATCGAAGCTCTCGCGGCCGGATTGCCAGTGGTAACGACGCGTTTGGGAGCAGCCGCAGAGATACTGACCGGGAATGAAGGCCGGCTGGTTCCGCCGGATGATACAAACGCACTGGCTTCCTGTCTGAAACAACTCATTACTCAGCCTGAGTCGCGCCGGGAGTTGGGACAACTTGGACCGAAAAGGGCTCGCGCTCTGTGTGATATAGCAACCCAAATCAACCGTATCCATGAGACGCTCGTGGGGCTTCGAAACTGCCGGATTGCGGAGGCAGTGGCGTCGTGACCGCTCTCATCCTGTGTGTCCTAGCTTTCCTCTGCACGTTCGTGGCGGCCAAGAAATCATTGTGGGCAGGGCTGGTGTTTGCGGCCGGCGTAGGTTACCTCTACGGCATTCTGCGAGCCAATCTGTTAGCCGCTGCCTCCCACTTCATCTTCGACGCGAGCCTTGCCGGACTTTACTTAGCCAGCTTCAACCGATTCTTCGATAACTCAGAAAAGAACAGTTCAGCCTTGCGCCTTTGGATAGTAGCGCTTATGGGTTGGCCGTGCCTTCTCTTCCTGCTCCCATTTCAGCCCTTTCTCGTATCTCTGGTTGGTCTTCGCGGAAATATCTTCTTTATACCCGTGCTGCTCCTCGGCAGCCGTTTGAGACCGTCAGAACTGAGGCTGTTCGCATGCGGCCTTGCGGCTCTCAATCTCCTGGCACTGGGATTTGGAGTTCTGGAGTATTTCCGCGGCATTGAGCCGTTCTTCCCGAGGAGTCCGGTGACCTCGATCATTTATTCCAGCGCCGACGTAGCCGGTGGTCACTATCGCATTCCCGCGATCTTCACCAGTGCGCACGGATATGCGAGCACTATGGTCGCTTCTATCCCGTTTCTGTACGCGGCGTGGATAGAGCCGTCGCGGGGGGGCTTGAAACGAATGCTGCTGTTTGCGGGCATGGGAGCCGCATTTTGCGGCGTGTTACTGGCATCGACGAGAACGTTCGTCGTCATGGCCTCGTTTTTAGTGATCGTCATCGTTTTTGGCGGCGGCATGACGGTGAAAAAACAGGCACTTTGGCTCATCGGAATTCTCTGCCTTGGCAGCTTGGCATTGACGAACGAGCGTTTTCAGAGATTCAAATCCTTGAGCGATTCGGATATGGTCGTGGAACGGATTGCGGGAAGCGTAAACCGGTCCTTTTTCGAAATTCTGATGGAACACCCGATGGGGAATGGCCTGGGCGGCGGCGGAACAAGTCTGCCCTATTTCTTGCAGAGCCAGGTTCAAAGTCCGATCGGTGGAGAGAGCGAATTTACGCGAATTTTGGCGGAGCAGGGTATCATCGGTCTCTCGATCTGGATCGGGTTTCTGCTTTGGTGCATCATTCGCCGCACTCCTTTTCTGAAACATCCGGCGCGCGCTCCGCGCCGGGTGATCTGGTGCTGGTACTCGGTATCCTTTGTCACTTCCGCTATTGGCGTGGGCTTGTTGACCGCGATCCCGAGTACTTTCCTAATGCTCCTTGCCGTCGGCTGGACCGTCGTGGTCCCTGCCCGGGAAGTTGCGATTTCGAAGGCACGGTCGCCACTGAGACGTGTCGGGACAAGGCCGTACGAGATCTATTCTCACTAACCGAAATCTGCTTTCGATATCAAGGAACAGGCGCATGCTGGGAGCGACTTACAAGGCGATAGTGCCATCGGGATTGCGTCAAATACTCCGGCGAAGATTCGATGCAGCGTTCTGCAAAGATTACAGAGATAAGGAAACCCTCGGTAGCCGCTGCCCGTGGACGATCCTCACAGGACATCTGGGGCCGTCTTCCGTTGTGTACAGCGGAGGAGTCGGGGAGGACATCAGTTTCGAGATGGAGCTGATCGAGCGATTTGGAGTGACGGTTCATTTGTTTGATCCATCGCCCATGGCACTGGATACGATAGCCGGCGCTTCGCGGTACCGAGATAAGCTTCACTTTAAGGCACTCGGACTGGCGGGAGCTTCCAGCGCGATGGCCTTTGCGCCTGTGGATGATGGCCGTCACGGATTATCTCATTGGCGAAAGGCTCCGGATTCTTCAGAAGTGGAAACTGTGCCGTGTACGACGCTGCTGGAGGAAATGAAGCTCAACAACCATACTCGTATCGACTTACTGAAAATCGATATCGAGGGTTTCGAATATGAAGTTTTAGAATCCTGCCTTGCCAACGACATATTTCCGACACAAATCTGCGTCGAATTCCACCATTTTCTCGGAGGTGGGGCATCAAGGGCCACCACTGCTTCTTTGCTACTGCGGCTAGGCCGTTCCGGCTACCACTTGATTCATAAGAGTCAATACGACTATACGTTATACCGACGGGAGCACACGTCGTAGTCTTCACACCAGAATGAACCCAATATCCGGGCCTATACCGATTTTCATTTTGCATTGGAACCGGCCGGAGGAGTGTGCTCAAACCGTCCGCGCGCTCATGGCACAACCTCTTCCCTTAGCAGTTCACGTGGTGGACAACGCTTCGGAACCTTCGGCATTGCAGGAGCTAAAGCAACGGATCCCGTCCCAAGTAAACATCGTTCCCATGCAAGATAACCTCGGCTGGGGGCGGGCGTTTAACCGAGTTTTACGGAATTGGCTGGATGAAGGTCAGGGCGATTTCTGTTTTATCAGTTCCCACGATGCCATGCCGGACAAGGACAGTCTCGTGATGTTGATTCAGAGTATGCAAGACGATCCGAAGATCGGAATTGCGTGCCCCGAATACGGACGAGCCGAAGTGCCGAAATTCTCTCGATTGCGATATGTCCGCATTACGCGAGTAGAACCGCGACCCGCCGGCGCGGTAGAGGCCGTGGATCTTCCGAACGGCACATTAATGTTGTTTCGCCGCCAATGTCTGCAGGAGATCGGCCTATTCGATGAGCGGTACTTCGCCTACGGCGACGAACATGAAATCGGCTTGCGTGCGCGCCGGCATAACTGGAAAGTTGCCATTGTTTGGGGCTCCATCGTGCTCAATCCCGGAACGTGGACTCTGAGCGGAGTGCGAAGCTATCTCTTTACTCGAAACTCTTTGTTGCTTGTGAGAACTTACGCGGGTTGGTGGGCGGCGGCGATTCGACTGTTCTTAATGGTTCCAAATACGTTGAGAATGTTGCTTTCGCCTCCAAACAAGGATTACGCCTTCAGTTTCCGGAGCCGCGTACTCGGCATGTGTGATTACGTCAGAAACCATTACGGACCGCCACCGAGATGAACACTCCGAATGTGGATAAGACAGGAACCGCCGACACGGGTGATGGTGTCGCGCTAGTATACGGCGTGCGCGCGGGCACGGGCGGCTTGGGACATTCCGTAGCCTCGGCCATTACAGCCATAACCAGGGGGCCTCGACAAGTAACGGCCCTCGGGCCGGGCGCCTCGACCCCGTGGTCGCTGGGCCGCGAATTACCGGACGCGCATTGGATTAATCTGCAGCCGACAGTTCCGAACTGGCTGGCCCGATATTCGCCGCTGCGATGGAGAGCCGGACAACTGGTCTACCTTCGGGACCGGTCTGTTGGAAAGCAAGCAGCGAGAATCGTCGGAGCAGCCAGTCCGCGCGCCTGCTACCTGTTCACCCAGGTGGCGCTGGAAACATTGCAGTGGGCACGGAGGTCAGGAGTACCAACTGTCCTCGATAACCCCAACGGTCACATCCGCAATTTTTATGACGTCTATGAACGCGAATCCCGAAAATGGCACTGCGGGCTGTTTCGAGGGCATCCCAGTCAGGAAATGATAGACCGGGTTGAAGAAGAGTATGAATTAGCAACCTACATCCGCACGTATTCGCAGTGGGGAAAGACGTCGATGACACGCTATGGCATATCTGCCGAAAAGGTGAAAGTTGTTCAGCAAACCGTAAACCTGGACAAGTTCCGCCCGGCGGCCGTTCGCCCTCCGGCCGATGGTCCACTCAGAGTGTGCTATGTAGGCAGTTTGGACCTGCGCAAGGGATTCATCTATTTGCTGCAAGCAATGAAGATGATAGGGAGTAAGTACGTGGCGCTACATATGGTGGGCGCTACGGGCGACCGGGATTGCGCGAGGCTCTTCGCCGGCGCTGCGGCTGGCTTGCAAGTACGATGTGCTCCCGGAGATCCGCTCCCGGTATACCACGAATCGGAGGTCATGGTAATTCCCACTCTCGAGGATGGATTGCCCTTCGTCCTGGTGGAAGGAATGGCTGCGGGCCTGCCCGTAGTCACAACCCCCGAAGCTGGGGCAGCCGAGTGTATCCGGCCGGGGCTGAGTGGCTGGGTCGTACCAAGCGCGCAAGCGGAGCAGATTGCGGCGGCATTGGAGGATGCTATGAAACGGCGCCGCCAACTCCCCGAGATGGGCATGCTCGCCCGCGCCGATGTCGAGCATTACGCGGGTCCGGCCCGGCTGGAAGAACTGTCCGCTTGGTTTTGCACCGTCGCGCCAACGCCCATTTCCGCCTATGTTTCCTAACAGCACACTTCGTAAAGTTCTCCGGCCGTTATTGCAGGCCTGGCCCGATGAAGGCAGGCAAATTGTTCAAGGGCCGCTGTTACGAGAACTCATTTCCAGAGCGGCTAAGTCGAAGCGCTCGTTTCGGCGTGTGTTGAATGCGGGAGCCGGTGAAGGCGGCTATTCCCTGTACTTAGCTGGCTTGCCGGAATTGGAAACGCTTTTGGACTATGATCTGAGTTACAGCTCCCATACGTTCGCTCGGCTGCACGCGAAACAGGTGCGCGTGGCAGGTAGCCTGACGGATATCCCACTGGCCGACTGCACTGTCGACTTCATCCTCTGTAGCGAGGTGTTGGAACATATTCCAGCGCACGGCCAAGCCCTGGATGAATTGAATCGGGTTCTGGTCCCCGGCGGCTGCCTTCTCATCACGGTACCGACGCCTCCCGCGGTTCCGGATAAGAACCATGTGAGGGAGGGGTATCGCCACGAAGAGCTTGATCGACTTCTGGCTGAGCGGGGCTTGGAGGTGCTGGATAATCGGTTTTGTATGCACTTCTTCTTCCGCTCGATCTTGGCGAACTGGCCCCACTGGCCATGGCGAATTCGGTTCTTCCTCCGGGGTTTATCTGCCCTGGACACGATACTCCACTTAGGTCCTCCAATGGATCTTATGATTCTTGCCCGCAAGCCTGTAATGGTTTCCAACCAAGTGCCCAACACTGGGCCGAAGCAGCAACCGCTGGAAGCACGCGTTGATCAATCACTCGGAGACGGCGTGGTAAATCTGTCAAGACTCTGAGAGCTCTACTTTGACTACGCAGGACGCCAGCATCAAGACAACCGACGTTAAGGCAAGCCGCACGAGCCGCTTTTTCCACGGTGTCTGGTTAGGTTACACCTACCAGGCGATTGTGATGGCAGTCGGTGTTTGGCTGACGCCTTTTCTGTTGAAGCATATCGGCCAACGCGACTATGGCTTATGGTTGGTAGGTACTCAGCTTCTGATGTACCTGGGCCTACTGGACGTGGGGATACTTACTATACTACCGCGCGAAGCGGCATCGGCGGTTGGCAGGACTTCGGAAGCCGACAGGCCTCAGCAATTATCGCTTTTATTTGGCCACATGATTCGACTGATCTTGTTCCAAATGCCATTGGTAATTCTGGGTGTCGTCGGTGCGTGGGTTTTCCTCCCGAGTGATTGGGCCAGTTTTCGCGGTCCGATTGCCGTCAGCATGGCTGCTTTCGTCGTGGCGTTTCCTCTACAAATCTTTCAATCGTTTCTACCAGGTCTTCAGGACTTTAAGTTCCTGGGGCAAGCGCAGATCGTCGTGTGGTTTGGTTCTACCATAGCTACCATCACTCTGGTGCTGGCGGGATTTGGGCTTTTTGCGTTGGCTATCGGGTGGTCGATCACTCAAATCGGCACCGTAGCCGTGGCGATGTTTCG